>CAYZQP010000009.1:0-15734 GCA_964480545.1 uncultured Mesorhizobium sp. | reverse complement strand
CTCTATCCTTTGACCCAAATGCTTGCAGCTGCAGGCATCTTCAAGACCCTCACCGGTCTCGTCTTCGTTCACACCTTGTTTGGTATGCCGATCATGACGCTATTGTTCCGCAACTACTACATGTCGGTACCGCGCGAACTGTTCAACGCGGCAAAGGTGGATGGCGGTGGCTTCTTCGCCATCTTTTTCCAGGTGATGCTGCCGATGTCGACGCCGATCATTATCGTTGCCGTAATCATGCAAGTGACCGGAATCTGGAACGATTTCCTGTTCGGATTGGTATTTGGTCGGCCGGAAGGTGTGCCCATGACGGTACAGTTAAACAACATCGTCAACTCGGTCACTGGTGAACGGGAGTACAACGTGAACATGGCGGCCACGATACTGACATCACTGGTTCCGCTACTCGTCTACCTCATGTCCGGAAAATACTTCGTGCGCGGTATTGCTGCCGGCGCTGTGAAAGGTTGATCCAATGACCCAGAACGTATCTGTGAAAGACCTCGAAATTTCCTACGGTGCATTGAAGATTGTCGAGAATCTCGACCTGGAGATTGAGCCAGGTGAATTCCTCGTCCTTCTGGGGCCTTCCGGGTGCGGAAAGTCTACGTTGCTTTCTGCAATTGCTGGGCTGGCCGATGTTACTGGTGGGACGATCAGCATCGGCCCACGCGATGTGACCGAGGTAGAACCCAAGGATCGGGGCATCGGCATGGTGTTCCAGTCCTATGCACTCTACCCCACAATGTCGGTGCGCCGAAACATCTCGTTCGGAATGAAGATGGCGGGCGTGCCCCAGGACGAGCAAGACAGGAGAGTCGAAGAAATTGCCGGCTTCCTGCAGATCACCCAATATCTGGATAGAAAGCCGAGCCAGCTCTCGGGTGGTCAACGCCAACGTGTGGCCATCGGCCGAGCTTTGGCCCGTAGGGCCGACATCTACTTGTTCGATGAGCCACTTTCCAATCTCGATGCCAAATTGCGCAACGAACTGCGGTACGAGATCAAGAGGCTGCATCAAGAACTGGGAACGACGATGATTTACGTCACGCACGACCAGATCGAAGCGATGACACTCTCTACGCGCATAGCGGTGATGAAGCTGGGCAGGATTCAGCAGTTGGCAACACCGGCGGAACTTTACGCGCGACCCGCGAATCTTTTCGTTGCGGGCTTCATCGGCTCACCGGCAATGAACTTCATTGATGGTGAGATCCAGTGTGGTGAAAAGGGTTCGGTGTTTGTGTCGACGGGTTTCACTCTTCCACTTCCTGGAAAGTATAGTTCACAGAAAATCGTTCTGGGTGTACGCCCAGAACAGTTCGTCGTGGGGACTGGCCCGATCAGGGGCAAGGTCGTCATGACCGAGGATATGGGTGCCGAGGGTTTATTCTGGGCAGAAGTTGCCGGCCAGAAGCTTTCCGTTCGATCCGCAGTGCGAGACCTTCCGCAAGTCGGTCAGGACTTGTCTCTCAATGTCGATCTCAGCGCGATTTCGCTGTTCGCAAAGGCAAGCGGCGAGCGCATCTGATTGAGGGAATGACACCTTTGCTGTGCAGGCAGTTTGACTGCGCAGCCGGGGGCCGCACGCTTACTCCCGGTGGGTGGCCCCCAGACTGCAGCGGTCACAGTTAGTTTGCGAATCTAACCGGCGGGAACCAGGAGAGCAGGATGAGTGACAGGTATCCAACCCTAAGGAAGATGGGAATCGAAAATCCCGATCAAATCGCCAGTTACTCGGTGCTGAGTGATTACCCGAACAAGGATATCCTGCGCATTAAGTACCGACGCCCGCCAGGATCATTGCTCCCGGTGACGCGCAGCTATGAGTTCAATCGAACGCCTAGGGCTGCTGATTCGCAAACGTCGGATGGCGATCTCATCAGCCACGAAGTTTCCGAGTTTTTGAATGTGGCGCTGATTGAGCTGGAGGGCTTGGTTCGAGCGCATGGCAGTAAGGATGTGCTTGTGGAAGATGTCCTTGCGCAACTCGAAGATATTGAGAGGGAGTTCATTGGCGAACTCGCCGGATTGAAGGCCAAGTTGAAGCAATTGCGCGGCTTGGCCTGAACCCAAGCACCTGAGTATGGATACTTGTTTTCTGGAGTATAGAGCTTTGCCGAGGAGTCAATTGATGGACTGGTCCTACCAACTCTACTCGTCGCGCAATCACACCCCTTGGGCCGATGTGTTGAAGGGCCTCGGCAAGGCGGGTTATGCGCGGGTGGAAGGGTTTGGCGGCGTCTATGACGACCCCAAGGCCTTTGCCTCAGAGATGAAGAAGAACGGCTTGAAAATGCCGACCGCGCATTTCTCGATTGATCTCCTGGAGAAGGATTTTGCCAAGGCGACCGCAATTGCCAAGGCGCTTGGCGTCAAGGTCATGATCTGCCCGCACATCGCCGCAGACCAGAGGCCCTCTACCACGAAGGGCTGGATCGACTTTGGCAAGCGGCTGGAGAAGATTGCCAAGAAGGCGCAGGTGGCGGGTTTCGGTTTTGCCTGGCACAACCATAGTTTCGAATTCACCTTGCTGCCGGATGGCTCGGCCCCCATGCGCCACATTCTGGAAGCAGCGCCCTCGATTGGATGGGAGGCTGACATTGCCTGGATCATCAGGTGCGGCACCGACCCGAAGCCCTGGCTGATCGCCTTTGGCAACCGGATTGTGGCGGCGCATGTGAAGGATATCGCCAAGGCAGGCGACAACCTGGATCAGGATGGCTGGGCCGACGTCGGGCACGGGGTGGTAGACTGGAAAGGTCTGGTCAGAACCCTGAAAAGCAGCACCAAGGCCAAGCACTTCGTGATGGAGCACGACAAGCCGGCGGATGCGGCCAGCTTCGCCAAACGTTCCATTGCGGCGGCCAAGAAGTTCTAGGAGCGTTCCATTGTCAAAGACTCTCGGGGTCGGGATCATCGGCTGCGGCAATATCTCGACGACCTATTTCGAGCTTTCCCCGATGTTCAAGGGCATTGAAGTCCTGGCCTGCGCGGACATCAGCACGGATGCGGCGAAGGCGCGCGCCGTAACCTATGGGGTGCGGGCGCTGGAGGTGGGCGAACTGCTCAAGGCGGACGAAATCGACATCGTCGTGAACCTGACGGTCCCTGCGGTTCACTACGAGGTTTCCGCCAAAGCGCTGGACGCCGGCAAGCACGTCTACTCGGAAAAACCCTTCGTGCTTTCGGTCAAGGAAGGGCTGGACCTGAAGAAGCTCGCGGCGAAGAAGAAGCTGCGCGTCGGTTCTGCGCCGGACACGTTTCTAGGCGGCTCGCATCAGCTGGCGCGGCACCTGATCGACAGCGGCAAGCTGGGCAAGATCACCTCCGGCTCGCTGCACATCATGAGCCATGGCATGGAGCACTGGCATCCCAACCCTGACTTCTTCTTCCAGCCTGGCGGCGGACCTGTGCTCGACCTGGGACCGTACTACATTGCCGACCTGATCAACTTGATCGGACCAGTGAAGCGGGTTGCCTCGCTGGCGACGATCCCTGCCAAGGAGCGCACGATCACCTCGCAGCCACGGTACGGCCAGAAGATTCCGGTCAACACCCCGACCACGATCTTCTCTCTGATGGAGTTCGAGAATGGCGCCTCGGTCAGCCTGCATTCGAGCTGGGACGTTTGGAGCCACAACCACGCGCCAATCGAGCTTTATGGCGAGGAAGGCTCGCTGTTCGTTCCAGATCCGAATTTCTGCGGCGGAGAGGTGCGCTATACAGATCGCGCCAAGCCGAGAAAGGCTGCTTGGGCGCATCCGTTCGGCCGGGCGAACCAAGGCCCGCGCGCCAATTACCGCACGGCCGGGCTGGCCGATATGGCGCTGGCCATCAGCGGAGAGCGGCCGCACAGGTGCTCGCTGGACGCTGCGCTGCACGCGATCGACGTGATGACGGGTATGCTGAAATCCGGCGAGACCGGCAGGTTCGTCGACATGAGGACGCGTTGCGAGCGCCCGGCTGCGCTAAGCACCAAGGAGGCCAAGGCAATGCTGCGGCCGGCAACAAAGCCAAGGCAGTAGCGCAAACCTCCATCCCCCCGGGTTTTGCGCCGCTCGGGCAGAGGGTTGGCGGGCGTGGATTCAGACTAAGCTAGGAATTTATCAGTACCCTCACATCAGTCGAGAGATACAATGTCGCCAAATCTTGCAAAGCTCCTGATGTGTTTCGTTTGGCTGATGCTGATCACGAATGGCGTCATGGCTGCAGATCGCGCGCACGTTGCGTTCCTCAATCCGGGCAAGCAGGGGGAGCGATTCTGGGATCAAGTGACGACCACCATGGAACTGGCGGCGGGTCAACTAGAGCTCGACCTGAAAGTCTATTATTCCGAACGCAGCAAGGTCGAAATGCGCAAGATCGGGTTGGAAATCGTCAACCAACCAGACGCCCCGGATTTTCTTGTGCTCGTTAATGAAGAAGAGGCTGCGATCCCGATACTGATCGAAGCTGAGAAGCGCGGGATAAAGACACTCTTCTTCAACCATTCGATCGAGCCGCAAAGACTATCCGGCAAACTTGGACAAGTAGGCTATCTTATGGGTTCTGTTGTGCCCGATATGGAATCAGCCGGACGGCGGATGACAGAGCAACTCGTCGGCGCGGCCGAGATGCGAGGACTGCGCTCCAGCGACGGCAAAATTCACGTCCTTGGTTTGGCTGGCGATGAGATTTCAGCCACGTCAATAGCCCGTACACAGGGCCTGTACAACGTTGTTTCCGGTCGAACCGACATTGCTCTGGATCGAGTCCTTTTCGCGAACTGGAACTTGGAGGAAAGCTACAAGCTCACCAGTCGCTACCTTGGGCTGTTGAAAAATCGCGGTGACAAGGGCGTGGTAATCTGGGCTGCCAATGATCCAATGGCACTTGGAGCGATCAAGGCGTTGAAGGAAGGTGGCTTCCAACCCGGTGACAACGCCTATGTCGTGGGGTTGAACTGGTCCCCAGAAGCGGTGACGAGCATTGAACGAGGCGACATGCTTTTGTCCGACGGAGGACATTTTCTCGGCGGCGGATGGATGATGGTCCTTATCGCCGACTATCTTAATGGCTGTACCTTCCTCCAGCCGGGTAGCCCTAAGGAGATCAGTTTGATCACGAGTACGTTGGACAGGGTTTCAATTCAAAAGCTGAAGCCAATTCTAGACGAAAAAGGCCTAGAGCGCATCGATTTCACGAAACTTCTTTCGTCCGAGAGGCGATGCGAACGCACAAGCCTCACCGTTGATATGGTTCTTAAGGCGTTGAAGACAGGCGACTAAATGAACCATGGTCTAGCAACAAACGGAGCGCGGCCGACTCGTGCAATTATTAAGCTGTTTGCAGTCGTAGTTCTGGTTGCGGTTACATCCCAACTCGCAATCGCATCTGCATTCATCTACTTATCCTATCGATCGGCGGAAGAGAATTTTAGAACGAATCTTGATTTGCTTTTGAGCGCGCGGTCCGAGCTTCTGGCGCCGTTGGTGTGGAGGCTGCAGTACGACGAACTCGACAAAGTGATGGAGTCTATGCTGGTTGAGGGTACCCTGTCCAGGATCGTCGTTTTCGACGAGACTGGCGCTGCCATTCGTTCGCTGACTGGTGGTGGGGAAGGCGGTACACAAGTCGCCACTCAACGGGTTGATCTGCTGTACCGCAACGGGCTGATACAAGAGCGTGCCGGAGTTGTCGAGGTTGATGCGATCACTGGACAGATTGCGAGCAGGGCTCTTTCGCAGCTCAGCTATGTCGTGGTCGCGGCTCTGCTGTCCACTTTCTGTATTGTCTCGGTCACCTGGGCCGCCGTGCAGAATCTTTTTGGCAAGCCGTTGGGCGTTTTGCTGAACGCAATCTCCAGATCTAGAGGTGGTGAAGCAAGCGTGCGTGTACCAGAGCGCCCCGCGGACGAGGTAGGCGAACTGTTTTCCGCCTTCAACGGCCTCATGGGGCGCGTGGAAGACTCGACCCTAGCCTTGCTTGAGGCCAACGCGACGTTACAGCGCCTGTCGCTGACCGATGACCTGACCGGCCTTTTGAACAGACGTGCCGTTCGGAATCACTTCGAACGAGAGAGCGCTGGGGGCATGGCTCTGTTGTTTCTGGACATTGACCGTTTCAAGGCTGCGAACGACCTGCTTGGCCACCAAGGTGCAGACACGCTCCTGAAGATGTTTGCTGAGCGGATAAGGACAGCAGTTGGATCATCTGGAGAAGTGTTTCGAATGAGTGGCGATGAGTTTCTCGTCGTCCTGAACCAATGCACTTCGGAGCAAGAAGCCTTGCAACGATCTGAGTCTTTTCGAGAGACATTGAGCGAGCCCTACCGAATCGGTGATACGGTCTTCACGATGACTCTTTCCATCGGGGTTCTCAAAGTCGATAGCGGCTTGCGGGATATCGACGAGACACTGGGCATTGTCGATATGGCGCTTTACATGGCGAAATCTGGAGGTCGTAGCCGAAGTATCCTCGTCTCAGAGGCGATGATATTCAACGCGAAAGAGCGGCTTACCTTGGAGCGTGAACTGCCTTATGCGCTAGCAACAGAGCAGTTCGAGGTCCACCTTCAGCCCAAGATTGACATTATGACCGGCCAACTCGTGGGTGCCGAGGCGCTGTCGCGCTGGCGGCACCCGCAGCGTGGCCTGATTCTACCTGGCCAGTTCATGCCGCTCATCGAACGGTCTGGATTCTCCGTTGAACACGGACTGCTTGTCACAAGAAAAGCTTGCGCCGCTGCAGCGGCATGTCAGACCGCGCTAGGGTATCCTCTGCCGATCTCGATCAATGCCAGTCCGCAGCAATTGGTTCACGGCAAGTTCTGGATGACATTGACCCACCAACTGATGGCCAACAACCTTTTGCCATCTTCGATCGAGATCGAGGTGACAGAGAACGATCTATTCTCAGATCTGGAAGAAGCTAAGAAACTTCTACAAGACTACCGCAATTCCGGTGGAAGGGTGGCGCTGGATGATTTCGGTACCGGCTACAGTTCCCTAGCCTATCTCACAGATTTGCCTATTGATGTCGTAAAACTCGACCGCGCCTTTGTTCAGCGCGCAACGCGCGAAGAGGCTTCTGCGGCCGTGGTCAGGGCGATCGTAAACATCTGCACTGAGATGGGCGTTGATATTGTCGCCGAAGGCATCGAAACAGTCGAAGAAGAAGACGTTGTCCGTCGGTGCGGAGTTTATCTAATGCAGGGCTATCGATATGGGACGCCCATACCTATCAAAGACTTCGTCAGAGCATGGCAAACAAGGATCGGGACGCGAGCAAGTTTGACCTGATGACGTGCTCCCGGATTTTGGACCGCACGGCTGGAGGGTTTTCCGGGCTTAGGCTCATGCGACAGGTATCACTTGCATATTGGGCAGATTCAACCAGTCGCCGCAACACTTTCGATCATATCCGATTAGGCCCAGTCGGCCCGAAGCTGCGATTTTGGCCAAGTTGAAGAAACGTTGTGGGAACGCGACGGATGCGTTGACGGCTAACTTGGCGGGGAATGACGTTCCACTTCGGTAGAAGGAGCGGATTTATGGGTTTGGTCTTTCGAAAGGAGATTTGATCGGGCGCTGGAGCCTGAGCTTTCCGACATCTGTCTACGGCAAACCGGAGCCAGCGCGGCTGGGATTGGCGGTTCAGCTAAAATTCTTCACCGCGCACGGCTTCTTTGCGAAGTATCATGCGGCAATTCCGGCCGATGGCGTTTTCAATCTGGCCGAGCAACTCGGCCTCGATGTTGAATCTGTGCATCATTACGATTTCTTGGGCCGGATCGCCCGTCGCCATTGCACGGAGATTTTGCGGCACCTCGGCTTTCGGCGTGCTTGACTGCTAGGTACCCGGTTGGCACGCGGTCGAGAAGGAAAGCTGACCAACTCTTGTTTCCTGCACCCAAGGCATCTCTTGACCCTCAAGCGAAAATGCTAAAGCCAATACTGGCGTATCTGAGCACGACGCACGTCAACATCATTGCGGTAGCAGATCAGACTTTCATTGCCGGTGCAGAAATCATTTGCTTACCTCACGATATCATCGCCGTCTCAGAAACGAAACTGCCGTAGGCGGCGGTCATGGTTTCATGACTTCGCCTGCGGAACGGATGCCGGATTGCAGAGCGCCGTCCAGATATCCCATCCACTCTGTGGCGGTTTCAGTGCCAGCCCAATGGATCCGACCGAATGGCTGGCGAAGGGCGTCGCCGTAACCCGTCAACACGCCGGGGGCAAGATGTGCAGCATAGCCGCCCGCTGCCCACTCATCGACGCTCCAATCATACTCGGTATACCCCAGCGGTTGCTCAGCATCCTCGCCAAAATAGTGCACTAGATCGGCGAGCACGCGCCTGCGCCTGGCCTCTCCGGAGAGGGAACTCATCATCGTCGCGTGCGGGCCTTCGATGAGCCCAACCAGCACACCTATGCGCTCGTCTACCAGCGTCTGGTCGAGCACGATGCCGACATCCCGGCCGACGCCAAGCACAGACCCGTTGAGACCGCGTTTGCGCCAGAACGGTGTCGGGTAGGCGACGTGTATCTTGATCACATTGCCCATCGGCATGCGCTGCAAGAGACCCATGCGTTTTGTGGGAAGCGCTGGCGAGAATCGCAGGCGCGCGGCCAATGGCGGCGGCACGGCCAAAATGACGTGGGAGGCGGCATAACTTTCCGTTGAGAGGATGACACGGACAGAGTCGGTATCCTGTTCGATCGCCAGCACCGGCGCGTTCAGCCGGATATCACTCTCAAGCCGTTCCGCCATGCGTTTCGCAACCTGCCACGCTCCACCGGCAAACTTGTAATGCTGCGCTCCACCCTCGACAGCACTCATAACCTGCAATCCTTGTCCAGCCCGCAGCATCTCAAGGAAGAACAAGTAAGAGACCTCGCTTGCGTCGGAGCAGAGGAACGCACCTACAATGGCGCGGATGAAAGCTGCGGCCGCGCTCGTATAGACATTCCTTGAGATCCAGCTCTCGACCGATTCCGCGTCCCATTCGCGCGCACGTGCCGCCCGCCAAGGCTGGCCCAATGGCAGCGAGGCGGTTTCACGCTGCCAGCGCCGGTCGATCAGGCCAACCTCGATCAGTGAGGGCAGTGGCAATTTCGGCACTGACCCGGTAAAGGACTGAACGCTATCCAAATAACTTACAAGGCTCGCGCCGACGGTATACTGCGCATAAGTCTCGACGCCCAGATCGCGGGCCTGCGCCAAAAGTAGCTTCTGCTGTGGCGCGACCCACTGGCCACCGAAATCGACCGTCTGGCCGCATATTTCGCCGGGCATCGAGCGCCCGCCGACGCGGTCGCGGGCTTCAAGCACCAACACCCTCTTGCCGGCGCTCTTCAACTCAAGCGCAGCCTTGAGGCCGGCCAGCCCGGCGCCCACGACAATCACGTCGCAGCTAGACTTGCTCACCGCAGCCCTCCATTCCATTGGCGAATATGCTAACGTATTATCAGAACGCGTTCTATAAAATAAAAGCAGCAATGTCGATATGAAGCGAACCGAAATTCCACGTCGTGGACGCCCGTCACGCAGCGAGGCGCAGATCGAGGCGCGCCGGGAAGGGATCGTGGCGGCAGCGCGCGACCTCTTTGCCGAAGGTGGATATGACGGCGTATCGATGCGAAAGGTCGCTGCTCGGGCGAACTGCCAGCCGTCGGCGCTCTACGCATTGTTTCCAAACAAACGGCGACTGCTGCACTTCCTCTGGCAGACAATCTTCACCGATCTTGTCAGGTTGCTGGAGCGTGTTTCTGCCCAGAGCGCGCCCTCCGATCGCATCGCCGCACTCTGCCTCGCCTACATCGATTTCTGGCTAAGCCGGCCGACGGATTACCGCGCCATCTTCCTGGTCGAAGACCTGCCGGAAGGGGACGGCGACCAGCACTTTGCACAAAGCCCGCTGATCGCCGAACAGGTAGCCATCCTGGCGCGCGCAGTGTCCGAGGCCAAGATGCGTGGCGAAATCAGGAAGGGCGATACGGTCGAGATTGTCCGCGTGTTGCTTTGCTGCATGCAGGGTGTGACTTACAATCTGATAGGCATTCCGGAGTTCGGCTGGGGCGATCCTGTGAAGTTGCGCGCGGCTACGGTCGAGACCGTGCTAGCTGGCCTTCGGTGATCGAGTAAATGGTGGCCCAAGTCCAGAACGATATTTAGAGGCGGTGTGGACAACTACTGCACATTGCGTAGGTCAGGTGCAGGTAGAGAGCCCACATTTACACATTTACTCCTCAGCGAAGGCCTTACTGAAAGAGTCCAGTATCGGTCGGACGAGATACTCGAAGAAAGTTCGTTCGCCAGCGTCGATATAAGCTTCCACTGGCATGCCGGGGTAGGGGTCTCCTGCCTCGACGCCCGCCGGCAACTGATCTGTGATATTGAGGCGTGCGCGATAGTAGACCTCCTGAGTAGCCTGGTCCACCAGCCTGTCCGCCGAGACATGAACGACCTCAGCAGCGACTTCTGGCGTTGTACGCGCATTGAGCGCTGACAGGCGTAGGCGAGCACCCTGCCCCACATGCACCGCATCGATTTCCATCGGGTTCAGCCGCGCGTCGACGACGCTCGACGCGCTGCGTCTTGGTGCGTTCGATCTGCTCCCTGGCCTCAATAACCTGGGTGGCATTGGCCGCCAGTTGCGAGGCGATTGATCCCGCCTGGCCGATCAGGTCGGATTGGTTGCGCTGTATCTGCGTATACTCGAAAAGATTGGTCAGGCCCTTGTCGACCAGCCGCTTCTTGCGCGAAAGTTCATCCTCGACGATGGCCAGTTGCTGGGCGACCGCCTTCCGAAGCATCGTTGAGTGCCGCGACGCGCTGGCGCAGAATTTCCTGCTCGGACGCAAAGCGCTGCAGGCGGGCATCGAACTCCTTCTGCTGCTCGGCAACCAGTTCATACACACCCTCGAGGCCCGGTGCCAGTTCGGCGACCGAGGGCAATGTGAGGCTCTCTGCTCCGTCCCGCTCGGCGGACATTCGCCTGCGCACTCGTGGGATCGAGGATATAGAGGACCGGGCTTCACATGGTCGCCCTCGCCGACAAGCACCTCCTGGATCACCCCACCCTCAAGGTGCTGGATCAGTACGTTACGGCCGGAAGCAGCGATGTTGCCCGGCGCGACCGCCGCGCGGGCAATTGGCGCAGGCGCCGCCCAATAGCCGAACGTGCCTGCCAGCAGGATGATCGCCAGGAAGCCGGCCCGACGTGGCCAACGCCGGTCTGCGCGTATGCGTGTTTCCCATCCGGGTCTTGCTTCGGTCACATCACACCTCCGCGGCCGGGTGTCATACCTAGCCAGCACTCACCTGAACAACATTCGAGTTCTGCGCCACGACGTGGGGGCCCCTGCGCAGCACCTCGTCGGGTGTACCGAAGGCTGCGAGCGCGCCGTCGCGCAAGATCAGAACCTTGTCGCAGGCAGAGGCGATTGACATGCGATGCGTGATCATCACCACGGTCGCCTTGCTGTCGCGCGCATTTCTGAGCGCACGTTCAAGCGCTGCCTCTCCCTCCGCATCAAGATTGGCGTTCGGTTCGTCCAGCACCAGAGTCCTGGGGTCGCCAAAGAACGCCCGCGCCAATCCTACACGCTGCCGCTCACCACCGGAGAGCACACCGGTCGAATATCCGATCCGTGTCTGGTAGCCTTCGCGTTGCCCCATGATGAGTTCATGCGCCTGAGCTCGCTTTGCCGCGTTCACGACCTGCTCGTCGCTGACCTCGGGCTCGAAGCGCGACACGTTCTCGGCGATCATGCCCGGCAAAGCTGCACATCCTGCGCGAGGTAGCCGATCGCGCGGCCGATCTGGTCGTCGTTCCAGGTACGCAGATCCGCGCCGTCGATCGAGACGGAGCCCCCTGTCGGCTGGACAGTGCCAGTCAGACGCCTCGCCAGTGTCGACTTTCCGGCTCGGCTCGGGCCAATCAGGGCCACCGTTTCGCCAGGGCGGATGTCGAAGCTGATGCGCTTGATGATCGGCTCACTTCCCGGTGGGAGCCCGGGCGGTATATAGACGAGGTTCTCGACGTTGACGGCCTCGGGCAGCACGAATTTTGCTTGTGCCGGTCGCATCAGCGGCGCGACCGCAGCCTTCAGCCGCTTCCAGGCCTTGTTGGCCTCGCCGGACTGCTTCCATCCGGCAACGAGTTGATCCAAGGGCTGCAGTGCCCTCCCCGCAATGATCGAAGAGGCAAAGATCATGCCTGCGGTCATTTCGCCGCGCAGGACCAGAAAAGCGCAAAGGCCTTTGGCGGCGGAAGAGCGCATGCTGCAATCAGCGGCCCACATTCTCTGTGCCTATCTGACTGGCATGCGGCACTGCGAAGTCCAGGCGATGCAGCGTGGGTGACTTTCCCTGATGCGTAGCGAGGATGGAATGATTATGCGCCATCGCGTCCGGTCAGTTTCCTACAAGGGCAGGTCCGCCCGGGGTGAACCTGCCGAATGGATCACCATCGAGCCCGTCGCCAGAGCTGTCGAGATTCAGAACGCCTGTCGTTCCGCGTGGCTTCCGCCCGAGGCCTCACGACACTCTGGCCCGTTCTGATCGCTCGGTCCGTTTGCAAAGATCACCTCTCGGCCGAAATCGTCCGGCAGCTTAATCATTTCCGCGACCATCTCAACGACCTGTTCGGCGCACCCGACAAGCCGGCGATCCCGAACCGCTTCCGGTCCGCACTCGAAGGGTCGCTCTGAAATCGAAGGGCGATCTGTGCCAGCCGTGCCGTCAGTCCGCCGACAGTTTGGTCCGCCTGCGGGGAATTGAAGTCGATGTTGAGGACTCGAAGCACGCGCTGCAGTTCCAGCCCTGCGGGGACTCGGAACTCGCGTTGATGTGCGCATTTCAGTGCGGCGTCGAGCGCAGCGCTACCAAGGCTCGACCCAGGCTTCGCCGTGAAAGCTACGCGTGTGAACGGATGACCGTCCAGCAGAGCGGCGATTATCTCACCGACAGGCGATCCCGCTATCGAACGGACAACCTCGTCCTCCTCGATGCCGGCAATGTCCGCCAGAACGACACATGACGGGAGAATACGCGCCAGCGCGACAATGCGGCTGCTTTTCTCCCGTTGGTCGAGGCTCGCAACGTTGCTCTCGACTTCGGCTTGTCGGTAGCGCGCGCCGGCAAAGAACCGATAGACTTCGTCCACAAACGACCTCGGACCGTGGTCGTCCAGTGCTAGAGCGGAGCTGGAAATAGGAGGTGAAGGCCCGCAGGAACGGCTGCGCTTTCTGAACGAGCTGTTTCAGGCTTTGGAATGCTGAGATGACCATTGCAATGAAATCTGCGTTCGGACAGCAACGCATGCGAGAACAGAGACAGTGGCTTGCCGTGCAGGCCCACGGTGTAAGCCCCATCGCTGATTTGCAAATCCCGGACCTCCACCTCGTAACAAAGGCGGTTTTAGTTCGTATGGGACTTCGAGGGGCCATCCCTCGCCAACCATCTTTGAGAGGAGAATGTCATGCGAAACTGGAACCTTGTGCCAGCACTTCTGGCCGCGGTCGCCGTTGGACCTGTCTTTGCTGAGGATTCCATGATGAAAGCCGAGGATGCTATGATGAAGTGCGACGAGGCTTCGATGATGGCAACGCAGCAGGCTGTTGACGTTGCCGATGCGATGAAGAAGGAGACGGCCATGAAAGAAATGGACATGGCCAAGGAAGCACAGAAGTTGAGCGATCCAGCCAAATGTGCCATGCATCTCGACAGCGCCATGAAAGCTGCGAAAGGGATGTGACTTGGCACTGGAGCCCCGTCCCGCGCCTGCCGGTGAACCGCAAACGGGAACGACGATACGCACCGGCGCGGGAACCAGATTCAAGTTGAGATAGATGCGATTGATCCCGGATCGTTCGCCCTCACGTCTCAGCAGGATAAACAGTCGCCGGTAGCCAAAGCGCCGGCGCTCATTGGCGAGATTGCGCAGGCTGACGCGTAGTTCCAAATCCGGTGCCCGACGCTGCCAGTAACGGATCATCTTGCGATCGGCATTGGCAATCCAACAAGCCCGACGCTCCGACAGCCCCATCACGGCCTTGAGATGCGCGACGGCTTCGCGCTTGGCGGCGGGTACTACCATTTATTTGACAGGAGTTCGCGAAGCGCCGAGGCCTCCAGCCAGTTGATCCCCAAGCAGCTTCTTCAGCTTCGCGTTCTCGTCTTCCAAAGCCTTCAGACGTTTGGCCTCGGATGCGTCCATCCCGCCATACTTCGCCCTCCAGTTATACAGCGTCGCCTCGCTGATCCCGTGCTTGCGCGCAAGGTCGCCCGCTTGGCCCCGCCTCGTGCTCACGCAAAACCGCGATGATCTGCTCTTCCGTAAATCGCTTCCGCTTCATCTGTCCATCCAGGCCTTAACGAGGCAAAGCTCCAAGGACGAAACAGGGTGCAAGTCTTTGTTCCGGAGTTCACTAGAGTAGGGAAGCCAGTGACTGGCAAGGCGGACCTGAGAATGGTCCCCCGCGTCGTCGTTTTCTGCGTTGAAGGGTCTATCTTCGCCCGCCATTCAGAGGCACAGGAATCCCCCGCAAGTTCGCACTGCTTTTAGCTGGAATTTTCCACCTATGATCCCCGATGGGGGAACGAGAGTTTCAATGAAGGCGACGAAATTCTCGGAAGCGCAGATCGCGTCCGTCTTTTCGACTGCGGATAGCCGTGCTCCCGGCAGACCCGTTCGAGCGTGGCGACGACATCCTCGCCACGATAGCTGAAGCGGGGGCCGACGGCCGGCGAGAAGCGCGACCAGGTGTCGATGGTAAGAACGCGCAGCTTCCTGCTCGTCGCCAACTGATCGTGCACGAAGTCCATCGCCCAGGTCTGGTTGCATCTCGTCGCCTCGGTTCGATCGTCCCTGACTTCGCCTTCACGCGCCGCTTCGGTGTCTTGTTGCGTAGCTGAAGCCCTAACTCGTTGTACAGCCTGCGTGTTCGCTTCATGTTGATGGTCCAGCCCTCCCGAATCAGGAGAGCATGCACACGCCGGTAGCCGTAGCGCACCCGCGTCTCGCAGATCTCCTTGATCCGCTGCTTCAAGGCGGCCTGCTCCCCGCGCCTGGGCTTGTAGGTGTAGAGTGAACGGTCGGTGCGCAGGACTTCACAAGCCCTGCGCACCGATGCCTTCCAGACTTCCCGCACCTGATCCACAAGCTGGCGACGGCGGGCAAGGCCTCAGAGCTTTCTTGCAGGACGTCATGCAGCATGGCCTTGTCCAACGACAGGTCGGCCACGATCCGCTTCAGCTTGGCGTTCTCATCCTCGAGCTGGCGCAGCCGCTTAGCCTCCGACGGCATCAGGCGGCATAGCGCTTGCGCCAGCTGTAGAACGTCGTCTCCGATATCCCGGCCTTCCGGCAGACCTCGCCGACCGCCGTTCCGTCCTCAGCCTGCTTCAACACGAAGGCGATCTGCGCCTCCGAGAACTTCGATGCCTTCATGGAACTCTCCTTCTCGCATCGAGGGATCATAAGTGGAAAATTCCAGCCAAAAACGCTCCGATTCAGAGGGGGGCACGTCATATGAAGGACGGACAGATGAAGCGGAAGCGATTTACGGAAGAGCAGATCATCGCGGTTTTGCGCGAGCACGAGGCGGGGGCCAAGACGGGCGACCTCTCGCAAACGCCCTGAACCCCTCGGAGTTAACACTTGGCTGCATGCTCCGATTGGGCGTCGAGTGCGCCTGCATCTGGCCGAAACTTTCTTGTTTAAATTCCACCTGATGCGAT
>CAYZQP010000008.1:13143-28068 GCA_964480545.1 uncultured Mesorhizobium sp. | reverse complement strand
TGCGCTGTCGCAGATCCCGACCTCGACCGGTGCGGCCAAGGCCATCGGTCTGGTCATCCCGGAACTCAAGGGCAAGCTCGACGGCATCTCGATCCGCGTGCCGACCCCGAACGTCTCGGTTGTGGATTTCAAGTTCATCGCGAAGAAAAGCACCACTGCCGAAGAGATCAACAACGCGGTTATCGCAGCATCAAAGGGCAAGCTGAAGGGCGTGCTCGCCGTAACCGCGCACCCGAACGTCTCGATCGACTTCAACCACGACCCGCACAGCTCGACGCTGGCACTGGATCAGACCAAGGTCATGGACGGCAACTTCGTCTCGGTGCTGTCCTGGTACGACAATGAGTGGGGCTTCTCGAACCGCATGGCCGACACCGCCGTGACCTTCGCCAAGCTGATCTAAAGCCACTCTGAACGTGTTCGAAACGCCCGGCTTGTCCGGGCGTTTTGCTTTGATAGGCTCGGGCGATGTTCCGACCTCTCATACCGACCACGGTGCGCTGGATGCCTCTGGCCGAAGATGGCCAGCCACAGGAGGGCTTGCAGCACTTCGAGCTGGAGCAGGACGGCAACACGATCATTATATCGGGAGTCGTTATTGGCGAACTTGAAGGTCGCCGCTTCGGTGTCAATGTGTCTATGCTGCTTGATGAGTGCTGGCGAGTACTGACAGTATCGGTAACCGGAGGCCCACGAGACCTCTACCTCAGATCAAATGGGAAAGGCCGTTGGAGAACGCCTGACGGCCCGTTGCCGCAGTTCAACGGCATCTTTGACATTGATCTGCAGGCGTCGCCCATTACCAACACGTTGCCGATCCGTCGCCTTGGCTTGACCAAAGGCATGGGACCACAGCCGCTCAGCGTAGTGTACATCCCCTTTGATACGTTCGAGCCCTTCGTCCACGAGCAGCGTTACACCTGCCTCGAAGACGGCAGGCTCTACCGCTACGAGAATGCCGATGGTTCATTCGCGGCGGACCTGCACGTTGATCAGAATGGGCTGGTCCTGGATTACCCGACCCTCTTCACGCGCCTCATTGAATAAGAAAACGCCCGGACGATGCCGGGCGCTTCAATTTCATAAAACAAGATCCCAGGTCAGGCCAGCACACGCCGCAGCCTGGCCGGTTCTGCACCTTCTTCAGCGAAAGCCGCAGCCACCCTCTTGAACCGGTCCACGCACCTGGCGCGCAGCGGAGCCGCGACAATGGCGTAGGTCAGTTGACCTTCGGGCGCGCTGACTGAGTCTGTCGGGATGATGGAGAACACGACATCTGCAATCCGTGTTGGCAGCAGATCATCACATGTGCGCATACGCCCGAAGACGGCGCTGACCGGCACAGTTCGGCCTTCAACCAGAACCCGTGGCTCCGGCTGGCCAGGTAGCCAGGTTTCAAATGCATCGAGCGCATCAGAAAAGGCCTGATGCAGGTGATACGGGGCGTGGCCTTCATGGAGAGCGGGCAGAGTCCGAGTCATGATTGTATCCCTTCCGTGTGTCTTTGTGGGCTGTCGCGTCCGAGCCGCATTTCCCGAACAGCGTTGGCGGGGTCGCTTCACAAGCAACTATTCAACGCTCGACCCACAGGAGGAGCGCGACTGCCACAAAATAGTCGCCAGCACGGAAGCATGTCAACGCAATATTTCTGACCGATACATGACGTGAGTTTGATCGCGGCGTGTTGCGTGGTTCGTGCCCTTCGTCCTAGAGATAATCCCGGAACAGAGACGATGTCAGTGAGCCCTCGAGGAAGAGTTTTGACCATCGCCGGAGCAACAATCGCTGCTCTGGCTCCGGCCATCTATGCTTTTGGGCCAGTTCTGGTTGACCGATGGCTGGACGACGACAAGCCGGCACAGGAAGAAAAACAACGCACTGACGCGCTTCTGCAGTCGCTGCAATCGACACTTGATCAACTCGCGAAGTCGCAGCCTCCGCAGCAGGCACCGGCTCCCGATGCGCCGAAGCCGGATGTGGAAACTGCACCGGCACAAGCCGGAGCTGAGGTGCCTGCGGTCGTTCCGCCGCCAGTCCAGCCCGGAGTGCCGGTGCCACCGCCTGCCGTTGTGGCAGATGTTCCCCTGCCGCAAGCCTCGGGCAGCGGACCGAACGATGTCCTGCAGGCTGCTCTTCCGCAGGCGGAGAATCCTGCGGCAGCACTTCGGCACCCGGCTCCCAGGCAGCCTCCGGCTGCAACCGCCCCGCCAGAGGCAGCCATCCCGGATGCCGGAGAGGCAAAACCTGCGGTGTTCGCTGTGTTTGAAGGCGAGAAGTTTGATCTGTGCGGATATTCCGGTTTTACTGCACAACTCGCCTCTTCGAATGTTCAGTTGGCAAGTGACTCCCGCGATATCCCGGGCAGCACGTTTCGCGGATTTCAGACCAGCATTGGACTGAACCAGCCTGTCGAGCTGTGGCCAAAATGCGTGGTCGCGATCGGTGCGCAAAAGGGTTCTGGCGCAGCCAGGATCGTTCTGTCAGTCATGAGGGACAAATGATGAGAATAGTGAAACTCGCGGTGCTCGCGCTTCTGTCTTCGGTGTTGATGGCTTCGGCCGCGAATGCCGCCTGCGAGGATGGCTATGAGAAGCTGACGCTTGAGCAGGCGAAGGAATACCGCGACAAACTGATCGAGCAGGGCGCGGTCCCGCTGGACCGGCAGTTTTCATTTGCCAAGCTGGTATGTTCTGACAACCCGCAACTGCGCGATTATGCGGTACGCGAAGGGCTGAAGTCGACGAACGACCCACTTATTCGCAACCAGATTTTGCTGGACGCGCTCCTGCAAAAGACGCGCCTCGACATCAAACTGGCTCGCCCCGCCTCCAGCGCTTCAAAAGAGACGAAAACGTTCGTTGAGGGGGCTGCCGGGCTATTGAGCTATCAGGTCAGGTACACATCACCTAGCGAGGGCTGCATAAGCCTTTATTCAAAGGATCAGTGCTCTCCGGGCAATTCCTTGTATGTGCGCGGCAACAAGGTTGAATTCTCGTACGAGAGTATTGTCGGCGAGTTCCGCCTGACGGATGGCAATGAGTTGCTCGGCTATGTTGTCCCGCACAGCAGAATCGGGAAGCTGGACGCCGTGATCGAACTCTTCTGATTTCAGGACCTCTGCTCCATTTGCTTTCTTGTACGCAAAGCCTCACAATTCCGTGAGCGCGGCGTGACAAACCAGGGAGCAGGATGGACCACACGATCTACCTCGTGACGCTGATCGGGACAGGCCTTGTGCTTGCTGCAGCGTTTTCGAGCCTGATCGCTTTCCGTTTTGGCGCCCCGCTGCTGCTGTTGTTCCTGACAATCGGACTGGCTTCCGGAACAGATGGCCTCGGCATTGAGTTCGACAATGCGCAGGCGGCCTATTTTGTGTGTTCGCTGGCGCTGGCGGTGATCCTGTTTGAATCCGGCTACGGGACGCCTGTTTCAATGCTGAGACAGGCATCTGCGCCCGCGCTCGCTCTCGCGACAGTGGGCGTGTTGATCACCACCGGCATTTTCGGCCTGATCACCCACAGCCTGACCAGCCTCGACTGGATAGAGTCGCTGCTGCTCGGTGCCGCCGTTGCCTCGACGGATGCGGCGGCGGTGTTCTTTCTGCTGCGTGCCGGCAATATCAACCTGCGCGAGCGGCTGCGCTCGACGCTGGAAATCGAGTCGGGCACCAACGACCCGATCGCTATCTTTCTCACACTGACACTGGTCACGGTACTGGCCTCCCGCCTGGACCCGGACGCTGTCAACATATCGATCACACTGGGTGTGGGTTTTGTCGAACATATGGGTATCGGTGGTATTGTGGGGCTCGCCGGCGGCTACGCCGTGGTGCGCTTGCTTGAGCGCTTCGATCTCGACCACGGCCTGATCCCGATTTTCGTGCTGGCGCTGGCGATGTTGATCTTCGCCGCAGCAGGCATCGTCCACGGCTCGGGTTTTCTTGCCGTCTATGTTGCGGGGCTGGTGGTGGGCAACGCCAATGTACGGCATGCCGCAACGATCCGGCGTTTCAACCACGGCCTCTCCTGGCTGGCGCAGATCATCATGTTTCTCGTGCTGGGACTCTACGCAAACCCGCGCGAGTGGCTGGATATCTGGCCCGTCGGAATTGCACTTGGTCTGGCACTGGCTCTCATCGCGCGGCCTGTCGCAGTCTGGCTGTGCCTCCTGCCCTTTGACTTCTCGCGTCAGGAGAAGTTCTTCATTTCCTGGGTTGGATTGCGCGGCGCAGTTTCGCTGCTGTTGGCGCTGTTGCCGATCCTTGGCAGCCTCCCCGACGGCCGGCTGATCTTCAATCTCGCCTTTATCGTCGTCCTTGTATCGCTCATCGTACAGGGGTGGACCGTTGGACCACTGGCCCGCTGGCTCGGACTGGTGCTGCCGGCACGCAGTGGCCCGCTCGACAAGGTCGAGCTTGAACTGCCCGGTTCTGCACATCACGAGTTGCTGGCCTACCGCGTTGTCGCCGGCAGCCCGGTCGAGCGCGGCCAGCGCATCCCGCGCTGGGCCCGGCCGTCGCTCGTGGTGCGCGACGGGCGCTCGATGAAATTTCAGGATGCAGGCCGCATCGTCGCAGGGGATCTCGTCTATATTTTCGTCTCGGACAAATACCCGCGCCTTCTCGACCGGCTGTTTGCGAGCCGCGCAGCGGTGGATCCCGAAGACGCAGACATTTTTGGCGATTTCGCAGTTGATCCGGCGCGCCCGGCCACCGATCTGGAAGTTGCCTATGGCGCGACACTGAAGGAGAGCGAACGCAGGCTGACGATTGGACAACTGATGTCAGCCCGGTTGGGGCGCGCGGAATATGCCGACCGCATGACCCTTGCACCGATAGAATTGATTGTCCGCGATGTTGACGAGAAAGGGAAAGTGATCGCAATCGGCGTCTCATTCGAACCCACGCCACCAAACGAAAAATCGTTGCTGGCATCCATCTACAGAGGGCTGCTCTCCAGATTGGCAGGGCGTGCCGGCCTCACAGGTACCAGTTGACGTTTACGGCAGTATCGCCATTGTCTAATGGGCGAACCGGTCTATAGATCGCCCAGGAAATCAGCACGAGGAATATGCATGACCGCCTTCAAGACGCTCGATGACATCGGCGATGTCACGGGTAAACGCGTGTTGGTGCGCGTCGATCTCAATGTGCCGATGGAAGACGGCAAGATCACCGACCTGACACGTATCGAGCGTGTCGCGCCGACCATCATCGAACTCTCCGACAAGGGAGCAAAGGTCGTGTTGATGGCGCATTTCGGTCGCCCCAAAGAGGGACCAGATCCAAAGCTTTCGCTGGAGCCGATCGCCCGCGCGACCGCTGAGGTCATTGGCCGGCCGGTCGCCTTCATTGGCGACAGTGTCGGGGCCGTCGCAAAGGCCGGTGTTGACGCCCTCAGGAACGGCGAGATTGCGCTGCTGGAGAACTCACGCTTCTACAAGGCTGAGGAAAAGAATGACCCGGCCTTCGTCAAGGACCTCGCGGCCAATGGCGATCTCTATGTAAATGACGCGTTCTCGGCCGCTCACCGGGCACATGCCTCGACCGAGGGGCTCGCTCACCTGCTCCCGGCATATGCCGGCCGCACCATGCAGGCAGAGCTTGAGGCACTGGAAAAGGGTCTCGGCTCTCCGCAGAAGCCGGTGGTGGCAATTGTCGGCGGGGCCAAGGTGTCGACGAAAATCGACCTGCTGACAAACCTGGTGAAGAAGGTCGACGCGCTGGTCATTGGCGGCGGCATGGCAAACACCTTCCTGGCCGCGCGCGGCACGAATGTTGGCAAGTCTCTGTGCGAGCATGATCTTGCCGAAACCGCCAAACAGATCATGATCGAGGCGGCAGGCGCGGGGTGTGCGATCATTCTTCCATCCGATGCCGTGATTGCCTGGGAGTTCAAGGCCAACCCGAAGAACGAGGTGGTTGGCGTTGAGCATGTGCCTGCTGACGCGATGATACTCGATGCCGGCCCCGCTTCGGTGAAGGTCATCAACGACTGGATCGACCGTGCGGCGACGCTGGTGTGGAACGGGCCGCTCGGCGCATTCGAACTGGAGCCATTCGATGCGGCGACGGTAGCGGCAGCCAGACACGCGGCAGAGCGCACAAAGGCTGGCAAGCTGGTCTCGGTTGCAGGCGGCGGGGATACGGTCGCGGCGCTCAACCATGCAGGTGCTGGCGACGACTTCACCTATATCTCGACGGCCGGAGGCGCGTTTCTGGAATGGATGGAAGGCAAGCCTCTGCCCGGCGTTGAGGTACTGAAGAGGCCCTGAAAGCACAAAGGCTTCCGATCGGGAGGATATCGGAAGCCTTCGTGCTGCAATCTTGATATAGACGTAATAAAAAATTCAGAATGAAAAAACTACATTAAGTACTTGTTAACCTCGGCGCCCAGCGGACTTGGGACTATGCTGGGCGCCGAGGTAAGCTCCGGAAACCGGAGCGGGGGTAGTCACAACATGTCTTCGTTCTTCAATGTAGGTTTTTTGCCAGACCTTGCCTGATCTGTCATACCCTGCTTTGGGTATTTTCTACTTTGGCGCGATTTTTTTCGCTTTTCACCATCCTCTAATGAAACCGAAAGAAAAGGCTCCCGGCGGGGTGGAGCCGGGAGCCTTTTTACGCAGCACTGAGATGTAATACCTCGACGTCCGGCAGACTTGGGATATGCAGGACGCCGAGGTGCCCCCCGGCCAAAACCGGGAATTCATTGCCAATGTTCATTTTAGTGACATATGGCGCGCCCGCCGTCATACCCAGCATTGGGTATTCTGCTACTTTGACGCGATAATTTTCTCGATTTTCTCAAGCGCGCGCGGGAGCTCCTGGAAAAACAGAAGCTGTCCGGCGCTCTCCACAAACTCTACCTGAAGGTTTGGATAGAGCGGCAGAAGTTCGCGCACGGTCGCCGGCGGACATTGCAGGTCTTCGCCGCCCTGGAGCAGATGTACAGGCACCTGGCATGCCCCTATCAGGCCGCTCCAGTCTGACTGGCCATCAACGATTTCGCGGGCGAAAGCATCGTGGGCGCTGTGCCAGTCGCTCAATGTTGCGTCCGTCCCCCTGACGATCGCATCCCTGATCTGTGGATCCTGCAACGCTTTGAGATCGGCAGGAGAGCCGGCGTGAATAGCCTCGATCAGTCTGTCCTTGCCAAGCCTCGTGGCCATTGAGCTGGCAGCCTTGATGAGGAATGGCAGCAACCGGGGAGCGTAACGCGCGTTGGACAGGATGATACGGTGCCACCGGCCCATGCGTGCAAACTGCTCTGCGGTTTTGATCGGCAGAAGAGCCGAGCATCCCAGGATCCCGCAAATCCGCCCCGGGTCCAGCACGGCCAGCTGCAACGCATGGCGAAGATCGTTTCCAAGCGAGATAATCGCGGCCCGTCCGATCCCCAGCGCGCGCAACAATTCAAGCGCGTCCTGAGCCGTTCTCTCGCGGTAACTGGCGCCAGCTGGCATAGGTGATGACGACCCATAACCTGCCCTGATGACCGAGATGATACGCAAACCGCGCCGCGCCGCGCCATTTTCGCCGCAAATCGGCCACCGCACGAACCCGTAGCTCATCGGGAAATACAGGACCGGAAACCCGTTTGGATCACCGAACTCGATATAGGTGTAGCGCCGACCATCCGATAAGGTGATCGGCGAAAGTGGAATGTGCTGAAGTCTTGACGGTGCCGGCGGCGGTTGCGTCAGCCACGCCTCACTGTCGGCAATATCCATCAGACCAAGCGCGACGCGCACAAGTTCGGACTGTGACCGCGTCTGGGTTTTCGCGAGTATGTGCTTTATCTGGGTACGTACCGTGTCGAGCGAGCGACCACGGGTGTCGGCGATATCCTTGGGCGACAGCCCGGAAGTTACTGCGCGTACAATTTCGGCTTCGGCAATCGTCAGATCGAAGGCCTCGCGCAATGTCTCGGTCAGCCCCTCTGGCCAGGTGAATTCCGACGTAACCACAATAGCAGCAGGATCGCCTGCATTCTCGATCCGGCGTACGCGGAATGCGATGGGGCCGCCGGTACGAACCGATCTTGCGCGCAGCAATGCGTCACGCCCCGATGCCTGTGACACAACCGTGCGAATTGCCCGGCCCAGAGCCAGCGCATCCTCGGCCTCGATGGGCAGCGCTGCCAGCTTTGCACCTGTATCCAGGTCAAACAGTTTGGACGCTGCCGGGTTGGCGCTTGATATGGTAGAGCCATCCGCGCTGATGAATGCCGCAGTGCTGCCGACCTCATCCAGGGCCACACTGATGTCCGACCTGGCGTTGGCCTCGTCTAGCCTGCCGAGGAAGAGCAATGCGCGCTGTGCATGCTGCTCTATTTCCGGATCGCTGAAGGACTGGTTGGACATCTGCAGCGCGCGCAGCCGCTTTTCCCAGATTGCCAGCAGGGCCTCGTACCGGGTGGGGTCGACAGCGACATCATAGATGCCGTCGATGATCTCGGCTTTCTCCTCAGCCGCCAGAACGGACCCGTCGCGACCCGACATTTATGGCTCCCGGCTGGGCAAATCCTGGCTGCCTGATGATCTGGATGACATTGCGGGCACAAGCCGCCTGCCTAATACCAAAGTAGCATATTTCATAGTGCGCGTCACCCGGCCTCGAAATACACCGGCTGTGTCATAGCGGCACGCGGGTCGCGGGTGTCTGGTCGATCATCTCCTCGACAATGTTCAGGACGCGGGGAATGTCCTGGAACAGCAGCAGTTGCCCAGCTCCCTGGACAAACTCTGCCTTGAGATTGGGATAAAGCGGCAACAGTTCACGCATGGTCTCTACCGGGTTTGTAGGGTCCCCGTCGCCATAGAGGACACGCACCGGAACAGGGCATGCGCGCACAATGTCGCTCCAGTCCGTCTGGCTATCGACCAGCCCGCGAGCGAATGTTTCATGTGTCCTGAACTCGTTGCTCAGAAAGACGTCACTGCCCAGCAGTATTGCCTGCTTGACCTCGGGTATCTCGAAGGTTCGCAAATCAGACTCGGACCTTGCATGAACGAGCTTTGCGAAGCGCTCCTTTCCCAGCCGTCGCGCCATTGAGTAGGCGGCCTTCACCAGGAAGGGCAACAGGGAGGGCGCATAGCGGGCATTGGCGAGGATGAAGCGCTGCCACTTGCCCATACGGTCATATTGACCGGCAGAGCGCACAGGCAAGAACGCAGCGCAGGCAACAATGCCGGAAACACGATCAGGGTCGAGCATTGCCAGCCGCGCCGCATGGCGTAGGTCGCCCCACATTGCAATGATTGCCGTCCGGGCAATGCCAAGGTTCTGCAGCAATTCCAGAACGTCAGACGCGATCTGTTGCGAATAGTGCGCATCTGCCGGCGGCGGCGACGAGTGGCCGTAACCTGCCCGTATCGGGGAAATGATGCGCAACCGCCGGCGCTCGGCCGCGAGTTCGGCACTGGCCGGCCAGCGACTCATACTGTAGCCAGTCGGAAAATAGATGCATGGACGACCGGCCGGGTCGCCAAACTCGAGGTAGTCGTAGCGCCTGCCGTCAGAAAGCGTGATCGACGAAAACGGGATCTTCCGCACATGGTCCGAGACCTGGGAACGAACCGATGACGACGGCGTATCACCGGCAACGTCCATGAGGCCAAGGGTGACACGAACCAGCTCGGACTGGGAACGGGTTTCGGTCTTGGCCAGAATAGACTTGATCTGGGTGCGGACGGTGTCCAGCGAGCGGCCGCGGCTCCGGGCGATTTCCTTCGGTGCAAGGCCGGATGTCACCGCACGGACGACCTCAACCTCGGCCAGCGTGAGATCGAACGCCTCGCGCATGGTTTCGGTCAGCCCCTCGGGCCAGACAAACTCGGAAGTAATGACCAGCGCGAGCACGGTATCCACTTCCTGGATACAGCGAATGCGAAAGACGATCGGCCCACCGGTGCGCGTCGAGTGCGCACGTACCACCGTGGGGCGATTATCCGTTCCGTTGATGGCCGCCCGGATCGACTTGCCGAGTTCATCAGCATCCTCCGGCTCGATGGGAAGGTCTCGCAACCGGCTTCCAGCCTGCACGTTGAACAGGTCGGTCGCGGCTGAATTCGCATGGGATATTTCCTGGCCGTTACTGCTGCCGAACCCGGCAGTGCGGCCGATTTCGTCCAGCGCCGCCTGTACGCCGCTGCGGGCCGCGCTTTCATCATAGCGGTCGAGGAAGAGCAACGCTCTCGCAGCATGCTGCTCCAGCCGGGTATCGGTAAAGGCATGGTTGCTGGCCGCACGCAACGGCGCAAGCTTGCTCTCCCAGAGCTCAAGCAGGGCCTCATAGCGTTCAGGATCGATGGCAACCTCGTAGATTCCATCGATTATCTCGGCGCGTTCATCCGCGCCAAGATTGGCTACGTCGCGATCTACCATCACCCTTGCAGGTTCCTCTCGAAGATCGCCTTCCCGCGACTTGTTGGCTACCCGTTCCGGTCCACGCTGGCAAGAGCAGCAACCCGGCGCATCCGGTTTGTCGCCATCAAGTTCCAGTCAGCGATCATGTGAGTTAGCCCCTAAGGAGCCACAACCACAGGTTATCATGAATGTGTGAGTTCTTCCAGTAAACTGACCCGAAGTAAGTTAATAACCACTTGCCGGTGGCGGGAACATCGCGCAACACAGTACACATGTCCCGTTTCCTCCTGCCGCTGCTGACCTGGCTCGCGTTTCCAATCTATATCTGGCAGGGCATTGGCGTGCGCATGCGCACCCAGCGGCTGACACCTGCCAACGGCCCGATATCCGGAACGTTCGATGGGACGGGCCCGGCAATCAATCTTTTGATGCTCGGTGATTCGTCGGCGGCTGGCGTAGGCGTCGACCGGACCGAAGACAGCCTCGGCCCGCAGCTCGCCCGGCATCTGCATGAGCACACCGGACGCGAGGTGAACTGGCGCATGGCCGGCTTCTCCTCGGCAGTCTCGAAGGAGATCCGTGACCTCGTCATCCCCAATCTTGAGCGGGGCGGCTGGACGCATATCGTGCTTTCGATAGGCACCAACGACTGCAAGAATTTTCACACTGTCCCGGCCTTCAAGCGCAATTTCGGCGGCATGTTGTATGCGCTGAAAGCAAAATGGCCGGAAGCGCGTGTGGTCTGGTCTCCGGTGGTCGAGTTCACCAGTGTTCCCGCCATCCCGACAGCGCTTGGTAAAATCCTGGAAATCCGTGCCCAGGCCTTCAACCGCCTCGGAAA
Source organism: uncultured Mesorhizobium sp. (assembly GCA_964480545.1). Lineage (GTDB taxonomy): Bacteria > Pseudomonadota > Alphaproteobacteria > Rhizobiales > Rhizobiaceae > Mesorhizobium_G. The sequence goes on along the minus strand of CAYZQP010000008.1, from coordinate 16,858 downwards.
GCGCCTGTGCGCCGAGCGCAGCGCAATCTGCGCCACACGTCTGCCGATCCGCGACCCGCAGACAGGCTTCTGCCATGACGGGTTTCACGCCTCAGCGGCCGGCTTCAACTATTGGGCCCAGCACCTGGTCGGTTACACGCTCGGAGACGAGTAGCGGGCTCTCACTCATCCCTGACAGGTGTAGCCAGTGCTTCGGATGTTCGGGTCGGCCCCGGTGTTGTGCGCTGACTGGACAGACGCGAGAACGCTGCACCCAGCTTATGGCGTATCAGATTTGAAGCTTGCCCTGGAAACAGCTGGATGGCCAGGCGTCTCTCGGTCACGGCGATTGCTCGATAGTGCGCATAGTCGATTGGCGGTTGCGACATCGCGGCTGCTCCGTAAAGGCCAGGAGTGTAATCCTTCTCTCCAGAGCAATAATCTTCTATAACAACTGCATACTCATGAAACTGGTTCATGAATGGCAAGCTCTGTTTCTGATATGCAGGCGATGGTTCGCGTGGCCGAACTCGGTTCCTTTGCCCGTGCAGCAGAAGACCTGCGGCTCACGCCTTCAGCGCTGTCCAAACTGGTCTCGCGTGTCGAGGATCGTCTGGGCGTCCGACTGATCAACCGCACAACGCGACGGCTGGCGCTGACGGTTGAGGGTGCGCTTTATGTGCAGCGGGCGCGTGAGGTGCTTGACCTCATCGAGGCGACCGATATCGAAGTGTCGGCGGCCAGAGTTCAACCAAAGGGCCTGCTGCGGGTGAATGCCGGTGCCGGGCTTGGACGACAGCTGCTGCCGCCGGCGATTGCCGGATTTCTTGCCGCCTATCCTGACATCCAGGTTGACCTGTCGCTGACCGATCGTCTGGTTGATCCGGTTGCAGAGCAGATCGATGTGGTCATCCGTGGCAGCGCTGGCCCCGCCGAGGGCCTGGTCTCGCACAAACTCGCTTCAGCACGTCGGGTGATGTGCGCTTCGCCCGCCTATCTGGCGCGGCACGGCGAGCCGAAGACGATTGCCGATCTCGAGGGCCACAACTGCCTGGCGCTGACGACACAGTCGGCGCTTTCCACCTGGCCGCTGCGGGATGGCAAGCGTGTCGTGCAGTTCAAACCGCGCGGCACTCTGAGCGGCGACAACATTGCACTGCTGGCTGACATGGCGATGCTTGATGTTGGAATTCTGCGTCTGGCGGATGTCGTGATTGGCCCCGCGCTGCGCGATGGCAGGCTGGTCGAGATCATGCGCGACCTCAACGCCGCGGACGAACTCGGTATCTGGGCGCTGATGCCGCGCGGACGCTTCCGGCTGCCACGCGTAAAAGTCTTCGTGGACTATCTGGAAGACTGGTTGAAGTTAAGATGAGCTGAGTATTGCGCAAGTTGGCAGCAAAGCCGAAGCTGCGACCATGGCAACCGAGCTGGATTTCTCCTTCGCTGCGCTGACCGCTGAGGCGAGACGGCACATCCGGGTGTTTCAGCTCCACCAGTTTCTCGATCGTTTTGCGATGGGCCTGACGGTTGCCGTTGTTGCACTGGCCTTGACCGACCGAGGCATGGACCTCTTCCAGATTTCTCTCCTTTTCGGGGTCTACTCACTGACGACGATCGTGTTGGAGCTCCCGTTCGGCGGGTTGGCCGACATCACTGGACGCAAGCCGGTCTTTCTGCTCGCAGCTGTCGTCAGCTTGATCTCACTCGCACTCTTCCTCTCGACAAGCGACTTCTATGTTCTTGCGCTCTCGTTTGCCTGCATCGGCTTTGGTCGCGCGCTACGGTCAGGCACGCTCGACGCCTGGTTCGTTGAAACGTTCAGAACGGTTGCGCCGGATGTGGACGTTCAACCCGCGCTCGCAAAAGCCCATTGGGCCAATGCCATGGGCCTGGCAGTGGGGGCTGTCTTTGGCGGCCTTCTGCCCGATCTCGTTGGCCCGGTGGCAGAGAGGCTGGGCTTCAGCGTCTATGATGTGTCGTACGCGGCGAGCTTTGCCGTGATGCTTGGCGTGCTCGTCTACACCCTGCTTTTCATTGCGGAAGAACCGCGCCCACGGAATTCGCATGCACTGAAACAGGGGTTCGCAACTGTGCCATCGGTGATCAGGGACGCTGGTCTTCTCGCGCTGAAGCATCCGGCATTGTCGGTGCTTTTGGCAGCTCTGGCATTCTTCCTGATGGCAACCAACCCGCTAGAAGTGCTCTGGCCGACCTGGGCAAAGCCCATGTTGGGGGAAGGCTATGCGAATACGATCATCGGTGTCCTGACCGCTGCCTATTTCTTCGCAATCGCATTCGGCGCATGGTTGTCTCCATGGGTCAGCCGGACCTTCAGGCGGCGGCACGCGACTACACTTGCGGCGGTTTTTGCATGTCTGGCGGTCGTTCAGATCGCATTGGCTTTGCAAGGCAGCATCGCCGGCTTTGCGACGGTTTTCATCCTCTATTCTGTTCTCCTCGGTGTTTCCGAGACGCCGGCCAGCAGCATCCTGCATAGGTGCGTAGAAGACCGTCAGCGCTCCACAATGCTGTCTCTGAGGTCACTGATACAACAACTCGGCGCAGCCCTGGGTCTGGTTCTGGCGGGTGCTATCGCTGAGCTCTACTCCACACCTGTGGCCTGGATTGTCTGCGCGGGGTTTCTGGTCATTGCCGTGATCCTGCTCGGTATCCTGGCCCGGCGGCTTGCCGCCCAGACTGAATAGCGGCGCACAGACTGAATAGCGGCGCTGCTGGGCCATGAAGGTGTTTGACGATCAAACCTGACTCTGCTTCAACCCAAAGCATGAGCCACGACCGCCCATCACTCGAAGCTGCCTGGAGAGCTGGAAAACGGCCGGCGATGCTGCCATTCTGGGGACATAAGCCATCAAAGAACGGTGCCGTCAGTACCTCCTGTTTCAGCCAGTGGTGGCCAGCCCCATTTGTCGTTGATGGTGTTCGCTGGGCGACTGCAGAGCATTGGATGATGGGTGGCAAGGCGCGCCTCTTCGGCGATGAGGCAGCGGCGAAGGCGATTGCCAGTGCCGGTTCGCCCAAGCAGGCAAAAGCCATCGGGCGCGAGGTACGCAATTTTGATGCTGAGCGTTGGGACGCTGCCAAGCGGTCAATTGTAACCAAAGGCAATATCGCCAAATTCTCTCAGCACGCCGACCTCGGCCGCTTTCTGCTGAACACGGGTTCAAAGGTGCTCGTTGAGGCCAGCCCTGTGGATCGCATTTGGGGCATCGGGTTGGCAGCGGACGACGCTCGCGCGGCAAATCCGCTGCAATGGCGGGGCGAGAACTTGCTCGGCTTCGTGCTGATGGATGTCCGCGACCAACTCGCAGAAGCCAAACGCTAACTACTCTTCCCGGATAGCGTAGCCAGCACCGCGGATGGTCCGGATGACATCGGGCATGCGGTTGGTGTTGACCGCCTTGCGCAACCGGCCGACATGCACATCGACGGTACGCTCGTCGATGTAGATCGTCTCGCCCCAGACATTGTCGAGCAGCTGTGAGCGCGAGAACACACGGCCCGGGTGCCGCATCATGAACTCCAGCAGCTTGAACTCGGTCGGCCCGAGCTTCAACTCGCTCTTCTTACGGTAGACGCGGTGCTGCTCGCGGTCGAGCACAATGTCGCCGACCTTCAGCACGGATGACAGCACTTCCGGCTTGGCGCGGCGCAGTAGCGCCTTGATGCGGGCCAGGAACTCCGGCGTTGAGAAGGGCTTGACCAGATAATCGTC
>CAYZQP010000008.1:3710-13133 GCA_964480545.1 uncultured Mesorhizobium sp. | reverse complement strand
CGTCGGCACCGGTGGAGAGGCCGCGCACACGGTCGGATTCCTCGCCGCGTGCAGTCAGCATAATGACCGGTAGGCGCTCGGTCTCGGGGCGCATACGTAGGCGGCGGCAGAGCTCGATGCCGGAGACGGCAGGCACCATCCAGTCGAGCACCAGTAGGTCCGGCACGTTTTCCTGCAGACGAATCTCGGCCTCATCGCCGCGCGTGATGACTTCGACCTGATAGCCCTCGGCTTCCAGATTGTAACGCAGGAGCACGCCCAGCGGCTCCTCGTCCTCGACCACCATGATCTTTGCTGCGATCATTCAGTTATTCCCTGCACCAGCGCCCGCTTTCGACCTCCGTCATCCTCGGGCTTGACCCGAGGATCTACTGACAGACGCACACCAATGCCGATTCTGGACCGGCTCTGAAATTCAATAGCCGCAGATCCTCGGGTCAAGCCCGAGGATGACGGCACCAGAGAGGACATCACTCGTGAGACGCCACACCTTATGCTCCAACAATCGCCGCCGTCGTCTCATCATGCTTGGGCCGCGAGGCCGGCAGCTGTTCGCCTGTCACAACATAATACGCGTTTTCAGCGATATTGGTAACATGGTCGCCGATGCGCTCCAGGTTCTTGGCGCAGAACAAGAGATGTGTGCAGGCCGTGATGTTGCGCGGGTCTTCCATCATGTAGGTCAAAAGCTCGCGGAACACGGCGGTGTAACGCACGTCGATCTTCTCGTCCTCGTCGCGCAGAGTGGCGAGGCCCTCGGCGTCGCGAGCTACATATTTGTCGATGACATCATTGACCTGCGACAACACCAGCTTGGCCATGCCATCAATGCCATGCGACAGGCGCCTGGAGATCGCAGCCTGGCCAACCGCGTTGACGCGCTTGGCGATGTTCTTGGCGAGATCGCCGATGCGCTCCATGTCACCGGCCATACGGATCGCACCGACCACTGCGCGCAAATCCTGCGCCATTGGCTGGCGGCGGCCGATCAGCGTGATGGCACGGTTGTCGAGATCGCGCTGGTAGGAATCCATGATCGCGTCTTCGGAGACGACTCGCTGTGCCTGCGCGGTATCGCTCGACAAAAGCGCATCGATGGAGGCGCTGACCATCGAGCCTGCGGTGTCGCCCATCTTGCGGATCAGCTGGTCGATTTCGGTCAGTTCGACGTCGAACTGGGAGACTGTATGCTCGCCCATAAGTGACTTTCCCTTCGCGATCAGCCGAACCGACCAGTGATGTAATCCTGGGTGCGCTTCTCAACCGGATTGGTGAAAATCTTCTCGGTCGGACCTTCCTCGACCAGCACGCCCAGATGGAAGAAAGCAGTGCGCTGCGAGACGCGGGCCGCCTGCTGCATGGAGTGCGTCACGATGATGATCGTGTAGTTCGCGCGCAGCTCGTCGATGAGTTCCTCGACCTTCGCGGTGGCGATCGGGTCAAGCGCCGAGCAAGGCTCGTCCATGAGGATGACTTCAGGCGAAACGGCGATGGCGCGTGCAATGCACAGGCGCTGCTGCTGGCCGCCCGACAGGCCGGTGCCGACCTCGTGCAGGCGGTCCTTCACCTCTTCGAACAGCGACGCCTTCTTCAGGCTGGTCACCACGATTTCTTCGAGGTCGGTCTTCGAACGGGCCAGGCCATGAATGCGTGGCCCATAGGCGACGTTTTCGAAGATCGTCTTGGGGAAGGGATTCGGCTTCTGGAACACCATGCCGATGCGGGCGCGCAGCTCGACCACGTCGAGACGCGGATCATAGAGATCATCCTTGTCGAGCTTGATGGTGCCTTCGATGCGCGCGCCTTCAATCGTGTCGTTCATGCGGTTCAGGCAGCGCAGAAAAGTGGACTTGCCGCAGCCCGAGGGGCCGATGAATGCAGTAACCGCCTTTTCCGGGATGTCGATGGACACGCCGAACAGCGCCTGCTTGGCGCCGTAGAATACGTTGACGTCCTTGGCGCTGATGCGGGTCGGGCGCGGCTGCGCATCCGGCGTGCGGATGGTCTCGAACTTCACGCCCTGCTGCGGCTTCACGCTGCGCTGGACTTCCGCCTCTACGGCAATCGGGGTCAGGGCTGACATGGTGGACATCTCCGGAATTCCTACTGACGGCGTTCGAAACGCGAACGAAGATAGATGGCGACTGCGTTGAGACACAGCATCACAGCCAGAAGGATGATGATTGCTGCGGCGGTGCGTGGCTCAAAGTAATTGCGGTTTTCGTTGCCTTCCCAGAGGAAGATCTGGACGGGCAGAGCGGTGGACTGGTCTAGCGGCGTGGCCGGCAGGGTGGCGACGAAGGCGTTCATGCCGATGAGAAGCAGCGGTGCCGTTTCACCGAGCGCCTGCGCGACGCCGATGATGGTCGCGGTCAGGATGCCCGGATAGGTGATCGGCAGAACGTGGTGGAACACCATCTGCGTCTTCGAGGCACCAAGGCCAAGTGCCGCCTGGCGGATTGATGGCGACACTGCCTTCAGCGCATTGCGGGTGGCAATGATGATGGTGGGCAGGGTCATCAGAACCAGCACCAGACCACCCGCCAGCGGAGCCGAAAGCGGCAGCCGGAAGTAGTTGATGAAGACGGCCGCGCCCAGCAGACCAAAGACAATAGAGGGCACAGCGGCGAGGTTGTTGATGTTCACCTCGATCAGATCGGTGATGCGGTTCTTCGGCGCGAACTCTTCAAGGTAGATTGCAGCCGCAACGCCGATCGGCACCGCGAGGATGACAACGATCAGCATCATGTAGAGCGAGCCGATGAAGGCACCGAGCAGACCGGCTTCAGCTGGAGCACCACGCGAGTCGGCATTGGTGAAGAGCACGCTGGAGAACACCATGCGGATCGTGCCGTTCTCGTAAAACGTATCGGCCAGCGTGCGTGTGGCAGCCGACAACTGCTGCTGATTGTCCGGCAGCGAGCGGTCGATATTGCCCTTGAGCCAGGTATCGACATTGGCTCCGGCGAGCAGCGAGACATCGACCGTCTGGCCAAGCAGGTCGGGGTTTTCGACAAACATGTCGCGCAGGCGGAAGCGCTGGTTGTTCGAGATCAAAGCCTGCGCGTCGCGCGCGGTGAAATCGACATTTGGCGCGCTGGTGCGGATCCCATTTTCGATCACCTTGTTCCAGTTGACCATGGTCACCGCACGCTGCCAGTCGAGCGACGCCCGCTGGAACTCGGCACCGGACTGGCCCGGCTGCTGTTCAGGCTTGGGCTCAACCTTCACGATTGCCGGGTCGAAGGTGACCTTCAGGTCAACCGTCGGCTGCCAGAAGGCCGGCAGACCGTGGATCAGGATCGAGCCGAACAGGAAGAACACGAAGCCGACCGCAATCGCGATGGCACCGATGCCGTAGGCGCGGAAGCGCATCTCCGCGCGGCGGCGGCCGGTGAGCGACTTCTTGATGCGCTTCAGCCGCTCTTCGTTGGATTCCACTGGCATGTGGGATGCGTCAGAATTTGACATGCTATTCGTACTGCTCCCGATACTTGCGCACCACGTAGAGCGCGATGACATTGAGGACGAGCGTCATCACAAACAAAGTGAGGCCGAGCGCGAAGGCGACAAGCGACTGCGGGCTGGCAAAGTTGGTGTCACCGGTCAGCTGGTTGACGATGGAGACCGTCACGGTTGAGGCGGCGTCGAACGGATTGGCGCGCAGGATCGGCGCATTGCCCGCCGCGAGCACCACGATCATGGTCTCGCCGAAAGCCTTGGAGATGGCCAGCATGAAGGCACCGACAATGCCGGGCAGAGCTGCGGGCAGAACCACGCGGCGGATCGTCTCCGACTTGGTCGCGCCAATGCCGAGCGAGCCATCACGCATGGCGCGTGGCACCTGGGTGATGATGTCATCCGACAGCGACGAAACGAAAGGCACGATCATCAGGCCCATGGCGATGCCGGCGGTGAGCGCGCTGGTGGCGCGGATCGGTACGCCGATCAGGTCACCGAACTGGCTGAGCATCGGCCCGAGCGTGATCAGCGCGAACACGCCGTAGATGACCGAGGGAATGCCGGCGAGGATTTCGATGATCGGCTTGGCCACAGCGCGTACGCGCGGGTGCGCATATTCGGCCATGTAGATGGCAGAGAGCAGGCCGACCGGGATCGCCACGCACATGGCGATGAAGCTGACCATGACGGTGCCCCAGAGCAGCGGCAGCAGACCGTACTGGCCGGTTGCGCCATCGCCCGTGGTCGAGAAACCAGGGTTCCACACGGTGCCGAAGAAGAAGTCGAGCGGATTGACGAAGCTGAAGAAGCGCAGCGCTTCCGTGAGCAGCGAGGCGACAATGCCGACCGTGGTCAGGATGGCGATGGCCGAGCAGGCGACCAGCGCCACACGTACAGCCATTTCAAATTCGTTGCGGGCACGAAGGCGCGGCGCGATGCGGCGGGTAGTGAGCAGCAGTCCGGCAATACCGAACACAGCGGCGGCGGCAATGACCAGCCAGAATGTGTTGTTGCGGAAGGAGGCAAGGGACTCGCCGGCGGCAAGCTCATAGGGCTGCGGCGTGCCGATAACACCAAAACCGCTGGCGATCTGCTCGATGCGCTGCATGGATTCGCGCAACACATTCGGATCACCATTTAGCACTTCTGCAGGGACGAAGGCGCGGACATGATTGCCGACAATGGTGCCGGACAGGAATGCCCACAACAGCAGGACGATAGCTGCCGGGATGACACACCACAGCGCAACCAGAAGGCCGTGATAGTTGGGCCGCGAATGCATGTCGCGCCTGGCGGCGGAGGCGACAACCCTGCCCCGGCTCAGGCCGACCTGGTAGCCGATCGACAGGAGCACGAGAAGAAAAACAACAACGATCAGACTGTTCACGTCAGCAAGCTCCGGCTGTCACAGCTGCGCGGAAAAGCGAAGCGGCGACGCCAGATGACGCCGCCGCTGGCAGGTGGTTAGTTGGTGCCGACGGCCTTGCCAGCCTTGAACGCCTCGACCACGGCAGCGCGGTCAGCATCGGGCTGCGGGATCAGGCCGGCGTCAACGAGAGCACCTTCGCTGCCCGACATCTGGTCGGAGAGGAAGAACTCGGTGTACTCGGCGAGGCCGGGGATCTGGCCGATATGCTCGCCCTTGACGTAGAAGTAGATCGGACGCGAGACCGGGTATTCGCCCTTGGCGATGGTGTCGAGCGAAGGCGTGATACCGGAGACGGTGGCAACCTTCAGCTTGTCCTTGTTCTGGTCGTAGAACGAGAGGCCGAACACGCCAACGGTGGCCGGGTTGGCCTGCAGGCGGGCGAGCGTCTCGGTGTAGTCACCGGCGATCTCGACAACAACGTCCTGACGGAACGTGGTCGATACCTTCTCGAGCTCTTCCTTGCTCAGTTCAGGCAGGCCGGCAGCCTTGGCACCGGGAGCAATGACCTTCTCCTGGAACACTTCGCGGGTGCCGTGGTTCGAGCCGGGGATGGCGACGTTGATTTCCTGCGCCGGGAGCGACGGGTCGATCTCGTTCCAGGTCTTGTAAGGGTTGGCGACGAGCTTGCCGTCAACAGCAACCTGGGCGGCAATCGCCTTGAACACGTGAACCGGCTCAAGCTTGAAGTCACCCTGGCTGGCGCTGGTGGCGAACACGATGCCATCATAGCCGAAGCGCACTTCGAGGATCTTGGTTACGCCATTGGCCTTGCAGACTTCGATCTCGGCGTCACGAATGGCGCGCGATGCATTGGCGATGTCGATGGTGTTTGCGCCGACGCCTTCGCAGAACTGCTTCAGGCCGCCACCTGTGCCGCCGGAACCGACGACCGGAGCCTTGAAGTCAGGGAAGGAGTTGCCGAATTCTTCGGCGACGATTGAGGCGAAAGGCAGAACGGTAGAAGAACCAGCGATCTGGATGGTGTCGCGGTTCTGGGCGAGGGAAGCGCCTGCCGAAAGGCCAAGCGCGAGCGCTGCCGCCGAAGCGGTGAGAAAAAATTTGTTCATGTGGAGCCTGCTCCTGTTCGGACGTGGATCGTCTAGAATTGGGATGGAGCCAGGGAACAATCTGTCACATCAGGCTCCTGGGCACCGGTTTCCCGCCGCCACGAGGAGCCAATAGACCTCCAATGTTACAGTTGCATGACAGTTTTGAGACGGGGCGATTAAGCCCCTGTTCACAACCTGTGCGAGTCTGGTGAATCTACCGGCAGGCGGGGATCGCCCACGTCTGGTCAGCAAGCTCTCTCGGCAGGCTTGCGCCGGGATTCATGTGCTGGACCCGCACAGTCATCCGCTGATTTGTTCTGGTCATGGTCACAAGGCGCTGGCCATCGTCACCCTCGTCCAGCCCGCCCTCCTCACCGCATCGGGCATAGATGGCGATCTTGTTGGCCGACAGCTGCCGCACCTTGCGGACCTCGCACATCGAGAAGTAGTTGCCGAACAGCCTGGGTTTGACGTCGTAAGCCATGTCTTCGCCAACATCACCCCGGCGCGACGCCGCACAGGATTTTTTGTCGCCCCACAAGCCCTGGAACCCCTTGGGGATGGACCCAACGGCCTTCCCGCCCGATGGCATGGAGACGGCCTTCGCCCTGGCCTGTTGCGGCTTCTCCGGCCTGGCTGGTGGCTTGATCGTCCGGGCGACCTTTGCCACTGCTTCCCGGCTGCCGTCGTGGCACAGAACCGCGTATTGTCCGGTCACGCCGCCAGCGTCACTGACATTGCTGCCATCAAGCGTTGCGCCATCATCGCCTTGCCAGAGGATCATCTTGTCGTAACCAACAAGTTTGAAGTGTTTGCCTGATGCGGCAACAATGGTGTGCTTCTTGCAATCCGCGCGAAATGTGAATGTCTCGTTCTGGTAGCGTTTGCGCGCGCGTTCCATGCAATCCTTGAGGTTTTCCGGCGCGCCGTATCCCAGACAGTTCTCCTTCATGGACGCCTCTGTAAATCACGGCCTTTGCTTCAGCTTTCGCGGTGCCAAGCCCGCTGCTCGAAATGACGGTCCCCCCGGGGGCCTTGCCGCTGCGGCCGACACTCACCGATTGACCCGTCTTGCCCTTCCGGGTGGCCGTTTGGGTTGCTTTCGGCTTTTCAGCACTCACAACGGCCGGCGCGGCATTCGGGGTGAGATCGGCAAACCTGGCTTTGTCCCAACCGAGGCAAAGCGCTGCGTATTGTCCGGTGACATCGCCGCGCCCGCCCATCCCGTACTCGTCGCCGAGAAGCTTCCCATCCTCCCCGCGCCACGAGGCCGGATCGTATGAGCGGTTATTGACGCCAGCCAGAACATAGCGCTTCCCCGACGCAGCAATAATGCTGCGCTCCACGCAATTCGCTTTGGCAATGAATGTCGGCTTGAACCGTACGTCGTCGGCAAATTCCTTGACGCAGGCCTCAATTTTCGCCCTGTCCGGGGTGTGGATCCCGTAACAGGTCTCGGCGATGGTTTTCGCCGTCACTTGCCCATGGATCTCGGCGTCGGCGGTCCCCAGCCCGCGTTTGAAGGTAATGGCGGCGGCGGGCCCCATCGTGCCAGTCGCGGTCAGATTGTCGAACATCAGTTCCTGAGCCGACCCCGCATCAGCAGTAGCCACAAGCAAGCCGACAGCATAAGCAAATCGTTTCATCGCGAGCCCCCATTCCACCTCTACGTGCATAACGGAAATCGCTTGCCCCGACCAGACGAACAAATTTATGACAATTGCTTGAATTGCCTTTGCAGGGGTTCCCTTTTGCCCCCCGCTGCTTATTTCCGTGTCAGACAATTGAAACGCTTGGCAGGCTAAACTCCTCTAACTGCCATCCCAACCGGAGACCGGCCCTACCGCATGACGCTTTCACGCGCCAAACTGAAGAAATTTGTCTGGCCTGTCATCGGCCTTGCCGCCGTGGCTTTCTCTATCTGGCTGCTGATTGGTGAATTGCGGCACACGTCACTTGACGACATCTGGGACAGCCTGATGGCAATCCGGGCGCACAACTGGCTGCTGGCCGTATGCGCCACGCTTGCCGCCTATGCCGCGCTTGCAGGCTACGATCACATAGCCCTGCTACATCTGCGCAAGAAGGTCTCCTGGGTCTTTGTCACCCTGTGCTCCTTCACCACCTATGCGCTGGCTCACAATATCGGAGGCTCTGTGTTTTCCGGTGCGGTGGTACGCTATCGCGCCTATTCCACACAGGGCCTCACGGGTGCGGAAGTCGGCGTGCTCGTCGGGCTCTGCTCGCTCACCTTCACCCTCGCCACGATCTTCCTGACCGGCCTGGTGCTTGTGCTGCAGCCTGATTTGCTTGATCGCTTCGCCGAGCTTCCGCATATGGCTGTTTCAAAGTCAGTCGGGTTCATTCTGCTCGCCATTGTCGCAGCCTATGTCATTGCCAGTCTGCTCAAGCTGCCTCCCCTGAGAATTGGCAAGTTCACGCTGGAATACCCCGCTCCGCCAATCGTCGCACGCCAGCTGATAATTGGCCCGCTGGAATTGTTGGCCGCAGCCGCGATCGTCTACTTCGCCATGCCCGCCCACCCTGATGTCACCTATTTTACCGTCCTCGGGGTTTTCCTGATCGCCTTCTCGGCAGCTTTGATTTCGCATGCGCCGGGTGGTCTTGGCGTGCTGGAGGTGATGTTTCTCGCCGGCTTCAGCGATCTTGATCCTGCTGCAGTAATGGCTGCCTTGCTGGTCTTCCGCCTGCTCTACCTGATCATTCCGCTGATTATCGGCCTGTTCGTGGTTCTGCTGTTCGAGCGGTCGCAATACGGTCGAGGCGAATCTGATCAGACGCCCTGAACAAAGAACGCGACATCGACCCGAATTGAAGTATGCTTCCTGCGGGGAATGCACATGGGCGAGACGACGAAGATAGACTTGGGTAATCCGGAAGGTGACGCACTGTTTGTCGCGCTCGCCAACGCTGTGCCAAACCACCTCTGGATGTGCACGCATGACGGCAATATCTACTGGTTCAACAGCGCGCTTCAGGACTATACGGGCTTCAACAGCAAACGCCTGAGTGATGAAGGCTGGCTCGCCACCATTCACCCGGATGATCTGGTTGAGGTCCAGGCGAAAATGTCCAGGGCGTTGATCACCGGGGAGATTCACACATCGATCTTCCGCCTTAGACGCCATGACGGGGTGTTTCGGTGGTATCTCGCGCGCGCCACCCCCATCCGCGGCGCGGACGGCAAGCTCGAGCGTTGGCTCGGCTCCAACACAGACATCCATGATCAGAAGATGGCCGAAGAGGAGGTCGCGAGACTGGCTGCAAGCCTCGAGAGCCAGGTCACGGAGCGCACCGCCGAGTTGATGAAGACCCAGGACGCCCTGCGGCAGAGCCAGAAGATGGAAACCGTCGGCAACCTCGCCGGCGGCGTTGCGCATGACTTCAACAACATCCTGCAGATCGTTATGGGCTCGATCCAGCTGATCAGGCGCAATGTCGATCTGGATGATACCACACGCA
>CAYZQP010000008.1:2336-3700 GCA_964480545.1 uncultured Mesorhizobium sp. | reverse complement strand
CCCTGTGCAGCCCGAGGTCATCAACCCCTTGCAGACAATCGAGCAGATTGTGTCGCTTCTTTCCCGTGCACTTGGCTCCGGCATCCAGCTCCGCATCCAGGGACCAGAGGATCCGTGGAACATCCATGTTGACCGCACGAATTTCGAGAACGCGGTGCTGAATCTGGCGATCAACGCGCGTGACGCGATGGAGCACCACGGCTCATTTTCCGTGACGGTCCTGAACCAGAAGTCTGCGGATAGCGAGATATCCCTGCCCGAGGGGGATTATGTGGTTATCCGGGCCACAGATACCGGCACCGGCATGTCAGCCGAAATCGCCGAGCGTGTGTTTGAACCCTTCTTCACCACGAAGCCCGTAGGCAAGGGCACCGGACTGGGCCTTGCGATGGTGCATGGCTTCGTCACCCAGTCACTCGGCACCGTTCGCGTGCTGAGCGAACCGGGCCAGGGCGCAACTTTCGAGCTCTGGCTGCCGCGCACAATGCTGGACGAGCGCGAGTTGCTGGTGCCGGCACCACTGGCCGACAGTGCTCCACGTTCCGGCGGCATCGTGCTTCTGGTCGAGGACGACCTTGCCGTGCGCGACACGACAGCGGCCATGCTGCTGGACCTGGGCTACCGCGTTGTCACAGCCCGGCATGCACAGGACGCGTTCGAGCGGCTGACCAGCGGCCTCAAGGTCGACCTGATGCTCACCGACGTCATCATGCCGGGACCGATGACCAGCGTCGAACTCGTGCAGAAGGTTGGTGAGATCATGCCCGACCTTCCGGTGCTCTACACATCAGGCTTTGCTGAAAACCTTGTCGTGCATGGCGGTCGGGTGGACGAAGGCGTGGAGTTGATCTTCAAACCTTTTGGCCGCGACGAGCTCGCCGACCGGATCGACAAGCTTCTCAAGAAAGCAGAGGGCCGGGAAACGGCCGCAAGTTGAGATATCTGAAGATTGGTACGCCCAAGGGGAATCGAACCCCTGTTTGCGCCGTGAGAGGGCGCCGTCCTAACCGCTAGACGATGGGCGCGGAAGAAGCGCGGATATATGCTGCGGATCGAACAATTGCAACCCGTTTCCTGGCAATGCGTCCCAGGCAGATGAGTTGTCCGGATCAGGTAGCGTGAGTTGTCCGGTCTATCCCTCAATCCACCGCAGGCGGGAGGCGGAAACAGCATCAGCCGACCGGGGCGCTCAATCCTGATCCGGATAGTGCTGCGCCATCATCGCCAGCGCCTCCTCGCGGGTCGGTGCGCCAAGCCGGCCGCCGAAGCGCAGGCATTTGACCGCAGCCGCGGCGCTGGCAAGGCGAACTGCCATGGTCATGTCCATTCCCTCGGCAATGGCCACTGCAAACGCCCCGTGAAAG
>CAYZQP010000008.1:0-2326 GCA_964480545.1 uncultured Mesorhizobium sp. | reverse complement strand
AAAGACATCTCCGGCCGACAGAGTGTCGACCGCAACAATCGCAGGCGCAGGTGTATGCCGGGTTTGCGTATCGCCCGGCAATCGCCACCACGTTCCACGCTGACCGGCCGTCACCGCCACAAACACCCCCGTCCGCCTGGAAAGCAGCGCGCAGGCTTGCGCCTCCGTCGCGCCATCGCACAGGATCGCTGCCGCCGGCCCGGATGCGACCACATGGCTTGCGCATGGCAGCAATCGGTCCAGTACGTCGCGGGGCGCGGTGTCTGCGTCGAGGATTGCGGGCAGACCCGCCGATTTTGCGGCATTGAGTGCGAGTTCTGCTGCGCCGGGCCAGCGGGGATCCGCAAGCACTGCATCGAAAGCGCCAATCGTGAACGGCAAGGCGTCCGGATCGGACTGCGTGACTGGATCGTAGTACGGCACGATGACCCGCTCTCCATCGGATGCCACCAGGATGGCCGACAATGCCGAGGCTGCGCCTGTCACGCGGCGTACGTGGCGACAATCAACGCCCTCGGCCGAAATCGCCGCTACCAGTTGGTCGCCCACAGCGTCGTTCCCGGCGCTGGCCCAGAGCGACGCCGACGCACCCAGGCGCTGCGCCGCGCAGGCAGCACTTGTGGCCATGCCGGCTGCAATCTGCAGCGCGCCGCCTGCAATATACTTGCCCTGCGCCACAGGCAGGGCATCTACGCGCAGGATCGTATCCTGCGTCAGCGCGCCAACCGAGAGCAGCCGCTTCATCAGTCCAGAGGCGGGATGTCGCCGAGGGGAATTGGCCCGAGCCAGGCCTTCCCCTTCGCGATGTTGAGCTGCAGCTTCACGTCCTTCCCGCCAAGCGCCATTGCAGCAAGACCCATGTTGATTTCACGCGCATGCTCCGGCACCGCCGCCTGAAGCGATTTCGACAGCGCTTGCGGGTTGGTAACCGTCAGCTCGAATTTTGCGTCGATCAACCCGTCCGCACCAATCGTCACCGGGCCCGTCAACCCGATACTTGTTTCACCGGTGGCAAGCGACAATGCACGAAACTCCAGCGATTGCCCGCGGAAACTGTTGGCCCGGCTGGCGATCATTCTGATGCCGTCAATCAGGACGACCTCGCCCTTGCCATCGAGCGTAGGGACTGGACGATCATTGGTCGCGGCGGGAAGCAGTTCCAGCCCCGAGAACGCACCCTGCGCCAGAACATTGTCGCCGTCCGGTGCAAGCCGCGCGTTCAGCGATGCGATCCGGAACAACTCTTCCGGATTGGCCTCGTCTTCCGGATCTGTCTGGCCGGCCAGCTTGGTCACATGAAGAAACACCCGCTTCGGCAAGGGCGAGCCATACCGCACATCACCCTTCAGATCTTCCCAGTCGATCCACAAGGGAATGATGTTGGGCGCTTCGGTCCGCAAAGGGCCGTCAATCTCCGCCGCTGCCAGCAGCGGGTCATAGATATGCGCATGCGCACGCACCGCGCCGGTCGACCCATAGGTCCCCTTGCCTGCATCCTCGTAGTTCAGGGCATCGCACGCAATATCGATGCTGAACGGAAAGCCGGAAATCTGTCGCCCTGTGCACTGGGCAATAACGCCATCGTTGTTCAGGCCCGCCAATGCGCGGTCAAACTGGCTGCGAACCTGAGCCGACAGATAGAACCAGCCCGAACAATAAAGGGCGACCAGCATGATCGCGGTCGCCAGCAGCCATTTCAGCCCCTTGCGGGAGCCGCTTGTTCTGATGTCGCTTGACGACAAAATCCAATCCCTTCACTGACGGCAGGAACAGCCAATGTCTTGCATTGCGATATGAGCGATTTTGGGGTCCTTGGCTACCAGGAATCCGGTCTCACACATACGATGCATTGTGGCGTTCCCGGCTACCGGTGTGCACCGTGCCATACAGGAGCATCGCACGCGGGCAGACCTGCAGGTTCATCACTGAAAATGGAAACGGCAGGCAACGGTGGTGCCTGCCGCAGAAAGATCAACCACAGCGTGCCTTACGCCGCCGGCTGCACCTCGATGGTGCGCAGCGCCTGAAGCTGCCGCTTGGCGGCGGCCTTGACCGCATCCTGCACCTTCTCGAAAGCGCGCACCTCGATCTGGCGCACGCGTTCGCGCGAGATGTCGAACTCTGCCGACAGATCTTCCAGCGTCAGAGGATCGTCGGACAGGCGGCGTGCCTCGAAGATACGCCGCTCGCGCTCGTTCAGCGACTGCATCGCGTCTGACAGCATCGAGCGGCGATTGTCCAGTTCGTCCTGCTCGACCAGGATCTGCTCGGCATTGTCGCTCTCGTCAACCAGCCAGTCCTGCCACTCACCGCTCTCGCCTTCCGA
>CAYZQP010000007.1:18460-29250 GCA_964480545.1 uncultured Mesorhizobium sp. | reverse complement strand
CACCGATTTTCTGACACCGTCGTCAATCATCTGGTCGGATGACGAGGGCAAAACGCTGGCGACGATCAAGTCGCAGCCGGCGCGGTTTGATGCGTCCGGCATGGTCAGCGAGCAGTTTGAGGCGGTGTCGAAGGATGGCACGAAGGTGCCGTATTTTGTGGTGCGCCCGGCTGACCAGAAGGGCCCGCGCCCGGCGCTGCTTTATGCCTATGGCGGGTTCCAGGTGCCGCTGCTGCCGGGCTATTCCGGCATCCGTGGAAAACTCTGGCTGGAGCGCGGGAATGTGTTTGTGCAGGCGAGCATTCGTGGCGGCGGCGAATTCGGGCCGGAATGGCATATCGCGGCATTAAAGGGCAACCGGCAGAAGGCGTTCGATGATTTCGCCGCAGTTGCCGAGGATCTGGTCAAGCGTGGCATCACCACAGCTGCTCAGCTTGGCATTAATGGCGGTTCGAATGGCGGGCTGCTCACCGGCACGGCGCTGACCCAGCGCCCGGAGCTTTACGGCGCGGCGATTGTCGAGGTGCCGCTGCTCGACATGATCCGCTACACCGAGCTGCCGCCCGGCGCGTCATGGATCGCAGAATATGGCGACCCGGCTATCCCGGAGGAGCGGGCGGCACTGGAGGCCTATTCGCCGTACCAGAATATCCGTCAGGGCGTGGATTATCCGCAGGTGCTGCTGATGACCTCAACCGCCGATGACCGCGTGCATCCGGGCCATGCGCGAAAAATGGCGGCGAAGATGCAGGCAGCGGGCTCTGAGCGCACATGGCTCTATGAGGAAACGCAGGGCGGCCATGGCGGTCGTGGTGATCGCACGCCTCAGGCCAAACAGGCGGCGCTGCGGTTTGCGTTTCTGAGGCGAGCGTTGGGGCAGGGCGTCGCCTGACAACCTGGGGCTTGCCGGGCTTCCAGAAGCTCGGCTATGCTCCCTGAATGCGCGCAGGAGCGACCAAACCTTCCAGCCTGACCCGCGATGCCGAGTTGCTGCGGCTGTGCGCGCGCATTGGGTATTCGCCACACCTCGTCTGAAGCCGCCCCGGCATCTGCCGGATCGATTCAACATTGAGGTGTAAAACCATGACTTATCAGAACTATTCTCTGGCGCAGTTGCAGCAGATTGATGCCGCGCACCACCTGCATCCCTTCTCCGATCACAAGAGCCTGCGCGAGGCTGGCACCCGGGTCATTACGCGCGCAGATGGGCCATTCATCTACGATTCCGAGGGCAATGAGTTGCTCGACGCCATGGCCGGGTTGCCGACATTGCGGCTCAGCAGATGAAAGAGCTGCCCTACTACAACGCCTTCTTCAAATGCACGCCGCCAAGCGCGACGCTGCTGTCGAAAAAGCTCGCCGAAATCGCGCCGAAGAACATCAATCAAGTGTTCTACGGCTCGTCCGGCTCGGAATCGAATGACACGGCGCTCAGGCTCGTGCGCCACTACTGGGTGCTGGAAGGCAAGCCGCAGAAAAACATCATCATCTCGCGCAACATGGCCTATCACGGCTCGACCATTGCCGGCACGTCGCTGGGCGGTATGGCCCCGATGCATGCGCAATTGAACGGCGCGGTACCGAACATCGTGCATGTGATGATGCCTTACGCGTTTGAGCTGGCGCTGCCTGGCGAGAGCGACCACGATTTCGGACTGCGTGCGGCGAAGGCTGTGGAGGATGCGATACTCGAGGCCGGACCGGAGAATGTCGCGGCTTTCATCGGCGAGCCGATCCAGGGTGCGGGTGGGGTCAAAATCCCACCGGCGAGCTACTGGCCGGAAATCCAGCGCATCTGCCGCGACTATGATGTGTTGCTGATGCTGGATGAGGTGATCACCGGTTATGGCCGCACCGGAAACTGGTTTGCGGCGCAGACATTTGGCATCGAGGCGGATACGATCACCACAGCCAAGGCGCTGACTTCCGGATATCTGCCGCTGTCGGCGCTGCTGGTTGGCGACCGCATCGCCAAAACGCTGGTCGAAAAGGGCGGCGAGTTCAACCACGGCTACACCTATTCGGGGCATCCGGTGGCCTGTGCTGTGGCGCTGAAGAACATCGAGATCATCGAGAGCGAGGGCATGATCGAGCGCGTACGCGACGATACGGGGCCGTATTTTGCCGAGCAGCTGGCGAAGCGCATCGCGCCGCATCCGTTGGTTGGCGAGACGCGTTCTGTCGGTCTGATGGGCGGTATCGAGATCGTCAAAGACAAGGCGACGCGCGAGCGCTTCGACAAGGATGGCAATGCCTGTGTGACGGTGCGTGACCACGCTATCGCCAACGGGCTGATGCTGCGGGCGACCGGCAACACGATGATCATGTCGCCGCCGCTGATCTGGACTCGCGAGACGATTGACCTGGCGTTTGACCGGTTGCTCGTGGCGCTTGATCTGGCTGAGAAGGATTTGCGGGGCTGACGCTCTTGCGAACTACCCCTCCCCACATAGGGGAGGGAACTTCGCGCCGCCTTTGGAGATGTGATGAAACCTATCGTTCCGCTCATTGAGTATGCCGACGCCGGCGAGGCAGTGCGTGCCGTCTATGATGACATCATGGCGACGCGGAAGATCGACTGGATCAACAATTTCTGGAAGGTTCTCGCCCACGATCCGGCGCTGCTGAAGCGGACCTGGGAGAGCCTGAAGGAGGTCATGGCACCCGGCGCGCTCGACCCGCTAACCAAGGAACTCGTCTATATCGCCATTTCTGCATCGAATGGTTGCGAATATTGCACCTACTCGCACACGGCTTCTGCGCGTAAACAAGGCATGACGGACGCGCAACTTATGGAGTTGCTGGCCGTTGTTGGCATGGCCAACGAGACCAACCGGCTGGTGAACGGGCTGAAGCCACCGGTTGATGCGCAATTTGTACCGAAATGAGGGCGGCATGAAGAGAAATACCAGGATTGCTGCGGATCTGATGTTCGCGCCTCTGGTCATCGCAATGCGTTTGCCGTTGATGGCAGCCGAGGCACAGAAAGCCGGACCGCCGACCGAGACAATCCGGGCCACGACCGAAAAGCTCTCGGCCTTTGCCGAGGGAGCCGTCGCGGCGCAAATGGCCTATGTGAATGCCATGATGTCGTTCTGGCCGGAGGTTATGACCGGCAAAAACCCGTCGCTGCTGAGCGGCGCAGCCGCCCGGCAGGCGATGCAGGCAGCATTTGCGCCCGCGAGCAGACGTGTCCGCTCGAACCTTCGCCGTCTTTCCGGTACCTGAAGACGCGTACTTGTACGTGAGATAGCAAAAACCGCGCCCTTTTGGGGGACGCGGCTTTGCCAAAAATACGCATGGCCTACGCAACTTACACAAGCGAAGGTTACTGCTCCGGTACGCGAGACCTGATCCGGAGCTTCGGGCGGTATGCGATGGCCGCCGTGCTTCTGGTTCTAGAGGAACAACCTTACCGGGCGGTTATCAGGTACTTAAGCATGTATGAATTTGAACGAATTCTGAGCCTTTTTCGGCTAACCAAAGTTAATATCAGCCAGCCTCGCCGCGCAGGAATTTGATGATGCCGGAAAAGTCGGCTCCGCTGTTCCCAAGCGCGTTGAAAAGACCATAAAGCTGGGTTGCCTGAGCGCCCATCGGAGTGGATGCGCCAGCGCTCTGGGCGGCCTCCTGGCTGAGTTTCAGGTCCTTCAACATCAACGCGACGGCAAAGCCCGGCTTATAGTCGCGGTTGGCGGGGGCGGTGGGCACAGGCCCCGGCACCGGGCAGTAGGTATTCAGCGACCAGCACTGGCCGGACGAGGTTGACGCTACGTCAAACAGCGCCTGATGCGAAAGGCCCAGTTTTTCAGCCAAAACAAAGCCTTCGGCGACTGCGATCATGGAAATACCAAGGATCATGTTGTTGCAGATCTTGGCTGCCTGGCCGGCACCTGCCTCGCCGCAATAGACGGTTTTTCCGGCCATCGGCTTGAGGATCGATTCGGCTTTGTCAAACGCTTCCTGCGCGCCGCCGCACATGAAGGTCAGTGTGCCGGCCGATGCCCCACCGGTGCCGCCGGAGACCGGAGCGTCGACCGAGAGATGGCCGTGTTTTGCAGCTATCGCGTGCGCCTTGCGCGAGGACTCAACATCTACGGTTGAACTGTCGATGAAGAGGGTTGATTTCTTCGCCTTTGGTGCAAGGTCTTCATAGACCGAGACCACATGCTTGCCGGCTGGCAGCATGGTGATGACGACATCCGCATTCTTCGCTGCGGCAGGGGCATTTGCCATCACGGTGACGCCATTGTCGGTCGCGACTTTGAGGTTCGCCGGCATCAGGTCGAAGCCATGCACCTCAAAGCCTGCCTTGACCAGATTGGCGGCCATGGGGTCGCCCATATTGCCGAGGCCGATGAATGCGATGGTGGTCATGGGATGCTCCGGTCAATGGTGAATGGTGAATGGTGAATGGTGAATAGTTTTCGGCACTTTGGGTCTGGGGTCATGGTGCGGCTCGGACCATTCACCATTTTACCATTGACCATTCACCGGCCAATCAGATGCCGCGCGATAATCACCCGCATGATCTCGTTGGTGCCTTCCAGAATCTGGTGAACGCGCAGGTCGCGCACCAGCTTCTCGATGCCGTAGTCGTGCAGATAACCGTAGCCGCCAAGCAGCTGCAGCGCGTCGTTGGCGACGCGGAAGCCTGTGTCCGTGACGAAACGCTTGGCCATCGCCGACCACTTTGACGCATCATGCGCCTTGCGGTCGAGCTTGGCGGCGGCGGTGTAGAGGAATATCCGTGCCGCCTGGAGCTCGGTTTCCATGTCGGCCAGGCGGAATTGCAGGGCCTGAAACTGGTTGATCGACTGGCCGAACGCCTTGCGCTCGGCGGTATAGGCCAGCGCCTTGTCGAGTGCGGCCTGCGCGCCGCCGAGCGAGCAGGCGGCGATGTTCAGGCGGCCGCCATCGAGCCCGGCCATCGCGATGCCGAAGCCGGCACCTTCATCTGACAGGCGATTGGCGGCCGGCACTACGCAATCGGCAAAGTTCACCGTGCGGGTGGACTGCATGTGCCAGCCCATCTTGTGCTCGTTCGCACCGAAGGACAGGCCGGGCGCATCCTTGTCGACCACCAGCGTGGAGATGCCCTTTGGACCATCGGCACCGGTGCGCAGCATCGAGACGTAGATGTCGCTGTCGCCGGCGCCCGAAATGAACTGCTTGGCCCCGTTCAGCACATAATTGTCGCCGTCGCGCACGGCGCGGGCCTTCAAAGCGGCGGCGTCGGAGCCGGAGCCAGGTTCGGTCAGGCAATAGCTGGCGAGAAGCTCCATCGAGGACAGACGCGGCAGGTAGCGCTGGCGCTGCTCCTCATTGCCGAAGCGGTCGATCATCGAGGCCGCCATATTGTGGATGGAGATGAAGGAGGAAAAAGCCGGGCAGGCTTTGGACAGCGCCTCGAAGATCAGCACCGCATCGAGACGGCCAAGAGCCGAGCCGCCGACATCCTCTTTCACATAAATGCCGCCGAAGCCGAGCGGGCCGGTCTCGCGGATGACATCGGCCGGGAAATGCCGGGCCTTGTCCCATTCGAGCGCGTTGGGCGCGACACGATCCGCCGCGAAGGCCTCGGCCATTTCCTGAATGGCGCGCTGATCCTCATTCAGCTCGAACTGGTGAAAACCTGCCTCGACGACAGCGTCCATAACGTCCTCCCTGACGTGATCCGGCTTGGCGAGAGCGCCAATCTAGCCCATTGAGGAAGCGACGCAACGAAAAGCCGCGCGCAGCCGCTGTGCGCAAATAGTCTAACAGGCAGAGACGTAGTGCAGGCATTGCAGTTCAGGCGGTTTCGATGACCCGCGCAATCATGCTGCAGGGCACTGGCTCGGATGTCGGCAAGAGTGTGCTGGTCGCAGGGCTCTGCCGGGCAGCGAGGCTGCGCGGGCTGAACGTCGCGCCGTTCAAGGCGCAGAACATGTCGAACAATGCCGCGGTGGCAGCGATTCCTGATGGGGGCCCCGGGGCGTCTGAGGGAGAGATCGGCCGGGCGCAATGGCTTCAGGCGCTGGCCTGCGGGGTTGAACCGACGGTGCACATGAACCCGGTTCTGCTGAAACCGCAGAGCGATTTGGGTTCGCAGATCATCGTGCAGGGGCGCTATTTCGGCGAGGCGCTGGCCAGGGATTTTCAAGCGCGCAGCGAGCATCTGCTGGAAGCGGTTCTGGACTCCTGGGGTAAGCTGAAGGCCGAACACGACCTGATCATCGTGGAAGGCGCGGGCTCACCGGCGGAGATCAACCTGCGCCCGCGTGACATTGCTAATATGGGCTTCGCGACGCCGGCGGATGTGCCGGTGGTGCTGGTTGGCGATATTGATCGGGGCGGGGTGATCGCCGCGCTGGTGGGAACGCATGCGGTGCTGGATGCGGCGGACCGGGCAATGATCACCGGGTACATCGTCAACAAGTTCCGGGGCGATGTCTCGCTATTTGAGGATGGCATACGCTCGATTGGCGCGTTCACCGGCTGGCCGTGCTTTGGCATTGTGCCCTGGCTGAAAGCCGCAGCGCGGCTGCCCTCAGAAGATGGCGTGGTGCTGGAACGGATGGTGCAGGGCAGGGCGGCAAAGCTGAAGGTGGCGGTGCCGATGCTGTCGCGCATATCCAATTTCGATGATCTCGATCCGCTGAAGGCAGAGCCAGAGGTGGAAGTGGTGTTTGTGCCTCCGGGACAGCCGCTGCCAGGCGATGCCGGTCTGATCGTGTTGCCTGGCACGAAATCGACCATCGCCGATCTGCAGTTTTTCCGGGCGCAGGGCTGGGAGCGCGATCTCCAGAAGCATAGGGCGCGTGGTGGCGCGGTGCTGGGGATATGCGGCGGTTACCAGATGTTGGGCCGCAAGATCAGCGACCCGGACGGAATCGAGGGCACGACGCGCGAGATCGACGGGCTCGGGCTGCTCGATATCGAGACGGTGATGGCCCCGGAAAAGCTGGTGCGTAATGTTTCGGCGCGCTCACTGGTGCATGGCGAGCGGTTGAGCGGATACGAAATCCACCTTGGCCGGACAGCCGGACCGGATTGTGCGCGGCCTTACATCGAGATCAACGGCGCGCCGGACGGGGCGATGTCAGCAGATGGCAGGGTCGCCGGATGCTATCTGCACGGGTTGTTCGAGGCGCGTGAATTCCGGCGCAAGTTTCTCGCCGGACTTGGTGTCGAGGCGCAGGGTACTGATCATCGCCAGATGGTGGAGGCAGCGCTGGACGAGATCGCCGCCGAACTAGAGCGGCATCTGGATATCGATGCGATGCTGGCTATGGCGCGCTGATCAGGAATGGCTGAGGATATTCAACAGCTTTCCGTACGGGTCCCTGATGTAGAAGCGGCGCACGCCCCAGGGCTCATTCGCCGGGCCATATTCAATCGGTATGCCGGAAGATTTCACTTTGGCCAGCACCTCATCGAGATTGTCGACTTCGATGGAGAGGTCCGGCACCGCAGATCCGGAGCCGCCCTGACTCGCTATGCTGACCTGCGCTGTGCTGGTTTGCGATGAGGCGTAAGTCGCGATCCAGCCGTGATCCATCGCGAGTTTGAGCCCGAGCAACTCGCCGTAGAAGGCTCTCGCCCTGGCCGGATCGGTGGCTGCGATGTTGGCGACAATGCGTTTGACAGCCATGATGTTTCTCCTGCCCGGCCTCAAACGCGCAACCCGGCAAAAGGTTACAGACCAAGCATCTGGCGCAACGGATTTGTTGGGTCCATCAGAAGCCGGATGGCCAGCGCAACGCAGACGATGACGAGCAGCGGCTTGATCAGCCGCGAGCCGATCCGCATCGCCAGAGCCGATCCCACCTGGGCACCGAGAAACTGCGAAACGCCCATGATCAGGCCAACCTTCCACCAGACCGCGCCGGCGAAGACGAAAACGATGATCGAGCCGACATTGGAGCCGAAGTTCAGAAGCTTGGTGTGGGCGGTGGCTTTCAAAACCCCGTAGCCAAGCAGGCTGACGAAGGCCAGCATGAAGAAGGAGCCGGTGCCGGGGCCGAAAATGCCGTCGTAGAGGCCGATCAGCGGCACGACGGTGACGCCAAACAGGAATGGCGTCATGCGGGCTTTGCGGTCGACATCGTCCATGTTGGGTTTCAGCGCGAAGTAGAGCGCGATCGCCACCAGCAGAACCGGCAGCAGCGCGCGCATCCATTCGCCGGGGACAATCGTGGCAATGGCAGCACCGACGCCGCCGCCGAGCGCCGACATTGCGGCTGCCGGATACTGGGTCTTCAGATCAACCAGTCCTTTGCGGGCGTAGGCGATTGTCGCAGAGCCGGAACCAAACATGCCGCCGAGCTTGTTGGTGCCGAGCGCATCAATGGGCGGCAGGCCTGCGAGCAACAAAGCAGGCACCGTGATCAATCCGCCGCCACCGGCGATGGAATCGATGATCCCGGCAACAAACGCGGCCAGCGCGAGAAGGGCGATGATTTCAAGCGAAAGTTCGAACATGCAGCCTTGCAAACTGTATCAGGCGAGACACAGCCGCCCGCTCGCCGGGCAAGAGCATGGCAGCTGCGCTTGCGCAAGGCGCTTTTCCCGCTACCAATTGCGCCAGCAACTGGATTCGGCGGATGGCACAGGGCATTCTGGAACGGATAAGATCAGTGTTCGAGGGACCGGACGCTGGCGTCAGCCGTGTCGCCGAAGACCCGGTATTGTCGTCGGAACTGCTTCTGCTGTTCAGGGTGATCCTGGCGGACGGGGTGGTGGAGGAGAGCGAGATGGAAGCATTTCGCCGGATCTGCCGCGACGCTTTCGGCATCCCCGAGGAGAGCATCGATGGCGTTGTCGAGTATCTGAACGATTTCGGCTATGAGACCGATGGCGGTCAGGCGCTGGATATCTTTCTTGATCTGCCGGAGGAGCGGCGCCGGGAACTCGCCCGTCATATGGGAGAGATTGCCAAGGCCGATGCGAAACTGGCCAAGGGCGAGTTGCGCCTGATCAAACGTTCGCTGGATATTCTGGGACTGACCCCGACTGATTTGCAGGCATAATCAGGACTGACCCGGTTTCAGGCATGCGGAAGCGCTCGCCACATCCACTTTTTTGAAGCGGTGGGCCGGGATCGGTCAAAAATAGGAACAAAGAGCTGGATTTCGGGTTTAGTGCTTGCCGGAGCAGCGTCAGGACGAGTCCAGTCGCGCGCCGGAAGGCAGCCACTGGCCGGTCATCGGCAAGAAAGGTGTCAGGCAAGCGGCCCTGGAATGTTCCTTGCGCCGCTCGTATTCTTCCCGATCAATGCCGTACATCTGCTCAACAGCGGCATAGCCGGCAGTCAGCAATGCCTGAACCTGTAGATAGAACAGATCGTCCTGGGTCAGTTGGCCGGGCTGTCCGCACCATGACGCATCGCCACCAGGATCGGCGCTCGCGGCCGAAAGGGAACTGTCGCCGGGACATAGCCCGGCCAGTTCGCGCTGGATGTAGTCATCCACCGGCAAAGGCAGGCAGGCGCGACGATCCATCTGCGCCCGGATGCGGACGAGCGCCATGAAGACAAACATACAGAACACGCCAAGCCAGACGTTGCGGACCTTCTGATTTGCGGCAACCCGGCTCATCGGATGCCTCGGCAGGCGGGGGCTGGAAGAACGGCAGGGAAGTGCTGGGGAGGCCGATAAACGACGGCAGCAAGATCAGAAATGCGCGCAGGGGCCATCGAAGCGCTGACTGCTTCGATGCTTGGTTCCTGTTGTCTTGCGCCTGTCTGTTTCATTTCCTTTGCTTTCGTTTGGATTGATACATATAGAACAAAACAAGAACATACGCAAGAGGGAAATCCTGTGTTGGAAGATTTTTTCTGGACCCTTGGTGACGGTCTCGACCGTTCAGGCATGGATACCCGGGTCTACGCTTCGCGTGCCCGAGTATGACGACGCGCGTTGGGGAGTTGAAGGAGCCAGGCTGGATACTTGTCATCGGCTGCGTATTGCCCCTCACCGTCACGCTTCGCGTGCCACTGTGCCAGGGCTAGCCACTTGTCTCGCCCGTCCTTCGGACCCCCCACTTCGTGAGGGGAGAGGATAGGCGCGAGCTTTAGAGATGTTGGTATATCTCAGCCTGTTCGCCAAGCTTCCTTGCAATGGCCCGGCGCAGGTCCGGGGCGGCGGCCACCAACATCTTGCCGGCCTCCGACTGCGGATTGTCGAGCACTGCGGATGTTTGCCCGCGTTCGACGATCTTGCCCTCATGCATCACCATGACCTGATCGGTGATGGCGCGCGCTACTGTCAGATCATGCGTGATGAAGAGGTAGGCCACGCCCAGCCGGTGGTTAAGCTCGGCGAAGAGGTCGAGCACCTGGGCGCGTATCGAAACGTCGAGGGCGGAGACCGGCTCATCGGCGACAATCAGCTTCGGCCGGGTGATCAGGGCACGCGCAATCGAAATGCGCTGGCGCTGGCCGCCGGAAAACTCATGCGGATATTTGTCCATGTCGGCCGGCTTCAGGCCGACTTCGTGCAGGGCGGTCTTCACCATATCGCGGCGCTGTGCGTCGGATGGCTGCTTCTCCAGCAGATAAAGCGGCTCCGAGACGAGGCGCTCGACCTTGTGGCGCGGGTCAAACGAGCCGTAGGGATCCTGGAAAACCACCTGCATCTGGCGCCGCAGCGGTTTCAGCCCGGCTTCGGACTTGCCAGCGATTTCCTGCCCGCCAATGCTTATAGAGCCGGAGGTGGCGGGGTCGAGCGCAAGGATCATGCGGGCCAGCGTGGACTTGCCGCAGCCGGAACGCCCGACGAGCGCGATAGACTGGCCATGCGCGAGAT
>CAYZQP010000007.1:17565-18450 GCA_964480545.1 uncultured Mesorhizobium sp. | reverse complement strand
CATTGTCCAGGTGCGTGGTGATGAGGGAGCGGCTCTCCGCGCCCGTGGGTGCGAGCTCGATCGCGTGGTGCACCAGCGCTGCCCGTTCGTCGGCATCGAGCTGCGAGGCCAGCAGCTTCTCGATCCCGAACCGGGCGAGCACGCCGTCGGAGAGATCGAGGCCTGCGCCGTAGGCCTCGCGCGCGACGTCCGCCGATCCGTCGGACTTGGTGTCTGCGCGCCGGAACAGGGACAGGCGTTCGCCGGGGTAGTCCTTGGTGGCGGAGGAAACGCGGAGCAGGGGGGTAGCTCCCTCCCCCTTGAGGGGAGGGTGGCCCGAAGGGCCGGGTGGGGTCGTCGATGTACCGCTCGAAGGCACATCAGGCTGAGAAGAGGTAGTGCCGGTGGAGGTAACCCCACCCGGCCTTCCGCCTGCGGCGGTCGGCCACCCTCCCCTCAAGGGGGAGGGAACACGCCGCACCTGCGGCACGTGAACGGAGGCCTCGGCCAGCTGGCGCGTGTAGGGGTGCAACTGCTGCGACAGGACCTGTGCGGTATCACCATCCTCCATCACCTCGCCATGGCGCAGGATGGTGATGCGGTCGGACATCTCGGTAACGACGGCAAGGTCATGCGAGATCAGCATCAGCCCGCTGCGATCCTCATGCACAAGCTCGCGCAGCAGATCGAGGATCTGCGCCTGCAGGACCACATCGAGCGCTGTGGTCGGCTCATCTGCGATGAGCAGTTTCGGCTTCAGCGCAGTGGCGATGGCGATCACCACACGCTGGCGCTGACCGCCGGAGAGCTGGTGCGGGTAGCGCGACAGCGGAAATTTTGATGGCGGCAGGCCGACGCGGTCAAGAATGCGGGCGGCGCGCTCCTCAGCCTCGGCGCGAGTGCATC
>CAYZQP010000007.1:11169-17555 GCA_964480545.1 uncultured Mesorhizobium sp. | reverse complement strand
CCAGCGAATGCCCTCGGCGACCTGCTCGCCGATCGTCATGACCGGGTTCAGCGCCGTCATCGGCTCCTGAAACACCATGCCGATATCGTCGCCGCGCAGCGCGTTCATCTGGTCTTCGGATGCCGACAGAATGTCGATGCCGTCAAAGGAAACCCGGCCTCTGGCGCTCGCACCACGCGGCAGCAACTGCATCACCGTCAATGCGGTCATCGACTTGCCGGAGCCGGACTCACCCACCAGACCGACCACCTGGCCGGCGTCAATGGTCAGGCTGATATCCTTCAGGATCGGCGTCCTGCCAATGCCGAGCGAGAGTTTCTCGATCTCGAGCAGGCTCACCGCTCGCGCCTCAGCTTGGGGTCGAGAATGTCGGCAAGCCCATCGCCGAGCAGGTTCAGCCCCATCACGGTGATGACGATGGCACAGCCCGGAAACACGGCCAGCATCGGCGCCGTGCCGAGGCGGGTCTGCGCCTCCGACAGCATCCGGCCCCAGCTCGTCATTGGTGGCTGCGCACCATAGCCGAGATAGGACAGCGAGGCTTCGGCAAGCACCGCAATGGCAAACTGGATCGTCATCTGAACAACGATCAGGTTGGCGATGTTGGGCAGGATGTGCTCAAGCGAAATGCGCGCCATGCCCTTGCCGGCGGCGCGTGCCGCCAGGATGAACTCGCGCTGCCAGATGGACAGGGCGTTGGCGCGTGCCACACGCGCGAAGACCGGAATATTGAAGATGCCGATAGCGATGATCGCGTTGATCGCGCCCGGCCCGTAGATCGAGGTGATCAGGATCGCCACGATGATCGCCGGAAAGGCAAAGACAACGTCGTTGAAGCGCATGACAATCTCGTCCAGCCAGCCGCCACGCGCCGCCGCGGCGAGGCCGAGCGGGATGCCGATGGCCATACCAATGCCGACAGCGACCAGGCCGACGGCAATCGAGATGCGCGCGCCCATCATGATCATCGACAGCACGTCGCGGCCAAAGTGATCGGTGCCGAGCCAATGCGCGGCGGATGGCGGCTTCAGCCGGTCGGCGACCGAGAACATGGTGATGTCGTAGGGCGTCCAGACAAGCGAGAGGAGCGCGACCAGCACGACGGTCAGGGTGATCAGAAACCCGGTGACGAAGGAGCGGTTAGTGCGCGCCTTGTAGAACAGGCTGTCTTCGATGGCGGCGTCGGCGGCGCTCATGATTTCAGCCTCAGGCGCGGGTCAATCGCTGCGTAGGTCAGATCGACGAGCAGGTTGAGCAGGATGATGAACGCAACGATGACCATGACCGTGCCCTGCACGGAAATCAGGTCGCGCTGGTTGATCGACTGAAAGATGAAGCGGCCGAGGCCCGGCAGCGAGAACACCTGCTCAATGACAATCGCGCCAGTGACGAGGAAGCCGAACTGGATGCCGATCACCGTGATGACCGGGATCAGGGCGTTGCGCAGCGCGTGGTGCCACAGCACATAGCGGCGCGGCATGCCCTTGGCGCGGGCCGTGCGGATATAGTCCTCGTTGAGCGTGTCGAGCAGCGACGAGCGGGTGATGCGCGACAGGATCGCCGCCTGCGGCAGCGCCAGCGCCAGGGATGGAAGGATCAGCCCGCGTATCGCCGGCCACAACCCGGCGTCCCAGCCCGGAAAGCCGTTGGCCGGCAACAGCCTGAGATGAACCGCAAAGATATAGATGAGCATCAGGCCGAACCAGAAGCTCGGCACTGCGATGCCGACCTGCGCTGCGCCCATTGCAAGTGTGTCGGCCGCGCGTCCACGGCGCGATGCGGCGTAGAGGCCAACGGGGATTGCAATGATGGTCGACAGCACCAGCGCAATGAGCGCCAGCGGGGCGGTGACGACGATGCGCTCGCGGATCAGATCGGCGACCGGTGAGGAATAGGTGAAACTGCGGCCGAGGTCTCCGGTCAGCATTCCGCCCATCCAGCCGAGATACTGCGTCAGCAGCGGCCGATCGAGCCCCATCTGCCTGCGCAAGGTCTGGACTGCGTCCTCGGTCGCCTCCATGCCAAGCATGAGACGCGCCGGGTCGCCCGGCAGGATCGCCATGACGAAGAAGATAACGAGCGATGCCAGCAAGAGGGTGACAATGCCGATGCCGAGGCGTCGCAGGATGTAGTGGGTCATGTGCTTTGCTCCCTCCCCCTTGAGGGGAGGGTGGCGAGAGAAGCTCGCCGGGTGGGGCTGTAAAGAGTTGGCTTCAAATTCATGTGGCCGCCAGTCGTGAGCGACCCCACCCGGCCATCCGCCTGCGGCGGCCGGCCACCCTCCCCTCAAGGGGGAGGGAGCGGGGCGCTACTCCACCCACCTTACTTTGGTAAGGTCGTTGGCCTGAATTGGTGCGTTCTCCCAGAGGCCCTCTAGCTTCGCGTCCCAGACGCCGGTTTTGGGCAGCTCGAAGAGATAGGTCACCGGGACATCCTTCGCGAGGATGGTCTGCATCTGCGCGAGGATCTCCTTGCGCGTGGCAGCATCGCCGGCAATCTGCAGCTGTTCGGCCAGCTTGTTGAACTCGGGATTCTCGTAGCCGATGTAGTAGCCGGGGCGGGCGTAGATATCGATGTCATTGGCCTCGGTATGCGAGATGACCGTCGCGTCGAAATCCTTCTCGGTATAGACCTTGCCAAGCCAGTCAGCCCACTCGACCGGGATGATCTCGAGCTCGATGCCAACGGCGCGCAGTTGCGCGGCGATCACCTCGCCGCCCTGACGCGCATAGGGCGTCGGCGGCAGCTTCAGCGTTGCCTTGAAGCCATTCTCCAGCCCGGCTGCCTTGAGGTACTCCTTCGCCTTCTCGACGCTGTGCGGATAGGTGTTGACCAAATCAACGTAATCCGGATTGGCCGGAGACATATGCGAGCCGATCGGCTTGCCGAGGCCATCGACGGCAGCGATGTTCACCGCATCCCGGTCGACTGCCGAGGCAATTGCCTGGCGCACCTCAAGCTTGTCGAACGGCGCTTTCTTGTTGTTGAGCGAGAGGATCGTCTCGCCTTCGGTGAGGCCGACAACGACCTTCAGCTTCGGTTCGGCGCGCAACTGCGCCAGGGCTTCAGCCGGGATGATCGGGAAGGCCTGGACATCGCCGGCAAGCAGGGCAGGGACCGCAGCGGCGGCGTCAGGGATCACGCGGAACTCGACCTTCTCGAGCGCCACCGGCTCGCCCCAGTAGCCTTCCGCCTTTGAAAGTTTGATCGACGCGCCTTTTGTCCAGCTGTCAAATTTGAACGGCCCGGTGCCGATCGGCTTTTCCTTGTTGGTAGCAGCCGATTCCGAGGCGACGATCACCGCGTCACCCAGACCCATATTGTAGATGAACAACCCTTGAGGATTGGCCAGCGTGACCTTTACGGTGGCCGGGTCGACGACATCCACGGCAGTGATCTGCTGGAACAGCTTCTTCTGCGCATTGGTGGAATCCTCGGCGCGCGCACGGTCGAGCGAGAACTTTACATCCTCGGCGTTGAAGTCGGTGCCGTCGTGATACTTCACGCCCGAACGGAGCTTGAACGTATATTCCTTGCCGTCCTCCGAGACGGTCCAGCTCTCGGCGAGTCCCGGCTGTGGCTGGCCGCTCGAGTCGATGCGGGTCAGGCCCTCGAAGACGTTTGCATAAACGATCTCGTCAATCGCTGCCGCAGCGCCTCCGGTCGGGTCGAGATGCGGCGGCTCAAGCACCACGCCGACCACCAGGTCGGTACGCGCTGCAAAGGCAGATGTGCTGGTGAGCAGTGCGAATGCAGTTGCCGCAAGAATGGTTTTGATGCCCGTCATATACTCTCTCCCGGGATGGCGTCTGCGCGGATACAAGCCTGAAACCGCGTCAGAGTAAATCGCCTTTGTTGCGATGCGGCGCAGACCGGTTGCAGCGCCGTTCGCGGGGGAGAATGCAGTTGCGACATCGCAACATCAAGGACAGAAAATTCAAGAATCATCAAGCATCACATGAAGTTGTTTCGCATACGACGGATTTGTCGCCAGTTTTATTCATGTCCTTGTGAGACGTTAGGCGGGCGGGAAACAGGAAGCGTAAAAACCAGAACAAAGTGAGGGTGAGTATATGAATAAGCTGTCCCTGGCCATCGTCGCCATATCTTCGTCCGTAATCTTCTCTCCGGCCCAGGCCTATGCCGCTTCGCTGGTCGCGCGCGTCGATATCGCGTCGCAGACGATGACGGTTACTGAAAACGGTCGTGTCGTCGCCAACTGGAAAGTTTCTACTGCGCGCAAGGGCTTTGTGACGCCGCGCGGCAGCTGGAGCGCCAAGCGCACCCACGAGATGTGGTATTCGCGCAAGTATGACATGTCTCCGATGCCTTACTCGGTGTTCTACAATGGTGGTTATGCCGTGCACGGCACCGGCTATGTGAAGCAGCTCGGCCGCCCGGCATCGCATGGCTGCGTGCGTCTGGCCACCGGCAATGCCCGCGCCTTCTACAATCTCGTGCAGCGGCACGGGATGCGCAACACGCGAATCGTCGTGCGCTGAAACCGGTCAGCTGACTGTCTGACACTTCATTTGCCGGCGCTGCCCAGTTGCCGGCAAATGCATTTCCGGAGCCCGGATGTGCCTGCCGGCACGTTGGCCGTACCGGATATTGGTGGCATGCTGTCACCATGCAGGTGCAATTCGAACGTTTCGAACTCGGGCCGGTTGAGCTGAACGTCGCGATGGCCGGTGATCGAACCCGGCCGCTTGTGCTGTGCCTGCACGGATTTCCCGAATATTGGGCGAGCTGGCGTGAGGTTATGGCGCAACTGGTGCCAGACTACCGGCTTGTGGCGCCTGACCAGCGCGGCTTCAATCTGTCGTCCCGTCCGGAGGGCAGGGACGCATACAGGGTGAAGCACCTTGTGGCAGACATAGCCGCGCTTGCCGATCAGCTTTCGCCTGGCAAGCCGTTCATCCTGTGCGGTCACGACTGGGGTGCATCGGTGGCCTACGCCTACGCGTTTGCCTTTCCGCACCGGGTGTCCCACCTGGTCATCGCCAACGGAACACATCCGGTGTGTTTCCAGAAAGCGTTGCTGGCAGACCCGGCGCAGCGTGCCGCCAGCCAGTACTTTCACAAGCTGCGCGCCGAGGGCGCGG
The DNA here is from genome assembly GCA_964480545.1 of uncultured Mesorhizobium sp. Classification (GTDB taxonomy): domain Bacteria; phylum Pseudomonadota; class Alphaproteobacteria; order Rhizobiales; family Rhizobiaceae; genus Mesorhizobium_G. The sequence continues at coordinate 12,450 of CAYZQP010000007.1, read as the reverse complement.
CGACGCTGATGACACAGGACAACTTCCGCCGCACGATGAACATGCTGGCGGGGTTCTCGAAAGCCGACTGGATGACGCCGGCAATCGGCCGCGACTATCTCGATGCATGGGGCCAGCCCGGCGCCATGCAGGCAATGCTGCACTGGTATTCATCCTCACCGATCATCGTACCGCAGCCAGGCGCGACGGTGGATCATGCACCACTGCTCGACATTGACCGTGACCGCGTGCTTGTGCGCATGCCGCATCTGGTGATCTGGGGTGAGGCAGATGAGGCGCTGCGGCCCTCCTGCCTCGAGGGGCTGGCGGAATATGCCGGCGACCTGACAATCCGGCGCACCCCGGATGCCGGTCACTGGATCCTGCACGAAAGGCCTGAATTCGTGGCGCAGGCGATACGCGAGTTCCTCGACAGAGGGTGTTAAGCGCCCTCGACCGAGTTGAAGCCCTCGAATTGCGGATGGCCGAGATAGGTCACCTTGCTCTGGCCGGCATTCTTGTGCGCGGCGCGGAAATTCTCGGACTTTGTCCACGCGATGAAATCCGCCTCGCTGGCCCAGATCGTGTGCGAGGCGAAGAGCGTGTAGCCCTCGGCCTCGTTAGCCTTGCCGCGCAGCAGATGGAAAGACTCGAACCCCTGCATCTCGGCAAGCGATGAGTCCCGGTTCTTCCAGACGTCCTCGAAGGCCTCTTCCGAACCCGTCTGCACCTTGAACCTGTTCATCGCTACGTACATGTCAAAATCCTCGCTTGTTTGGCGACAATATCGCCCTGACTGGCATCGGCAACCGTTCAGCTTTCCCGACGGGTCAAATTCCTGGCCTTGCTGGCGCGCGGGCGACGGATGATCTCCTTGGCCCTGGGTGCAACCACCTTTGCCTGCAGCACCACAACGTTGTCCGGCAATTCGGCGGGCAGCACCGGTGCCGGACCGGAGATCACTGCGGTGGGGGCACGAAACTGCGCCAGCTCGACCACATTGGGAGCTGCGGCTCTCTGCAGCAGCGCCTCGAACTCAGGCAAGAGCCCGTCGCCGCGCGCCGCTGCCATAGCCTGAAACCCGGAATACATCGTCATCTGCAAGCTCCTGCACGGGAAAAATCTGGCTTGCTCGGTGAGCTGGCAAAGGCGTCCTATTAAAGATGACTATAACAGTCAACTATTAGCTTGCGCGGCGCACAAAAGATGATATCCATTATCAGGATTACGGCCCGCCAAACAGGAGCAGGACATGAACACGCACAATCCGAACGCCTTCGGCCGCAACTTCAATGAAGCCTG
>CAYZQP010000007.1:6810-11159 GCA_964480545.1 uncultured Mesorhizobium sp. | reverse complement strand
CCTGGGAACGTCGCCCGCTGCCGATGTCACTGGAACCCGCGAAAGTGGTGACCAGCGAATCGCTGTTCAGCGGCACGCGCGAGATTGGCATCGAGCATGCCGGTTCGCTTTACCGGCTGAAAATCACCCGGCAGGGCAAACTGATCCTGAACAAGTAAGGGCCTCCAGCCCCGGGCTGGCGCGGTGTCTTTGGGGGACGCTGCGTCAGCTTGCCAGCGCGCGCTGCGGCAGGTCGTCGATCTGCAGGAGATTGCGCAGCGTGCCGCGCTCTTTCGCCAGGTCGGCGATCGTATGCTTCTCCAGTACCGCGAAGAATGCACCAAGCGCCTCGCGCAGCGCCGAGTTCAGGGCGCATGAATCGACCAGCGGGCATTCAGCCGCGTCATTCTCGAAGCACTCCGCCATGGCGAAGCTCTCTTCCGTTACACGCACCACATCAAACAGGTTGATTTCGGCTGCCGGGCGACCGAGGCGCACACCGCCGTTGCGCCCACGTACTGTTTCCACAAGCTTGGCTTCGACCAGCGGCTGCAGGATCTTGAACAGAAACAGCTCGGACACAGTGTAGGCGGCGGCAATCTCGGGAATGCGGCTCAGGCGGCCATCATTGGCTGCGCAATACATGAGTATCCGGATCGCATAATTTGTCTGACGGGTCAGTCTCATCAAGGGCTCCCGGGCTTGCGCCCTTCCGAGATACACAGATGGACCTTTTGGACCCCATAAATCAAGGGGGTCATACTCAGGTTACCATATCCCGTACATATACAACTGTGCCTCTTGAAATTTATGTTGCGGTGCACAATAATACTAAAGTCGGGAGAATCGACACGGGAGGACCGAAGAGGTCCACAGATGCAAACTACGCACGACATCGTACTTATAAACGAATATCCTTTTGTTGTCAGGCAGTTAAGGCCATCGGAGCAGCCATTGTTCCGAGACCACCTGTTGCGTCTGGATAAGGAAAGCCGTTGGGATCGGTTCAATGGAGCCATCAACGATGCGTTTCTTGTCAGCTATGCCGAGCGTTGCTTCCATGATGGCGCAGTTGTGATCGGGGTCGTCGAAGACGGTCGCGTGATTGGTGCTGCCGAGCTGCATGAGCGGCCCGAAGAACTCATCCCGACAGCCGAAATCGCCTTCAGCGTCGAGCATGACTGGCAGAATCGCGGCCTGGGCGGGTTGCTGTTCCAGCGCTTGCTGGCGGCAGCGCGCGGGCAGGGCTACCAGCGCCTGCGTGTCACAACGCACTCCCAGAATGCTGCGATGAAGGCGTTGGCGCGTCGCTACGGTGCCAAGCTCACTTTCGAGGCTGGCGAAACGGTTGGCGTGATTGACCTGTCGGCCCCTGCACAAATGCGCGTTGCCCAGCAGGGCCAGGAACTCAGCGCCACGGCTTAAGCATTGTGCTTTTTGTTTCCGGGCAGCTTCCGTGCTGTCCGGAAACGCTTCAGGTCTTGGTTTTGTCACATGTCGTCCTCGCAAAACCGCTTCACACTTTTGCGCGACATGCTTTATGTCCGGACGCATGAATTTCCAGACGCCTCCCACATATGATGAGCTCAAGACGATGGCAGGCCAGGTGCTTGGGCTGTCGGATTGGGTGCTGATCGACCAGGACCGGATCAACGCGTTTGCCGAGTGCACGCTGGACCGGCAGTGGGTGCACACCGACCCTGAGCGCGCACGGCGCGAAAGCCCGTTCCGCAAGCCGGTGGCGCATGGGCAGTTGCTGCTGTCGCTGGTGTCTGGCCTCGGGCAGGAGCTCAACGCGATCCCCGAAAACACCCAGGGCGTGATCAACAAGGGCATCGACAACGTGAAGTTTCTGGCGGCCGTGCCTGTCGGCACCCGCGTGCGCCTGCGCTCGACACTCATGGAGTTCGAGATTGCCGGGCCACGGCAATATCTGGCGCGCATCTTCAATGCGATCGAGATGGAGGGCAGGGACCCCCCGGCGCTGACCTGCGAAACCGTCTCAATGTTTTATGAGCGGGCGCAGAAACGACCGGCTTGAAGGCAACATTGGCGTCATTCCGGCACGCGAACCGGAGCCGGAGTCCAGAGTTGTGACCCTGGACGTTGCACTCTCCGGTAACGTACGGTTTTCGCGTATCCCTGTAGAGCCGGCGCTCTGGATTCCGGCTCCGGTTCGCGTGCCGGAATGACGGCTACGTGAGTGGCTCGGCCTCTATTCCGCGTCCGGCTGGTTCGCCGGGGCCGCCTTCTGGAACGCAGGCAGTTCCATGCAGGCGGCGTGAATGCGCTGGATGGTCGGATATTCTGACATGTCCACGCCGAAGCGGGCATTGTTCACCACCTGCGCTGCGAGGCAGATATCGGCGAGACCGGGATGATCCCCGTGGCAGAAGCGGCCCGTCTGCGGGCTCTCCGCCAGCATCTTTTCCATGGGTGTGAAGGTCTCGCGCACCCAGTGGCGGAACCAGTTGGTGACGTCATTGTCGCTCGCGCCGAATAGCGTTCGCAGCGAGGTCAGCACGCGCAGATTGTTCACCGGATGGATTTCGCAGGCGATCATCTGCGCCAGCCCGCGTACGCGCGCCCGGTCGAGCGGGTCGGCGGGCAGGAGGGGCGGGGAGGGCTGCACCTCGTCGAGAAACTCGACGATTGCCAGCGATTGCGTGAGCAGCGTGCCGTCGGTCCAGATCAGCGCCGGAACCAGCCCCTGCGGGTTCACCGCGAGATAGGGCGCCTCAAGATGTTCGCCGTGGCGCAGGTGATGCGGCACGTATTGATAGGCGAGGCCCTTCATTTCGAGCGCAATGCGCACCCGGAACGAGGTCGATGAGCGGAAATAATTGTGCAGGATGATTTCGCTCATCGCGAGGCTCCGCTTCAGATCCAGCGTTCGGTGATCGTGAAATCGATCTTGCCCAGGCCGTCGACGCCGCCATCGATCTTCGCGCCCGGCGGGATCGCGCCGACGCCGGCGGGCGTGCCTGTATAGATCAGGTCGCCCTGTTGCAGCTTCACTGACTGGCTGCAGAACGCGATGCAGTCGGCCACCGGCCAGATCAGATCTTCCAGCTTGCCGTCCTGCTTCACCGCGCCATTCACCGAGAGCCAGATGCGGCCAGCTGTTGGATGGCCACTGGTGGCGACTGGCACCAGCGCGGAGCACACCGCCGAATTGTCAAAACCCTTTGACCAGTCCCACGGGCGGGACGCCTTCTTGGCCTCTTCCTGCAGGTCGCGGCGGGTCAGGTCGACACCGACGCCATAGCCCCAGACATGTTCGAGTGCCTTTTCGACCGGGATATCCTCGCCGCCGGTGCCGATGGCAACGACCAGCTCGATCTCGTGATGCAGGTTCTGCGTCAGCGGCGGGTAGGGGACAGGGCCGCAATCATCGATGATGGCGTCGGCCGGCTTCTGGAAGAAGAATGGCGGCTCGCGGGTGTCAGCGCCCATCTCTCTCGCGTGGGCCTCGTAGTTGCGCCCGACACAGAAGATGCGGCGCACCGGAAAGCGCTCATTCGAGCCGGCAATGGCCACAGATGCCTGCGGCTGCGGGGCAAAACAGAAATCAGGCATCGGGAGCGTCCTGCGGCTGATCGATCATGGCTTCGATGTTGTAGCCATCAGGATCGAGTATGAAGGCGGCGTAGTAGTTTTCGGTGTAGTTCGGGCGCGGTCCGGGCGGGCCGTTATCCTTGGCGCCGGCGGCGAGCGCTGCCTGATAGAAGGCATCCACCTCGGCATGGGTGCGCGTGCGAAACGCGACGTGGATGCGGGTGAGGGGGCCCGGCTCTTCTGCCTGCATGATTTCAAACAAGCCATCGCTCAACCTGAAGGCCCAGAAAACACCACCCTCACCGAACTCGACACTCGCTCCGAGCGGGGCGAGCGCCAGCTCATAGAAGCGCTTGCTGCGCTCCAGATCGGTGACTGCCACTGTGATATGATCGATCATTGCCAGCCCCGAAACTGCGCCGATCAGACCGGCCTGACAAGCACCAGTTTTTTCTTGCCGACAGCGAGTTTGAGAACGCCATCCTGCAAGGCGGATGAATTGACGCTCAGGCGTTCGTCGGTGACGGCCTCGTCGTTCAGTTTCACGCCGCCGCCCTGCACGTTGCGGCGGGCTTCGCCGTTGGAGCCGGCGAGACCTGCGGTGACAAGCAGCGAGAGCAGGCCAATGCCGGCATCAAGCTCGGAGGCTGACACCTCGACCGTCGGGAGATTATGTGCGGCAGCGCCTTCCTCAAAGGCCTGGCGCGCGGTCTCGGCGGCCTGGTCGGCGGCCTCGCGGCCATGCACGATTGCCGTGGCTTCCGTCGCCAGCACCTTCTTGGCCTCGTTGATCTCATTGCCGCCAAGGGCGC
>CAYZQP010000007.1:2229-6800 GCA_964480545.1 uncultured Mesorhizobium sp. | reverse complement strand
AGCCAGACCGCACCCTTGGCCGACTTGCCCATCTTCTCGCCGGACGATTTCGTCAGCAGCGGCGTGGTCAGCGCGTAAAGCTGCGGGCCGCCCATGCGATGCGCCAGATCAACGCCGTTGATGATGTTGCCCCACTGGTCCGAGCCGCCCATCTGCAACGTGCAGCCATAGCGGCGGTTGAGCTCGACGAAGTCGTAGCCCTGCAGGATCATGTAGTTGAACTCAAGGAAGCTCAGCGACTGCTCGCGGTCGAGACGCAGCTTCACCGAGTCAAAAGTCAGCATGCGGTTGACCGAAAAATGCCGACCGACATCGCGCAGGAACTCGACATAGTTCAGCTTCATCAGCCAGTCGGCATTGTTGACCATGAAGGCGTCGGTCGGGCCATCGCCATAGCGCAGCATGCGCCCGAAGATCTTTTTGATACCGGCGATGTTCTCGTCGATCTTTTCCATCGACAGCAGCGAACGCTGGTCGTCGCGGAAGGACGGATCGCCGATCATCGAGGTGCCGCCGCCCATCAGCGTGATCGGCCGGTGCCCGGTCTCCTGCATCCAGTAGAGCATGGTCACGGAAATCAGGTTGCCGATATGCAGGCTGGTGGCGGTCGCATCATAGCCGACATAGGCGGTGACCACTTCCTTCGAGAATTTCTCGTCGAGGCCGGCTTCATCCGAGATCTGATGGATGAAACCGCGCTCGTGCATGACGCGCAGGAAGTCGGACTTGTATTTCGGCATCGGGAACTCGTCTTGCTCGGGACCGGCCCGACAGCAATCGGGCGCGTTGCGCCTTTAGCATCCCGCCCGGCAGAATCACAAGGATTGCGGGCGGCTATATGGTCCGCCACCGTGGCGGACGGGGCGAGAGCCCTGCGTCCGCTGTTTGCGCAGGGTTGAAAAGCCGATCAGGGCAGGGGAGCCGGAAATGGTCGGTGACGCGCTTCCTCGCGAGGCCCCGGGTTCTGTCGCGCGATTCAGGATTTGCGCGACGCTTGGTGTTCCCGTAATGTTCTTTCAAGGGGGTAACTCGAATGTCGCAAGAAGCATCGCAGGGCCAACGTGCTGACAACATCCCCCTGGCGGTCAGCGTCATCGTTCTGACGGTGCTGGCGCTGTCTCTAGGCGATGCGCTGATCAAGATGACCAGCGGAAGTTTCGTCATCTGGCAAATATTCGTGATCCGCTCACTGATCGCGATTCCGGTGCTTCTGCTGGTCCTTGCGTTGGCAGCGCCGGGAAATCTACGCATACCGGGCGAATCCAGTTGGATCGCGCTGCGCAGCCTGATGCTCGTCGCAATGTGGATTTGCTATTATCTCTCGTTGCCGAAGCTGACGCTTTCAGCGGCCGCAGCCGCCTACTATACACTGCCTCTCTTCATCACCCTGTTTTCGGCGTTGTTCATTGGCGACAGGATTTCAAGGAAAGGCTGGATCGCGGTCTTCGCCGGTTTTCTCGGCGTGGTGCTGATCCTGCGACCCAAAGCGGGCGATTTCAATGTCTATGCGATCCTGCCGCTTGCCTCCGCGATGCTCTATGCGGGGGCCATGATCCTGACGCGCAGCAAGTGTCGTGACCAAAATCCGCTTGTCCTGTCACTGGCGCTGAACGTGGCTTTCGTCGTCACCGGCGCTATAGCCGCGAGCCTTGTTCTGTTGCTCCCTGATACGCTCCGGCAAGGCTTCATGTTCGCGCCCTGGGCCGCGATGGGGGCAAGCGAGTGGCTCTCGATGGGACTGCTGGCGGCGGCGATCCTGATAGGTAGCATAGGCGCTGCCATTGCCTATCAGAACGGCCCGCCCGCGATGATCGGGGCATTCGACTTCGCGTATGTAGGTTTCGCCGTCATATGGGAGATGATTTTCTTTGCCGAGATACCGGACATGATTTCTGTATTCGGCATGGTTCTGATCGTCGGAGCGGGCATCCTGTCCTTGCGACAATGACCGTTCCTGTCGGGAAAATCCCGAACCGTGCGACAGGCGCTCCTACAACCTTGTTTGCGCAGGTTTGAAAAGTCGTTGGCTCTGCAAGTACTTCAGTCGCATAAGATAGATTATGGAACTGTCGGGTTGTTCTGGAAATGCTCAGGTGGCCGCGTTTGCTTTGCCGGTCGGATGTGGCTGTGGCGGGGCTACCGCGCTTTCCGAGACGTTCACGCGTCCAGGTCAACCTCGATCACCAGCCCGTCATAGGCCGGTTCGACATTTGCCGGTGTGTCGCGGTGAACCGTGTCATAGTCCAGCGGAATATGCATATGGGTCAGCACGGCGCGGCGCGGCTTCAGCCGCTCGATCCATTCTAGCGCTTCATCCAGCGAGAAATGGCTCGCATGGGTCGTGTATTGCAGCGCGTCGATCACCAGAAAATCCAGCCCCGTCAATAGCCTGGCGGTATCTGCTGGAAACGCGCTAACGTCGGAACAATAGGCAATGTTGCCAATGCGGAAGCCCAGCGAGGTGATGTCGCCATGCACCTGGGGCAGGGGCTGGAGGCCTAACAAGCCCCCTGCTCCGCTGATCTCGACCGGCTTTGCATGGTCAATCAGATGTGGCTGGAGGATCGGCGGATAGGAACTGCCGGCGGGCGTTTCAAAGCAATAGCCGAAGGCCTCGCGCAGGCGCGCTGTCGTGAATGAATCGGCATGAATATCAATGCGTTGTCGCTGATCCAGAACGTAGCTTCTGAGATCGTCAATGCCGTGGATATGGTCCGCATGCGGGTGCGTGTAAACCACCGCGTCGATGTGCTTTACGCCCGCCATCAACATCTGCTGGCGGAAATCCGGGCCAGTGTCGATGACGACCGTGGTGCGCCCGCCATCGGATGATATTCGCTCGACCAGGGCCGCGGCGCGGGTGCGGCGGTTCTTCGGATTGGCGGGGTCGCAGGCACCCCAATCGCCGGTGATACGCGGTGTGCCGGGCGACGAGCCGCAGCCGAGGATCGTCAGGCGCAGCCGGTCCGCCATCAGCCGCTCACTCGCCGCTGGGCTTTGGAGAACAGCCGGAAGAAATTGTCCGTGGTCAGTTGGGCAACTTCAGCCCCGGAAACGCCGATCGTTTCGGCCAGAACCCGCGCCGTGTTGACCACAAAGGCCGGTTCGTTGCGCTTGCCGCGGTGCGGCGGCGGGGCAAGGTATGGCGCATCGGTCTCCACCAGCAGCCTGTCGTGTGGCACGCCGGCTGCGATGTCGCGGATTTCCTGCGAGTTCCGGAAGGTCAGGATGCCCGACAGCGAAACATAGCCGCCGAGCTCGACGCCACGTTTTGCCAGCGCCGGGCCAGACGAGAAACAGTGCAGGACGAAGGGGAAGGGCCCCTTCCCTGTCTCGTCCTCGAGGATGGCGATCATGTCGTCGTCAGCCTCACGGGCATGGATAACCAGCGGCAACTGTGTCGCGCGCGCGGCCGCGATGTGTGTGCGAAAACCTTGCGCCTGGGCGGCGCGCGGCGACTTGTCGTAGTGATAGTCCAGCCCGGCCTCGCCAATAGCCACGACTTTCGGGTGCTGTGCCAGACGAACCAGCTCTTCGGCGGTGATGTCGAGTTCCTCATGTGCATTGTGCGGATGGGTGCCGACAGAGCACCAGACGTCGTCATATTCCTCAGCGATTTCAAGTATCTGTGCAAAACGCTTTACGCGTGTCGAGATGGTCACGAGCGTGGTGACGCCAGCCGCCCTGGCGCGCGCGACGATGGCCGCGCGCTCCTCGGCGAAATCCGGAAAGTCCAGATGGCAATGACTGTCGACAAGCGTTGTCATGGGCAGGATCAACCGCCTTGCCCGGTTGGCTCGACATAGCGTGGAAACACGCCCTGCGGCGCCGGCAGCGGTGTGCCGGGCACGAGTTCGCTCTCCAGATGGGCGAAGCTGCGCGCATCTGCCGGCACCGCCAGCGCGTCGAGCAGCTTTTCGGCACCATCGGGGATTACCGGTTGCGCCAGTATAGCCAGACGGCGGACGAGCTCTGCCGTGGTCCAGAGCACGCTCTCCATGCGCGCCGGGTCGGTCTTCTTCAGTGCCCAGGGTGCCTCGCCCGCAAAGAAGCGGTCACCCTCGGCGACGATGTCGAAGATTGCAGCCAGCGCGACATGTATCTTCTGTTCAGCCATTGCCTCGCGTGCCGTGACCAGCGCCGCTTCGGTCTGCGCAATCAATGCCTGCGCCGCGTCGCCAGGGGCGCCCTTTGCCGGCACCTTGCCGTCACAGTTTTTTGCAATCATCGACAGAGAGCGCTGGGCCAGATTGCCGAGCCCGTTGGCGAGGTCAGCATTGGTGCGCGCCACGATCGCCTCATGACTGTAGCTGCCATCCTGGCCAAACGGCACCTCACGCATGAAGAAGTAGCGCACCTGGTCGCGACCGTAATGCTCGACCAGCGCAAACGGGTCGACAACATTGCCGACCGATTTCGACATCTTCTCCCCCTTGTTGTAGAGGAAGCCGTGGGCAAGCACGCGCTTCGGCAGTTCGATGCCTGCGGACATCAGGAAGGCCGGCCAGTAGACCGCGTGGAAGCGGATAATGTCCTTGCCGACAATGTGGATCGCCGGCCAGTAGCTCCAG
>CAYZQP010000007.1:0-2219 GCA_964480545.1 uncultured Mesorhizobium sp. | reverse complement strand
GTCAGCGCGTCGACCCAGACATACATCACGTGCTTCGGATCGCCAGGCACAGGCACGCCCCAGTTGAAGGTCGAGCGCGAAACTGACAGATCCTTCAGGCCTGACTTCACAAAGCTCAGCACCTCGTTGCGGCGCTCTGGCGGCGCAATGAAGTCCGGATTGGCCTCGTAGTATGCGAGCAGTTTGTCCTCATAGGCCGAAAGCCTGAAGAAGTAGGTCTGTTCCTCGTTCCACTCGACCGGCGAGCCGAGCGGCTCACGCCGGATACCGTCCTCGCCCAGCGTGGTTTCCGCCTCGTCGAAATAGGCTTCCTGGCGCACCGAGTACCAGCCGGAATAACCGCCGAGATAGATGTCGCCCCTGGCTGCCATCGCCTCCCAGATCGCCTGGCAAGACTTGTAGTGGCGCTCTTCGGTGGTGCGGATGTACTGGTCGTAAGAGGCACCCAGCACCGCATCCATTTCCTTGAACACGGCAGAGTTGCGCGTTGCCAGTTCCAGCGGCGTCACGCCCTCCTTGTCGGCGGTCTGCTGCATCTTCAGGCCGTGCTCGTCGGTACCGGTCAGGAAGAACACATCCTTGCCATCAAGGCGCTGGAAGCGCGCCAGCACGTCGGTGGCAATCACCGTGTAGGCGTGGCCGATATGCGGATTGCCGTTTGGATAGAAGATCGGCGTTGTGATGTAGTATTTTTCGCGGGTCATGGCGTTGAACTCGTATTGGTGTGCGAACGGGTGACGGCGCACGAAGCCGTGCGCGGCGAACGTCACATTCGCTGTGCGGTATCGGACAGTGCGCGGTTCAAGCGGCCAATCATGGTCAGTGCGTGCTGCTTCTGGTCGAGATTATATGTCTCTGCGTCGGATATCGCGATCCGTGCCTCCTGCCAAGCGTCGGCCAGCTTTTTTGCCCGCCATGTATCGCCGGACCTGGTTGCGACAGTCGCAGCATCGGCAAGCAAATTCAGCGCGTGCTCGTTGAAGATGGCGAATTGCGAGGTCTTTTCACGGCCGCTGATTGCCTCTGCAAGCCTGTGTTGCGTTTTGATATCCGCTGGATTGCCCAGCACCCCGGCGAGTGTCGAGACGATCTCCAGCCCGCCATGCTGGTGCAGAATGATGGCCTGACGTGCGCTGCCTTCTGCACGGCGCAGGAGTTCGACGCGGTCGACGGAGGCGGGGAGGCCCCCTACCCTGTCCAGCACCACGGTGAGGTCGGCATCGTCCAGCGGGCCCATGCGGACAACCTGGCAGCGCGAGCGGATTGTCGGCAGTAGCCGGCCGAAGGCATGACAGATCAGAATGAAGATGGTGCGGGCGGGCGGTTCCTCAAGGTTCTTCAAAAGCGCGTTGGCGGCGGCCGCACGCAGGTCGTCTGCCGGATCGACAATCACCACGCGGTAAGCGCCATCTGGTGCGGTCAAAGAAAGGAACTGGCCAATCTTGCGGATCTCGTCGATGGCGAGCACGGTCTTGAAGCCGGTGCCTTTCGCGTCAGCCGGGCGGGTCAGATGCAGAACTGCCGGGTGCGCGCCACTGGCCACCTGGCGGAACAGTGCTGATGCGGGGTCGCGCTGTTCGAACCGGCCTCCCTGCGGTGCCTCACCACCGAGCAGGTGTCTTGCCAGATGAAACGCAAAGGTTGCCTTGCCGATGCCGCGCGGCCCGGCCAGCATGATTGCGTGCGGCATCCTGCCTGACGCCTGGGCGGCAAGCAGCAGGCGCTGCGCCTCCAGGTGGCCGAGCAGAAACGGGTTCTCCGACGGCTCGGGCACGTCGTCGAGCGTGTCATGTTGCAAAGGCGCCAGGCGGTCCATCAGGAGGTCGCCTCTGCTTCAGTGCGGCGCTCTGCCAGGGCTGCGAACACGGCCTCGGTGACATCATTCTCGACGGCCGGAATGCTCTGCCCGGCATCGATGACCCGGCAGCGCCCTGGCTCCCGGCGGGCGATATCAAGATAGGCCTGACGCCGTCGCTCGTGCACCTGCAATGTCTCCTTCTCGAACCGGTCGGGGGCATCGTCATGGGTCCGCCGGTCGGTGGCGCGCCGGAGCCCTTCCTTTGCATCCAGATCAAGGATCAGCGTGAGGTCAGGCATCATGCCGTTTATGGCAACGCGCTCGATGGATTGCATCAGCGCAGGGTCGAGATCGCCGGTGACACCCTGATAGACGCGCGAGGAATCGATGAAGCGGTCGCACAGGACGATCATGCCAGATT
>CAYZQP010000006.1:12064-29387 GCA_964480545.1 uncultured Mesorhizobium sp. | reverse complement strand
GGCTCCGGTAAGACGACGATCCTGCGTATGGTCGCAGGGCTTGAGTATGCCGATGGCGGCGCGATCTATTTCGGCGACCAGAACGCAACCGATATCCCGGTGCGCGACCGTGGCGTCGGCTTCGTGTTCCAGCACTACGCGCTGTTTCCGCACATGACGGTCGGCGAGAACATCGCCTTCGGCATGAAGGTATCGAAGGTGAAGCGCAGCGAGAGCCAGATCACTGCGCGCGTCAACGAGTTGCTGGCGCTGGTGCGGCTGGAAGGTCTGAACAATCGCTTCCCGGCGCAAATTTCGGGCGGACAAAGCCAGCGTGTCGCACTCGCCCGCGCGCTGGCCGTCGATCCCAAGGTGCTGCTGCTCGACGAGCCGTTCGGCGCGCTGGACGCCAATGTGCGCCGCGACCTGCGCCGCTGGCTGCGCCAGATCCATGACGAGCTCGGCATTACCACCTTGTTCGTCACCCACGATCAGGAGGAGGCACTCGACCTCGCCGACCGCGTGGTGATCCTGAACGAAGGCAAAATCGTCCAGCAGGGAACGCCGCAAGAGGTCTGCCGCGCTCCCGACAGTGCCTTCGTGACAAAGTTCCTCGGTGATGCCAACCGATTGGTCGCGACTGTGAAAGACGGCTGGGCCGCCCTGCCCGGCGCACAGATCGAAGCTCCCGGCGTTCCAGATGGCAAGGCCGAGGTGCTGACCCGTCCGGGCGACCTCGACTGGTCCGCGACCGGCTCCGGCATTCCCGCCACTGTCCTGCGCGTTCTTGACCGTCCGGATTCACGGCGCGTCGTTGCCAGCGTCGAGGATGGCGAGGTGATGGAGCTGGACGTCTCGCCTGAGACGGCAGTTGCTGCGCAGGATCGCGGCGTCATCCGCATCAAGCGCGCGAATGTGTTTGCGGTTTAATCCATCTCGCCCGGAAAACCTTCGGCGGTAAACGCGCCCTGCTTCATGTAAACATCCGGCACGCAATATCGCAGGTTGGCGACCGCACGCGCAGCACCCCGGCGGGTTTCATAAGGCCCGACATAGACAATGCGCAGGCGTGGGCGCAGGCCATCGATAAAGTTGGTGTGCGCGGTCTTGGTGAGGACGCCGCACTCGCGGCCGAGTTTCACACGTGAACGCTCAGCAGAGGCCTTGGCATTGCCCGGCAGCGATTGCAGGATGACAAACCACTCGTAACCGTCGGCGGCCCTGGCGGTTTGCAGGCTCGCACCCGTCAACATCGCCGCTGCAATCATGATCCTCAACATTTTGCCGTCTCCTGTTCAGCGCTTCAAAAGCTGGCCGACTATTGCGGCTTCTGTTTGAACGCTGGCTGAACGGTACGCATTGTCACGGATCGCCGAGCCAATCTGCCTGTTTGATGTAGGCACCGGGAATGCACCGTTTAACGCGCTGCAACGCTGCATTGGCCTGGCGACGGCTCTCGTAGCTGTCGAGGAACACAATCATCAGATCGTCGCGCATGCCGCGCAGCGCGCTGGTCTGGGTCGATTTCGACCTGATCTTGCACTTCCGGTTGATATCACGCTTCGTCTTTTCGACCGTTACATCGGAGACTCGCCCCTTGTCGGGTGCAGTGTTCAGGATCACGAAATACTCTGCCCTTGCTGGCAAGGCGATGGCGCAGAGAAATGCGCCGGTCAGTACGGATTTGATCAATTTGCTCATTGAAACACCTCCCTGAAATGCATCGATATTAGCACGACTGACGACGCAACCCAGTGCCATTTCCCGGGGGTCGCATTCCAATGAAAAAGGGCAGATAAAGGCGCTCCACATTTCAGGAGGGACGCGATGCCATCAAGGGCCATCGACAATGCATTCACTGCCCGCAGTACCGGTCCAGGGTTCGACCCGACCTATGCAGGGGCGCTGTCCTTCATGCGGCGCAAGTACACCAAGAGCGTCAAGGGTGCGGATGTCGTTGTGTGGGGCATCCCGTTTGACGCTGCCGTGTCCAACCGCCCCGGTGCACGCTTTGGGCCGCAGGCAATCCGCCGCGCTTCGGCAATCTTTGACAATGACCCACAGTATCCATTCAGCCGCGATCTGTTCGAACAGCTGGCGATTGTCGATTATGGCGATTGCCTGCTGGACTATGGCAACCACCAGAAGACGCCGGCGACGATTGAGCGCGAGGCAAAAAAGATCATCGACCAGGCGGGGTTCCTGCTGTCGCTGGGTGGCGATCACTTCGTCACCTGGCCGCTGCTCAAGGCGCATGCTGCCAAGCACGGACCGCTGGCGCTGGTGCAGTTCGATGCGCATCAGGACACGTGGGACGATGACGGCAAGCGCATCGATCATGGCTCTTTCGTCGGGCGCGCGGTTCGCGAGGGGCTGATCGATCCGGATCGCTCGATCCAGATCGGCATCCGGACCCATGCGCCGGAGGATTGCGGCATCAAGATCATCTACGGGCACGAGGTCGAGGAGATGCGTGCGGCCGACATCGCTTACGCCATTATCGAGCGTACAGCCGGGCACAAGGCCTATCTGACCTTCGATATTGATTGCCTCGATCCGGCATACGCACCTGGCACAGGAACACCGGTCGCCGGCGGGCCATCCTCGGCCAAAATCCTGTCGGTCCTGCGCAAGCTCGGCCAGCTCGATTTCGTGGGTGCCGATGTGGTGGAGGTGGCGCCAGCCTATGATCACGCGGATTTAACCGCGATCGCTGCATCTTCTGTCGCGATGTACTATATCGGGCTTCTGGCCGAACGGCGCGCGCGTAATGGCGAGGACGCTGGACGCGGACACGACGCAGGATTATGAGAGCGACCGACCGCAGCTTCGCGAAAGGAGCGAGAGAATGAAACCGAAGATTTTCATTGATGGCGAACATGGCACAACGGGTCTGCAGATCCGCTCGCGTCTCGCTGTGCGTGAAGATCTCGACCTGCTCTCGATTCCCGAAGAGAAGCGCCGCGATGCCGGTCTGCGCAAGGAGATGCTCTCGGAAGCAGACATCGCTATCCTGTGCCTGCCCGACGATGCCTCGAAAGAAGCCGTCGGCATGCTGGAGGGTCGAAACTCGACGCGGATCATCGACACCTCGACCGCATACCGCGTGCATCCGGACTGGGCCTATGGCTTTGCCGAGATGGATGCCGCCCAGCGGGAGCGCATCGCCAAGGCGCGGCTTGTCGCCAATCCCGGCTGCTACCCTACCGGAGCGATTTCGCTGATCCGCCCACTGGTCGCCGCCGGCATTCTGCCGGCCGACTATCCTGTCTCGGTCAACGCCGTCTCAGGTTACACCGGTGGCGGCAAGCAGATGATTGCGCAGATGGAAGACCAGAGCCGCGAAGATGCTATCGACGCGCCCTACTTCGTGTACGGCCTGCCGCTGGTGCACAAGCACGTCGCAGAGATGCGCCAGCACGGGCTGCTTGATCGCCGGCCGATCTTTTCGCCGGCCGTCGGGCGCTTCCCGCAGGGCATGCTGGTGCAGGTACCGCTCTTCCTGGACGAGTTGAACGACGCGACCTCGCTGGTCGACATTCACTCTGCACTAGCCCAGCATTATGCAGGCCAGGACGTGGTCGAGGTTGTGCCTCTCGAGGAGAGCGCGAAGCTACCCCGCCTGGACCCGACTGAACTCGCCGATACAGACTCCATGAAGCTCTTTGTGCTCGGCACGGAAGGCAAGGGTCAGGTCAATTTGATCGCCTCGCTGGACAATCTCGGCAAGGGAGCCTCAGGTGCGGCCGTTCAGAACATGGATCTGATGCTCGGGCGCACGCACTGAGTTTTGGACGATGTGAGCCGCCGGCTCTCCGGCGGCGTTTGGCTGGATCTTCGCATCGCCCCGCAGGGCTTGTTGCGCCGTTCAGACTGCCTTGCGCAAGCCCATAAGGGCCGGTGTCGGATCGTTGTTGTCTCGTCCGAGTGTGACGGTTCTGTTGCGTCCGGCGTCCTTTGCGGCATAAAGCGCAGCATCTGCGCCTTTCAGCATATCCGTCAGCGATGTCCGGTCTGCACCGCCAAGACAGATGCCCGCGCTGGTCGTTGCCCGGATCGCACCCTTTTCCGTATCCGTCAGGTGTAGCTCGAAACGGCGTCGAACCATCTCCGTCTGACGCATGACGTCAATATGGGCGGCGCGTTTGAAAACCAGTGCGAACTCTTCTCCGCCCAGCCGGAAAGCGTCGACGCTCGTACCCGTCTCGTTGCGCAGGATATCCGCGAAGGCGCGCAAAACATCGTCTCCGACGGCATGGCCGTAGCTGTCATTGACCTTCTTGAAGTGATCGAGATCGAAGATCACCACGGCGCTGAGAGGATCAAACGTAAAGTCTTCGTAGAACGCTGTTAATGCACGCCGGTTAAGGATTCCCGTCAGCGGGTCGGTAATGGCCTCGGTGCGCAACTGGACCTGGGTCCGGACCGCATTCAGGCTCATGACGATCGGCCCTAGCGCCGTCCCGGCCACGATCGAAAACCCGGCGATGTTCACTTCCGCCCAGTTCTGCGGCATGGAGCCGGCGGACAGGTTGCCCTGTAGAGCAACCATTACGGCACGTGCAACAAAGCCCAGGATCGACAATGTGCAAATCGTGGTCACGCTGATCATGACATGCCAGGCCTGATCCCGCAGGATCCGGTTGCGGACAAAGACCTGCGAAATAACAAGGGCGCAAACAAGGTTCGTCAGCATGAACGCTGCGCCAGCATACCCGGCATACACCAAAGCTGCCGACATCACCGCTCCCGCCAGCCCTGTTGACTGGAGCAGCGTCGAAGGAGGCTCACCAAGGAACTCGTCGAAGCCCCGGCTCAACATTACGATGGAAATGACGAGAAGCGAAAGAAAGGCTGTATTTGCCTGTGGCGATGGCATCACGGCGTGGGCGACATAGGCAAGGCACTGAAGCGCCAGCACAAACATGCCGCCTGCCATCCACAGCAGGTACCGTGAGCGCACCGCTGCGAACAACACAAGAATAATCCCGGTTGTACAAAAGCCTGCAATCGCACCGCCAACATGTAACCAGATTACTTCGGGCATAATGATCCACCGTCCGAAGCAATATTAGCAACGAGGCTACAAGGAA
The DNA here is from genome assembly GCA_964480545.1 of uncultured Mesorhizobium sp. Classification (GTDB taxonomy): domain Bacteria; phylum Pseudomonadota; class Alphaproteobacteria; order Rhizobiales; family Rhizobiaceae; genus Mesorhizobium_G. The sequence continues at coordinate 24,315 of CAYZQP010000006.1, read as the reverse complement.
CGCTTACAACAATACTTAATATGCAACCTAAGCGGTTTCATATTTCACCATCCACAACCTGGGATGCCATGCTATCGCACCCCGGCGGTCCATCCATAATCGGCGTTCAGGTCGATCTGGTGCGGATCAGATTGCCCCAGGGGTCGGCTTTTTTGCCCATATGCGAGCCGTCCCGCGACAGCATCTCGACCCAACCGAGGCCGGTCAATCCTGCCGCGCGGGGACCGGCGCCTCTGCTCTGCCAGGCGTTGGCGCCGATATGGTGGTGATACTTGCCGGTCGACAGGAACACCGCGTCACGGCCATATCTGGCGACTGTGTCGAAGCCCATCTCGTGCTTCCACCAGTCCTCGGCTGTCACCGGATCGCCAACCCGCAGATGCACGTGGCCAATAATGGCATCCTGCGGCATGCCCTGCCACTCCGAGTTCGCGGGGACAGACGCACGTACGCCTGGAACATCCATGCGATATGTCGCCATGCTGACCATGCCGTCAGCCTCCCACTTCCACTCGCCGGGATCGCGGTCGGCATAGATCTCGATGCCATTGCCTTCCGGATCAGTCAGGTAGAGCGCTTCTGACACGATGTGGTCAGACGCGCCATCGACCTGGATTTGCCTGTCAGCCGCCCGGTTGATCCAGCGGCCGAGATCGGCGCGCGATGGCAGGAGAAAGGCCGTATGGAACAGTCCGGCGCTGCGCGGGTCCTCGCGGGTGAGCGCCCTGTCGCCTTCGATCACCAGAAGTGGTCGCTCGCCTGCCCCAAGCGTTATCGTTTCGCCTTCGTTCGATATCTCGTCCAGGCCGATCACGTCCCGGTAGTAGTCGGCGAGCGCCCGTGCATCTTTCGCCCTGAGGCCTACCCTGCCAACGCTTATCGGTGTTGTCGCCGCAAATGGAACCTTGCTCATCATGTTCTCCGTTCTGCCTTGACCCGTGGACACGCCCAGCGCAGCGATGCCCGCACCAGCAACAAAGTCACGTCTCGAAACAGTCATGGTCAGGCCCTTATTCGCCGACCAATGTGCGCGCGCGACATCGTTCATTCAAGGCGAACTAATTTGAACAACCCGTTCATGATTATAGAACGAGCTGCACTTGATGACATTTGCGACCCCGGCTAAACCCGAGGCATGAAAGTCAAAGACGTCGATATCCTCATCATCCCCGGCTACACCAATTCGGGACCGGAACACTGGCAGACAAGGTGGCAGGAAAAACTCTCCTCCGCCCGCCGCGTCGAGCAAGCGGACTGGGAGCACCCGGAGCGCGCGGACTGGACGACTACCATCGCTGACGCGGTCAACAATTCCGGGCGGCCGGTTGTCCTTGTCGCGCACTCGCTCGGTGTCGCAGCCACAGTGCAAGCCGTCCCGCTGTTCACGCGCCCGGTTGCAGGCGCCTTTCTGGTCGCGCCGCCGGACATTGACGATCCGAATTTCGAACCGGCAATCGAGCGGACCTTTGGTCCATGGCCGCGTGATCCTCTGCCCTTCCCGTCTATCGTTGTCGGCAGCAACAATGATCCATTCTGCGCTTTGCCGGTCGCCGAGAATCTGGCCGCTGCGTGGGGTTCGCTGTTCATCAATGCCGGCGATGCTGGCCACCTGAATACCGAGGCCGGCTTCGGGCCGTGGCCAGAGGGATCGATGGTGTTCGCGCAGTTTCTCAGTCGCCTGCAACCGGCAGCAGACAGCGCTGAAACAGACCCAGTCCCGGACGCGCCCTAAGCCTTGATCGATGCCCTGATGTCGCCGATCAGTGCCTTTGCGCCGAGACCCATCAACTGGCCTTCATTGCCGGTTGCCAGCAGCTGGTAGCCCATCTTCACGAACCGCCCGGCAATCGCCGGATCGACCACATAGATGCCGCAGCGTTTGCCCGCGGCGCGGGCGCGACTTGCGACATCGGCCACGGTCTCCATCATATCCTCAAGCGTGGCGTTGAGTGTCTTGCCGTGGGTCCAGGCAATCGAGAAGTCCGCTGGCCCCAGGAAAATCGCGTCGATGCCCGGAACCTCCAGGATGTCGTCCAGTGCAGCAAGTGCTGCACGCGTCTCGATCATCGCAAAAGACATGGTGCGCGCGTTGGTCTCTTCCAGGTATTCCTGCAGCGTGCCCTTGCCGTAGCGCGGGAAGCCAAATGTCGGGCCCCATGAACGCGCGCCCACTGGCGGATACTTCATATGCGCAGCAAACTGGCGCGCGTCCTCGACCGAGTTGATCATCGGCGCAATCACCGCGTCAGCGCCAAAATCAAGGGCGCGGCTTGCCATGTCCCAACGTCCCACCGGAATGCGTACGATCGCTGGCCGCCCGGCCTTCTGGATGGGCAGGATGCCGCGCAGCACGCTGTCCTCATGATGACCGCCATGCTGCATGTCCATCGTCACGACGTCGAAAGGCTGGTTTGCCATGACCTCAACAGTCACCGAATCGGGAATACCCGACCAGCATGTGATCAGGACTTCATCCCCGGACAGACGATCATTCAGCGACATGTGACACCCGCGTTGTGGAAACCGGCAAGTTTGCCGAGTGCGTGCCGGAACGCAACCCTTGAAGTCCCGGTTAGCGCTGGTCCAGCGCTGTCAACCGGGCGCGAGCGGCTCAAGCGCGGCTGCAACGAAAATCACGCCGCCAAGCGCAAGCCAATCGAGCGGCGTGAACCAGTTTCTGGCCTCAACCTGCTTGCCGAACAGCGTCCCTACGGCGCGCTTGAGATATAACCAGGTTTGGCTAATCAACTCGCCCAGGGCGACATAGCCCATGAGCAGCAGGGCAATGCCGACAAGCGAATAGAATGCTGTCATCATCTGGAAGCCGTTCGAGCCCACAGCTCCGCGCAAGAACAGATCGGAAATCCGTCCGACCCAGAAGTAGATAGCGATAAGCCCGATCACCAGAGCCGGATGAAAGGCCCAGTACGGCCGCGCCGCATAGCCGCCGATGATCACATCGGAACTGCCGAACTTCATCGCCGACGATGGTCTGGTGTGGAACCAATCGAAGTGATTGTAGAGCCGCACCAGCCATTGCGACTGCGCCTGCTCCCAGGGATTGCGGCCGTAGCTGCGGGTCCAGCCGAAACGCTCATCAAGCAGTTTCATCACATCTCCGGTCATCCACGCCTGAACTTTGGGCGTCTCGCCCTCGTGGTGGCCGGATTGCGTCAGCACGAACCAGCGAAGGCGGTCGGAGAAGTCCTGAAACTCATCCAGCGGCTGCAGGTCGTCGCGGTCGAGAATCTCACGCCACGCCTCGACGGGCTGGGTTCTCCAGGGACTGGCGTCCAGCATCGCCTCTATGTCGTCCATGGCTGTTTCAGCCGCAGGCCTCACATACTGTGCCACCGGCTGGCCAGCCTCTGGCGGCAGCGGCGTAAACACATCCGGCGTGTCGTCGGGTGCCCATTCGGCCCCGGAGGATGCCATAGATGGTGGCGGAACGCTGGACTTCGCCGGCCACTCAAACGGCTCCCGCGACGCATCGGACACCGGATCCGGTGCCTTCTCCAGCTCCGCGTCGGGCACAGCCAGAGGCGCGTTCTGGTCCGTTGAAGCCGCCTTCTTCCTTCGCGGCCTGGGCTTTTCGGCGACGGGTTGCGCCGGAACAACAATCAGTTCAGCGGCTCCTGCCTCGGCAACTGGTGCCGGCGCTGCCTTCCGCGCCGCAGCCGCCTGCTTGTCCTCAGCCTTGCGCTTGCGCGATTCTATACGGCTGGCGCGCACATTCTCCATATAGGTTGCATGCGAACGCGCCTGTTCGAAGGCCTGTCGCAGCGCCATGAAGCCATCGCGATCTGTCTCGGGACGGATAGCTTTCAGTCGAACAGCGTATGCCCTCTTCACATCTGCGACGGTTGCTGTGCGGGCATCAAGCCCGAGCAACCCGAACGCTTCAGAAGACATCGTTCTTTTCCAGCTGATCGAGAATGCCGGAGAAATGCGCCCGCGCCTCGACGATGGCCTTTGGATCCTGACGCGCCAGGAGTGCCTCGAACTCACGCAACAGCATTGTCAGCTCATCACGACGATGCCCGAGAGAATTCTCATAAGCTTTTGAAATACGAGCGATTATAGCCTGGTTCTCGGCTTCAGCGCGGGGATGGACCTTGATCCGCTCCAGTTCTTTCAGGCGCTTTTCGATATCTGCCCGGCTCATTGACCCCGGATTGCCCTCGATGATGAGCCGCAGTTCCTTCTTTGTAGAGACGACAGTCGCCAGAACCTCCAGCAATCCCGAGGTGTCATAGGTAAAGCGGACGTCGACGCCTTCCACTTCCTTCATGTTGTAGGGGATCGGAACGTGCAGCATGCCGATGCGGACATTGTCCTTCACCATCGGCGCCTCACCCTGGAAGATGTTGAGCTCGATCTCCTTCTGACCCTTCTCCATATTGTAGAAGCGATCTTCGCGGCTCGCCGGTATCACGGTGTTGCGCTCAAGGATCGGGCTGAAAAAACCACTCTGGATCGGGCCGTTGGGCGAGGAACGCATCGATGTCTCGATACCCATCGTGAAGGGCGAGACATCGGTCATCACGACATCTTCCAGCGCCTCGTGGCGGCTGGCGAGACCAGCCTGGACTGCAGCGCCCAGTGCCACGACGTGATCCGGGTTCAACTGGAACTCCGGAAAGCGCTTGAACAGGCGCGTCACCATCTGGCGGATCAGCGGCATCTTGGTTGCGCCGCCCACGAGGATCACCCGGTGCAACTGGTCAGCCTTGAGACCTGCGTCGGAGATGGCGCGCTGGATCGGGTTGCGCATGCGCGCCAGCAGGCCGGTCGTAGCCTCCTCGAAGCGCGCCGAGGTGATCATCAGCTGCTTTTCCTCGTCGCGAAGGACATACCGTAGTTCGGCCTGTGGACCTTCAGAGAGCTTGTGCTTGGCCTCATCCGCCAGCGCTCTCAGTCGCGAGCGCTCGGCATTGTCCAGGGATTCCACCTTGAGGCCAAGATCATCAGCCAGCAGCGCGACAATAGCATCGGTAAAGTCCTCGCCGCCGAGGAATGCGTCTCCGGCCGAGGAGCGAACTTCCATCACGCCCGAAAACATCTCGAGGATCGAGACGTCAAACGTGCCGCCACCAAGATCGATTACCAGAAATGTACTTTCGCCGTCTCGATCATGCAGGCCGTAGGCAAGTGCCGCAGCAGTCGGCTCGTTGATCAGACGCTTGACCTGAAGTCCGGCGAGTTGTGCGGCGGCAATCGTCGCCTTGCGCTGGACGTCATTGAAGTATGCCGGCACCGAGATGACAGCTTCGTTGATTGTTTGTCCGAGATGCATCTCCGCGTCGGTACGCAGGGCGCGCAGGACGAATGAGGACAGGTCTTCTGCCCGGAATTTCTGCTTTGCCAGTTGAACGACGTGGTCGGTGCCCATGAAGCGCTTGAAGCGCGCGGTACTGCGATCCGGAAAGGCGACCAGACGGTCTTTCGCCGCCTGACCAACCAGCATCTGCCCTTTTTCATCCAGACTTACGGCAGAGGGCGTGAGGAAACTTCCGACTGCATTGGGAATCAAAACAGGTCCATCGCTGGTGAAATGCGCCACCAGCGAGTTTGTTGTCCCCAGATCAATCCCGATGATCGGCTGATCGCTCACCTGTCCCCCAAGCCCGGAAAATGCGGCTCAGCCGTTCTGGACTTCCTCGATTGCCTTTGCAAGCAGGTCATCCATGGTGCGGCGTATCTGATGTTCCGACTGCTCGACGCCAGCAGCCTCAAAGTCTGCCTTCACCTTCTCCAACACGTCATTGTCGCCGGCTTCCTTGAAGTCCGCCATAACGACTTCCTTGGCGTAGGCTTCGGCCTCTTCGCCGGTCTTGCCAAGCTTTTCAGCTGCCCACAGGCCAAGCTGCTTGTTGCGGCGGGCGTTGGCCTTGAACCGCAGCTCCTCATCGAGCGCAAACTTGCGTTCAAACCCTTCCTGACGGTCCTTGATGGTCATGCCTGTTCCTCTGGCTCACATTGCCGATGAATCATATCTATGTGCTTCGCGGTCAAAGCAAAAGGGCGAGGCCTGGTCAAGTTCACGTCAGGAGTTGAATCTGTGGAGACAGATAATCCAGCCACAGGGTCAGATGACTGGCCGGCCGACTGGAATGTGCAAAGCGCAAGCCTGATCGCCGATACCTTCAGCAGTCATGTCTGGAAGGTCATGCTGGATGATGGAACCGAGGCGGTCATCAAGACCCTCAAGGACTTTCCGGAGGTCTACGACGAACTGCGCGGGGCATACTTCCTCGAATGGCGCGATGGCATTGGTGCTGTGCGACTGCTGGCGCGTCAGCGCCGGATGATGCTTCTGGAGTTTGGCGGAGATCGTCTGCTGGCAGACGTTCTGGCTGTCGAGGGCGACAATGTAGCGACCGGGATCGCCGCAGAGACACTGGCCCGCATGCTTGGCCGGTCTGATCGACCGGTTCCGACTGAACTCCAGCCGTTGCGCGAACGCTTCTCCAGCCTGTTCCAGCGCGCCAGGGCCGGTGGCACCGCTGGTCGCGGCAGGATGTATGCCGAGGCAGCGGTGTTGGCGGACGAATTGCTGTCAAACCCTGCCGCAGCGCTCCCACTGCATGGCGACCTCCACCATGACAACATTATCTCCGGACCGCGCGGCTGGCTTGTCATCGATCCAAAGGGCGCTCTTGGCGATCCCGCCTTCGACGCTGCGAACATGTTCTACAACCCGCTCGGCGAACAGCAGCGACTTTGTCTCGATGAGAATCGTATCGCCTTCATCGCCGAGACCTTTGGTGCAACGCTGGGCCAGTCCCCTGCCCACATCCTCGACTTTGCATTTGCTTACGGGTGCCTGTCCGCCGCCTGGCACGCTGAAGACGGCAACCAGACTGACGAGATGCTGGAACTCGGCGTGGCGCGAGCCGTGCGCCGCGTGCGGCTCAGCTTCTGATCTCCACCTGGACTGGCAACGGGTATCCTCCCTTCGCGCTGCGCCAGTGCATGGCGGCGAAGCCGACAACAATCAGCGCCAGTCCCTGATGCAACAATGCCGTGTGCAGATGCACCTGCGTCAGCAGCGTCACAACGCCAACTGCTGCCTGCATCAGCACCAAGTGAAACAGTACCAGTGCGCGGCGGGCGTGCGTCGTGCCCGGGTCACTGCGGCGTGCCTGGATCATGTGCCAGAGCGATGCGGCCAGCAGGATGTATCCTCCGCAACGGTGATAAAACTGGACGCCCTTGGCGTTCTCGAAGAGGTTGCGCCAGACCGGATCCAGCAGGAACACATCGTCCGGAAAGAGCCGCCCGTCCATTAGCGGCCAGGTGTTGTAGCCCAGTCCGGCGTCCAGGCCTGCAACAAGACCGCCCAGAAAAATCTGCACCAGCGCCAACACGACCAACAGCCCGGCAAAACGCCGGGTTCGGTCAGATGAGGGCGGATCGCTGTGCGGCGACAACCCCCGCAGCACAACGGCAATCGACATAAAGATGATGCTCGCGACCGTCAGATGCACCGCCAGCCAGCCGGGGTGCACGCTGGTCCGGTTTTCCAGACCTGAGGCGACCATCAGCCAGCCTATCACGCCCTGCAGCAGGCCAAGGCAGAAGATACCGGAGAGCCTGGGCTTCAGGCCCGGCTCAAGTTTCCCGGCGATCCAGAAATAGGCAAATGGCAGCGCGTAGAAGATCACGCCGGCCCAGCGTGCCAGCAGCCGGTGCGCCCATTCCCACCAGAAGATCGTTTTGAAGCCATCCAGCGTCATGTCCGAGTTCAGCTGCGAAAACTGAGGTATCTGCTGGTACTTCAGGAACTCTTCCTGCCACTCGACCGCGCTGAGCGGCGGGATAATGCCGTGGATCGGCTTCCATTCTGTGATCGACAGGCCCGATTCCGTCAGCCGCGTTGCGCCGCCGACGACAACCACAGCCATAATGGTGACCAGGGCCACGTAGAGCCAGGCACGCACCTGGGCACGGTTGCGCAAGGCGCGATCCTGCGCTTGCAGAGGCGTGGCGGTGGCTGCGGCTGTACTCATGGCGGGATCACCTGAACGATGTCTGTGGCGGTTTCAAGCGCAGCAAAGTCGCAGCGACACGCGGTCGCGCAAGGTTGCGCCAGCGCCTCCATCGGCCTATTGCGATGCGAGGAAGGACAACGCAATGCGCCTCAAGAAGCTGATCGGGACAATTCTGCTGGTCATTCTCGTGATGGTCTACGCCATCGTGGCAATGCTGTATGCCGAGGCAAACCTGCGCGACTCCGGCCCGGCAATAAACCTGACCTTCTTCTTCTTCAGCGGACTTCTTTGGGTTCTGCCAGCCATGGTGATCATCAAGTTTCTTATGTTGCCACCGCGCGAAAAGCGCTGACCAAACATTCCTTCACCCTTTTGCGTTAGTGTCTGCCAGCGCCAAAGGGGGCGTGGGAGTACCGATGGTCGCCGTTACGACGACAAATCAAGCGCCGAAAGCGCCTGCGCAGCCTGCCGGACATGCGGCAGGTGGACCATCGCTGCTGTCTGCACGGATCGACACGAGCCTGTCGGCCATCACTGTTCGCAACGCGGTTGTGGCACCGGCCCAGCAGCCCCAATGGCTTGCTGCCTGGGCGGCCGAGGTCAACCGCGATCTCTTCGTCGCCAGTCTGAATGCGCCGTCCGGCGAAATGTTGCTGGCGTTGCCGCTGGAAGTCGTGTCTGGCGGTGGCCAGAAACTCGCGCGCTTTCCGGGCGGCTCGCACGCCAATGGCAACTTTCCGATCGTGGGAGCGGACGGCTCCACGATTTCGCGCGCTGACATTGAGGCCCTGCTCAGGGGCATTCGTGAGGCTCGACCCGACATTGACCTGCTTTCGCTGGAGCGCATGCCCACAGAGTTGTCCGGCTTTTCCAATCCTCTTGCCCTGTTGAATACGCAGCAGAGCCCGAACGTTTCGCTGGCAGTCAGCCTCGAAGGAGGATTCGAAGGCGCGCTGGAGCGTGCTCCGAGCCGCAAGGGCCGGCGGTTCCGGGCCCAACAACGCAAGTTCGAGGAATTCGGCGGGGCGCACAGGCGCATTGCCGCGTCAGAAGACCAGGTGGATGAAATGCTGACCGCCTTCTTCGCGATGAAGGCCGAGCGGTTTCGCGCCATGGGCATCGACGATGTGTTTGCCGAACCGCAGGTTCAGGCTTTCTTCCGGCGATTGTTCAAGTCCGGACTGGCAACCCGAACCTTCAGTCTGACTGCGCTGGATGTTGCGGGCAAACTGCGCGCCGTAAACGGCCACAGCCGGTGCGATGACCGCCTGATCTGCGAGTTCGGTGCGATTGCCAGCGACGAGATGTCCACCCACAGCCCTGGCGACTATCTGTTTTATCAGAACATTGAGGCTGCCAGCGCTGATGGCTTCAACATCTATGATTTCAGCGTTGGCGATGAGCCATACAAGCGCTCATGGTGTACGATCGAGGAGTTCCAGATCGACGTGATCGTCCCCATGAGCAGGCGCGGTCGCCTGCTCTCGCACTGGCTGACCTCGAAGTCGGCGGTCAAGGGTATGATCAAATCAAATGCAGTGCTGTGGCCGCTGATAAAGCGTCTGCGCAAAACGGTACGCGGCGGCTAAGAGCAAGTGCCCTTGAACAGGGCACTTCGGTGTCTTGAAGCTCAGGCAGCCGATCGCCCTGTTGCAGCGGGCTGCGATGCCTCCGGCGAAACCAGCGTAATTGCGTGAAAACCAGCAGCCTTCATTGCAGCTACAGTCTGCGCAACGGCCTTGTCATGCGGTTCGATGACACTGATCATGATATCGGCACCGTCACCGGCAAGCCGGCGCAGGCCCGCCGGATCGGCCGGGCCGCACTCGACGATCACCACGTCATAGGCAGTCACGAGGGCATTCATAACGATTGGCAGGCGTTCGATCGCTTTCATCGCGACCGCGGGATTTGCGGTCCCCGACGGAATGACATGCGCATCGGAATAGAGATCGGCATGGATAATGTCGGTGAACTGGGCGCCGGAGGCCAGCAGGTCGGTGATGCCGGAAAGCCTGGCGTTCTCCAGCATAGGTATGGCAGCCGCTCCGCTGGCAGTCAGATCAACCAGCAGGGATTTCAGGCCGGCATCGGCTACTGCCCGCGCGACCAGAACCGATGAAGCCGCCGCCTCATCGCCTTCAGGCGACACAAACAACACCTTGGACACGCCAAGAGAAATCAGACGCTCGGCGGCTGCGGTAACCCCGATTTCGCCGAACCCGGATGGCATTTTCACCGGCACCGGCTTGGGTGGCACTGGTGCAGGCGCTGCCTGCGCCTCGGTTCGTGCTGCAGCGGGAGGCGGCTCTGGTGCGACCGGAGGCTCGGCGCGTACCAGGCGCGCGCCTTCGACGGGGCGCATCGCGCGGCCAGAGAAAAGCTCTGCCAGCATTACACCAATCATCATCAACAGCAGCCCGGCTCCGAAAGCAGCTCCGGTAATCGGAATGACCTTCGGGAAATAGGGCAGCGACGGCTCGAGCGCCTTGGAGAATTTCCAGGCGTCGACCGGCATATACTTCAACTCCGCGCGAGACGATGCCTCGCGCAGCCGGGTGAGATAGGAATTCAACAGGTCGCGCGCCGCTGCTGCCTCACGCTCCAGAGCGCGCAGTTGCACCTCGTCGCCCCCTGCCCGTGCGGACTCGGCCTTCAACTTGTTGACGTCAGCGACAAGCTGCTGCTCGCGCACCCGCGCCGTTTCCGCCGCTGTGGTCAGGCTTGCCAGCACATTCTGCGCTTCCTTACGGGTCTGCGCCTCACGGTCCGCAAGTTGCGACCGCATCGACTTGATTCGCGGATGGTTCTCCAGCAGCGTCGTAGAGAGATCTGCAATATCGGCCTTGAGTTGCGCCTCGCTCTCGCGCAGACGCTGGATCATCGGCGAGGCCATTATCTCGGGAATTGAGTCGAGGCTGGCACCGCCCTGCAAAGCCTTGCGAACGCCCTCGGCGTCGGATTCTGCCCTGGAGCGGCTGGCGCGAACGCGCGACAATTCCTGCGTCAACTCACTGAGCTGCTGGGTGGTCATCAGCGAGTTGTTCTGGCCGACAAGCAGATCCTGCTGGGCGCGATAGTCGGCAACCTTCGCCTCCGCCTCGCGAACGCGCTGCGTAAGGTTGCTGATTTCCGGCTTCAGCCAGTCGGTCGCACCCTTGTTGGCTTCTGCCTTGGCAGTCTGGGTCGCAGCCAGATACTGATCAGCAATGGCGTCGGCCACAGAAGCCGCGATTGACGCCTTCTCTGACTTGAACTCAACGACGATTACACGAGATCTATCAATACGATAAACACTGAGGTTCTCGCGGATTTTCCTGAGAAGACGTTCATCCCTGGTCTGTTCGCCCGGGTCGCGCTGGACGCCGAGCAGAACCAGCGCTGTCGTCAGGGGCGACTGCCGTGAAGGATCAAACTCGCGCTCGGTCGCGAGGCCCTTCTCCGCAGCCACCGCAAGCAGTATCTCATTGGACTGTATGACCTCGACCTGGGAAATTACACCAGCCTCATCGAGCAGAGCGCTGTTGGCATCATTGCCGCGATCAGTTGAACTTGTGGGGCGGGTAAATTCTGACTCGCCGGTGCGAATGAGTATGCGGGCTTCCGACTTGTATTTCGGCGTGGCGAGCCAGGACAGGACAAAGGCCAATGCAGCAATGACCAGGGCGCCCAGAAGAATACGCGCCCACTGCCGGGCGACTGCCGAAAACAGCCTACCCAGGTCAATGTCGACGTCTTCCGCCGTATGGTTGGGGCCTGCCATGAAATTCTACACCCAGAGACTCAGTGTCTAAACCGTAAACAACCTTGGTAACCCGAGAGTTAAGAGGTGATTAACGAAGCGTTAGTTATTTGGACTGACCGGCTTTACCCGGCATTAACCCTAACAGAGAGATAACGGCACCCTGAGGTTCAGTTCTTGCCTCCAGAGGGTTCGTATTGCGATGAGGAAAGTGTTTGCGTTGAGCTGCCTGGCGCTGGCCGTCACACTGGCCGGATGTTCCAGCTATCGCCCTGCCCCGGCTGCTTTTCACAGCGCCCTGCAGCAGCCTTACAGACTTGGCGCCGGTGATCGTGTGCGTGTTACTGTGTTCGAGCAGGAGGGCCTGACCAACAGCTACTCGATCGACCAGTCCGGGTACATCGCCTTCCCGCTCGTGGGCGCGGTCGCGGCGCGCGGCAACACCGCAAAGCAGATCGAAAAGCAGATCGCTGACCGTCTGCGCCAGGGCTATCTTCGCGACCCGGACGTTTCCG
>CAYZQP010000006.1:8980-12054 GCA_964480545.1 uncultured Mesorhizobium sp. | reverse complement strand
CAATACCGGCCGATCTTCGTGATGGGCGAAGTCGGGGCAGCCGGACAGTACTCCTATGTTCCTGGACTGACCGTGCAGAAGGCCATTGCCATTGCCGGCGGCTTCTCGGCGCGTGCCAATCAGGGATCGGTCGACATCACCCGCGACATCAACGGCAAGGTGATGACCGGCCGCGTCACGACCAGCGATCCGCTGCTGCCCGGCGACACGGTTTACGTGCGCGAACGCCTGTTCTGAGCGAGCGGGCGGTGCGCATCGTCCATTGCTTCCGCGCCCCGGTTGGCGGGGTGTTCCGCCATGTACGCGACCTGGCAGACGCACAGACGGCAATGGGACATTCGGTCGGCATGGTCTGCGACGCCTCGACCGGCGGTTCCTATGGCGACACGCTGTTTGCTGAAATCAACGACCGGCTGGAACTGGGGATCCATCGCGTTGCCATGCAACGAACGGTCGGCATTGGCGATCTGGCATCTGCCTGGAAAACCTTCAACGTCGTCAAAAGCCTGAGGCCGGATGTTGTGCACGGACACGGCGCGAAAGGCGGTGTCTATTCGCGGCTGTTCGGCACATTCATGAAGCCAAGGGCGCGGCGTTTCTATTCGCCGCATGGCGGCAGCCTTCATTTCGATCCTGCGTCGACAAAGGGCCGGGTGATTTTCGGCATCGAACGCAACATGGAACGTATCAGCGACGGGCTGTTCTTTGTCTGCAACTTCGAGCGCGACACCTACGCGCGCAAGGTCGGATCGATCCGTGCGCCATCTCATGTCGTGTACAACGGCTTATGCGCTGCCGAATTCGAACCGACGCCGCTCATCGAAGACCCCTTCGACATCCTCTTCATCGGCGAAATTCGAGACCTCAAGGGTCCCGATGTGCTGATCAACGCCATCCCGAATGTCGAGGCGCAGCTTGGCAGGCAGATACGTACCGTCATGGTTGGCAATGGCGGCGAACTCGAAAACTGTCAGTCTCTGGTTGCCAGCCTTGGCCTGACCGGCCGCATCGAGTTCCGCCCGGCCATGCCGGCGCGCCAGGCTTTTGCCCTGGCAAGGCTCGTCGTCGTGCCATCGCGCGCGGAAGCCTTTCCCTACATTGTGCTCGAGGCACTTGGCGCCGGCAAGCCGGTGATCGCCAGCCGCGTCGGCGGCATCCCGGAAGTGTTCGGGGATGCCTCCCCTGCCCTTGTGCAGCCTGGCGATGTCGATGCGCTCTCACAGAAGCTCGTTGCAGCATTGGCCGACGGCAGTGCCTACGCCGCGTCAATGCCGACAAGAGCCGAGCTGCAGAGCCGCTTTTCGGTCGAGACGATGGCGGCTGAAATCACTGATGCATACGGGCGTTTACCGGCCAGCTAGGTCAAAAGGAAACAAAGGTTTCAAGGGTTTCTTAGTCGCTTTTTGGTACGCGTGGGTTCAGGGACTCGGGTGAGCAACATGAACGAAATCGATCCGGCGAGCCGCTTCTCGCGGGAAGCAGTCCAGAAATACAAGGGCGACGACGCCTATGCTGGACGTCAGCCGCAGGATCTGAACGGCATTGCCCGAAAGGTGGCGATGCAGTATCGCCGCGATACCATGTCTCCGGTCATGGTCAGCGGCATTCTGCGCCTCGTTGAATTTGCCCTGCTGGCCCTCTCCGGACTCATCGTCTACGCCTCGTATGTTGGCGTGAACCACATGTTCTGGGCCTATCCGACGGTCGTGCTGGCCACGGCATTCGGCACGGTGATCGTGCTCGAAATCTTCGACTGCTATCAGGTCTCCGCGCTGCTGAAGCCCTGGAATGCTGCCCGCGTGATCATGCTGACCTGGGCTGCAGCCTTTGCCGCCCTCGCACTCATCGGCTTCCTCGCGAAAATGTCCGAGGAATTTTCGCGCGGCTGGTTCACATGGTGGTTTGTGACAGGTCTGGCGCTACTGTTGTCACTGCGCCTGGTACTGATGTTCTACGTCCGCAAATGGGCGCGCAATGGTCGCATGGAGCGCCGGGCTGTCATTGTCGGTGGCGGCAAGGTCGCAGAAAAGCTGATCCGCGCCATCGAGCAGCAGCCATACAACGACATCCGCATCTGCGGCATCTTCGATGATCGCGATGACACCCGCTCGCCGACAGTCGTTGCCGGATATCCGAAGCTTGGCACCATCGACCAATTGATCGAGTTCGGGCGGATTGCCCGGATCGACATGCTGATCGTCTCGCTGCCGCTGACCGCCGAGAGCCGCGTTCTGGCAATGCTGAAAAAGCTCTGGGTGCTGCCGGTTGATATCCGTCTTTCGGCGCACGCCAACCAGTTGCATTTCCGTCCGCGCTCCTATTCGTTCCTTGGCGCAGTGCCGATGCTCGACATTTTCGACAAGCCCATCAACAACTGGGATTCTGTCGCCAAGCGTGCATTCGACATCGTCTTCAGCCTGTTGGGGCTGGTCGTGTTCTCGCCGATCATGATTGGCGCGGCGATTGCCATCAAGCTCGACAGCAAGGGGCCTGTCTTCTTCAAACAGAAGCGCCATGGCTTCAACAACGAAGTCATTGACGTTTACAAGTTCCGCTCGATGTACGTGGACCAGCAGGACCCGACCGCAAAGAACGCCGTCCGCAAGGGCGATCCGCGCGTCACCCGCGTCGGCCGTATCATCCGCAAGACCTCGATTGACGAACTGCCGCAGTTCTTCAACTCGTTGATTGGCAACCTGTCGCTGATCGGTCCGCGTCCGCACGCCATCTCGGCACAGTCGCACAACAAGCTCTACCACGAGGTGGTCGACGGCTACTTTGCCCGCCACCGGGTGAAACCAGGTGTTACGGGCTGGGCCCAGATCAACGGTCTGCGCGGCGAGATCGACCACGATGACAAGATCAAAGCGCGTACCGAATACGACCTCTTCTACATCGAGAACTGGTCGCTCTGGTTTGACCTGAAGATCCTGTTCCTCACGCCGGTCCGGCTGCTGAACACGGAAAACGCATATTGACCGCGATCGCGCCTTCCGCGCCCTTGCCGGCCGTTCACGCCCGGCTGATCAGCCTGCTTGGCACATGGGCGATTTTCGTTGGCATCCTGTTGTCGG
>CAYZQP010000006.1:4664-8970 GCA_964480545.1 uncultured Mesorhizobium sp. | reverse complement strand
TGTCGGGCTATGTGCGCAACGAACCCGCCCCCTATGAGCTTTACATGGCAGGGCTCATCGGTGTCTGGGCGATCTTCGGCCTGCGAATTACCGGAACCTCTGCCATTCTGCTGACGCTGTTTGTCGCCTTCAACATCGGCGGCGTATTGTCGATCACCCAGATGGCAAATACCGCCGGGGCGCCGATGTATATCGCCGTGTCGATGTTCCTGGCGCTGACGTCTGTGTTCTTCACCGCGGTGCTGGAGCGGCAGCCGCAACTCTATCGAACCATCTTTGCTGCCTGGATCCTTGCGGGTGCCGGAACGGCGTTTCTGGGCGTCATCGGCTATTTCGGTGTTGGTGGAGAAGCCTTTACACGCTACGGGCGTGCGATGGGTGGCTTCGAGGACCCGAACGTATTCGGTCCATTCCTCGTCGCACCGGCTATGCTTCTGCTCTACCGCATCTTTACCGGCAGCCTCACCAGGGCGCTTTTGGCCATGCCGCTTCTGCTTGTTCTGGTCGCTGGCGTATTCTTCTCGTTCTCGCGTGGAGCCTGGGGCGTGCTCCTCCTGTCGGCAACCCTGCTGATTGCCATCCTGCTGCTGCAGCCGTCGCGCGGATCCATGAAGATCCGCATTGTGGTGATGTCCATCCTGGCCGTTGCTGCGCTGGGCGTTGCCCTGCTTGTTGCCCTGCAACTTCCAGGCGTCGGCGAAGTGTTTGCCTCGCGCGCACAGCTCGAACAATCCTATGACGGTGGCCGTTTCGGGCGCTTCGGGCGCCACTGGATCGGCTTTGAGTGGGCGATGGCCAATCCGCTTGGCATCGGCCCTTTGATGTTCGGCAAGTTGCTTGGCGAGGACACCCATAACACCTGGCTGAAGGCGCTGCTGGACTATGGATGGATCGGCTTCGTCGCCTACATTACGATCCTCGCGATCACGCTGGCTGGCGGCTTCCGGTTGCTGTTTCGCGACCGTCCATGGCAGCCTTACCTGATCTGCGCCTATGTCGTGTTCATCGCCCATGTCGCTCTTGGCAACATCATCGACACCGACCACTGGCGGCACTTCTACGTGCTGATCGGATTGATCTGGGGTGCTATTGCGCTGGAGCAGAAACACCAACGTCAGATCAGGCGCAGCTACATACAAAAAGAGCCGGCCATTTCTGGCCAGCCCATTCCGGCGATCTGATCCTCAGCGATCAGGCAGCCTTCGCGCCGAACTTCCGGCCACCAAACTTGCGCTTGCGGCGGAACGGCTTCTGGCCATCGGGGCGCGCAGCGCCATTGTCATTGGTCGGCGCGCGGCGCGGCTGCTCACCGCCCTTGCCCTGAGACTTTGCAGACCTGCCGGCATCGGCGTGCCGAGGCTTGCCCTGACCATTGCCGTTCGGGCGCGCGCCCTGTGGCATGGCACCGGCAGGCTGGCCCTGACCACCATTCGCGCGAGCCGGGCGAGCACCACGGCCACCCCTGCCCTTCTGCTGCTCAGGCTGCGATGCGCGCAGTTCCGCGACGCGCTTCTCGGCATCGGTTGGCGGGGCACCAGTGTGGTCAGCCTTGATTGGCAGCTTCGCGCGGATGATCTTCTCGACCTGACGCAGCTTGGCAGCCTCTGATGGATCGCACAGTGTGATGGCAATACCATCGGCGCCGTTACGCCCGGTGCGGCCGATGCGGTGAACGTAGCTCTCGGCCTCATCTGGCAGGTCGAAGTTGATGACATGCGAGATGCCGGGAACGTCGATGCCCCGCGCTGCAATATCGGTTGCGACCAGAATACGCACCGAGCCATCGCGGAAACCGCCCAGCGCCTTCTGGCGGGCGTTCTGCGCCTTGTTGCCGTGGATCACGCCGGCCTCAAAGCCGTCCTTCTCGAGATCCTTGGCGACGCGGTCCGCGCCATGCTTGGTGCGCGCGAAGATGATGACCGACGACAGAGCCGGGTTCTTCAGCAGATCAGCCAGAACCTGACGCTTCTGCTTCAGGCGCGCCATGATCACGCTCTGGTGGATTTCAGCCGCTGGCGTACCGGCAGGTGCCACGTCAACGCGCAGCGGATTGCGCAGCAGCGACTGCGCCAGCTCGGCAATCTCATCCGGCATGGTGGCCGAGAAAAGCGCGGTCTGGCGGGCCGGATGCGTTGCCTTGGCAATACGGCGCACGTCATTGATGAAGCCCATGTCGAGCATGCGGTCAGCTTCGTCGATCACCAGCCAGGTGGTCTCCGCCAGGATCACGTCGCGCTCCTGGATCAGGTCCATCAGGCGGCCCGGTGTGGCGACCAGAATGTCGACGCCCTGCGCCAGCTTGCGCACCTGCGTGCCGCGCGAAACGCCGCCCAGCACGAGCGCTGTGGCGATATGCGCACCGCGCGACAACTCCTTGAACGTGTCCTCAATCTGGACCGCGAGTTCACGCGTCGGGGCGAGGATCAGTGCGCGCGCCGTTTTCGGCTTGCGCTTTTCGTGCAGCGCCAGAATACGCTTGAGGATCGGCAGCGCAAAGGCAGCCGTCTTGCCAGAGCCGGTCTGGGCGATGCCGAGGATATCGCGCCCCTGCAGCTGTGCGGGGATCGCCTTTTCCTGGATCGGTTTTGGCTCGACAAAGCCGGCCACATTGGCGGCGCGCAGCAGCTGGCCCTGGATGCCAAGAGCGGCAAAGCCCTGGTCAGCGACCGGGGCGGTTTGGGTATTTTCAAGTGTCACTATTCGTCTTCTTTCGAGCGGCAAATGCCGCATACAACAACAGGCGCGGGGCGCATGCCCGCAGCCAAAATTCAATTCTGAAACGACAAAGGCGTGCGGATCACCCGCCCGGCTGCGCTGTCGTGCTCAAGGCCTTGTGCCCCGAGACTGATCACCTTGCCGAGGCAGAGGGCGATGCGACGCAACCAGTCCAATTTGAGGAAAGCCGGATAACCGGCCCATGCGCCATGGCGCTCATATGAATGATATGGCTTCAAAATGCAAGGGCGCGTTGTGCGCCGCACAAATCAGGTCTCGAACAGCGCGTCGATATCGCGGTGACCTTCGATGATATTAATCACCTCAAAGGCGTCAGACGTATAGCGAAAGAAGACCACATAATTGCCTATCACAAGACTTCGCATGTCTGCGCGCAACTCAGGCCTGGCCCGGCCCAAGGTGCCAGGTAGAGCCGCAATCTCGCGACACCTCGCTTTGAGTTGAGCAATCAGCTTTCGGCCAACCGACTTGCTGCCACTCTGCCGAGCGACATAGAAGTAGATGTTCGTCAGGTCTTCAGCTGCGGCTGGCAGAAACCTGACACGTTTCACGGACCAACACCCTCACGCGTCAGGATGACATCCGCTGCATCCAGCGCAGCATCGAGTTCATCTTCGGAAACGTCACCGCCTTCGGCAATCGACCGGTTCACCATATCCCGCAGCGACTGCAGCTTGGCCTCGCGCTCCTCAACCAGACGCAGTCCCTCGCGCACCACTTCGCTGGCCGAGCCATACCGGCCATCGCGCACCATATCGCCGATGAAATTTTCCCAGCGCGAACCAATAGAGACGTTCATCACAACCTCCTGAATAACAGAAATTGCGCAGTTTATAGCATCAGTGACAGCCAGTTGCGAGAGCTGCTGAAGCCACCGCATACCGACATCGCTAGTTCTTGCAACCCGCCGAGGTCACTTCTACGGCAAATTTGCGTGGTCCGGGCGGGTCGCCTGGCTTTCCTGTTCCGACAATTGAAACCTTCACCGTGCAGGCACCGCCAGTCACCTCAACCCGGTCGTCGCCCGTCCAGGTTACTGCAGAAATGGGATGCCCCTTCAGCGCCTCTCGAACCTCCGGGTTGGTGATGACGGCCTGTATCTCTCGCTGGCGCTGATACTCCGGCGCAAGTGCCGCGCTCGCGGGCGAGGCGAGCGCAAAAAACAGACATCCAGCTATCAAGTTCCGCATGTAATCCTCCCGGTCTAATCCAGCGTCCTCGCGGCCAGTTCACGCAGCTTCAACACGCTGTTCCAGTTGCGCGCAGTGTTCGGCACGCCGATCCATTTGTCGAAGCGTTCGGCCAGTTTGGAGTTCGAGAAGCCGCCCGGCGTCGAGATGTAGGCCGCATTGCCGATCACCTCGAAGCCGTCGCCGTTGATGGCGATTTCCTTCAGCCGCGCAATGTTCTCCAGCGTCGGAGCGCGTTCAAGCCAGGCAGCATGACAGAATTTTCCCTCGCCCTCAGCGACCTCGAACGGGTTAGCGGCAATCACCTCATCCCACTCGGCGAGTGTCGGCGCGTAGATTGCTTTGGTGAAGCCGAACTGTTCCCGACACAAAGCCGCTAT
>CAYZQP010000006.1:786-4654 GCA_964480545.1 uncultured Mesorhizobium sp. | reverse complement strand
CTGTGCAAGCCTGCTCGCCAGCACAGCATTACCGCTGGCGATATAGGTCGCGGGGTTCTCGAACCCTGCCGCGGCCATCGCCTCGCGCAGCGGCCTGGTCGGCAGCTTGGTTGCGCCGCCGACACCGCGAAACAGGATAATGTAGGCGGTGCGCGCGCTCATATGATGAAACTCGACAGCACTTCATCGTCGGTAATGTCCTGATAAGCCCAGCCGGCCTCGTGGAAGCGTTTGGCCAGAACATCGAAATTCTTGCGGTCTTTTGTCTCGATGCCGATCAGCACAGAGCCGAAATTGCGCGCCGACTTTTTCAGATATTCGAAGCGGGCAATGTCATCATCGGGCCCGAGCAGATCAAGGAAAGAGCGCAGAGCGCCCGGCCGCTGCGGAAAGCGGAAGACGAAGTACTTCTTCAATCCCTCAAAGCGCAGCGCGCGCTCCTTCACATCGGGCAGCCGCTCGAAATCGAAATTGCCGCCGGACACGACGCAGACCACGGTCTTGCCCTTCAGGTCCTTCTTCGAGAAATCCTTGAGCGTATCGATGGCCAGCGCACCGGCCGGCTCCAGCACGACGCCCTCGATGTTGAGGATTTCGATCATTGTCGCACAGAGCCGGTTCTCCGGAACGAGATGAACCGAAGCGGCGGGCTGATCCTTCAGCACCTTCAGCGGCTCTGCTCCGATCTGGGCGACCGCTGCGCCGTCGACGAAATTGTCGACGCGTTCAAGCTTCAGCCGCTTGCCGCTCTCCAGCGTCTGCCGGAGGCTCGGCGCGCCCAGCGGCTCGCAATAGGTGAACGCCGTTTTGGCCCCGGTCTCGGCAAAGTAGCGGGTGACGCCTGCCGAAAGCCCGCCGCCGCCCACCGGCACGATCATCATGTCAGGCGCAGCGCCAAGCTGCGCCAGTACTTCCAGACCGACCGTTGCCTGGCCCTCGATAATGTCCTTGTGATCGAAAGGCGGCACCATGTGGCCGCCACTCGTTGCGGAAAACTCCATCGCCGCGCGATAGCAATCGTCGAAGAAGTCGCCAACCAGCCTGATCTCGACCGCACCTCCGCCGAACAGCCGGGTCTTTTCGATCTTCTGCTGCGGCGTCGTCACCGGCATGAAGACCACGCCCTTCACGCCAAAATGCCGGCACACGAAGGCAAAGCCCTGCGCGTGATTGCCAGCCGAGGCGCACACAAACAGCGTGGCGTCCGAGCCGCCTTCCAGTTCCTTGCGAAAAAAGTTGAACGCCCCACGGATCTTGTAGGAGCGCACCGGCGTCAGGTCCTCGCGTTTCAGGAACACGCGCGCGCCGGCTTTCTTCGACAGGTAGTCGTTTTCCTGCAGTGGTGTTTCCGGGAACAGCTCACGCAGCGAGTTTTCTGCGTTGGCGACACGTTGTGCAAAGCTGGTCATCAGGTGCTTGGACTCCTTGCTGCGAGCGCGTATTGCATGTTGCAGACGCGGACGGCAATCTCCGCGGCTAGTGGAACGAATTTGACATTTGATTTTCATTTGACATCCTGGCTCGTTTTCAAATGTCAAATTCAAAGTTCCACTAGAATCATATAGTTGCTAGTGGTTCTTTGATCCTGACATTTACTGAAAGGGCTGTATCAGAGGGATGCAAATGTCAGAATCGAACCACTAGAGGCCGGACAATCCATCCGTGAACAAGCAGGCTATACGCGCCGCCATCCATGTTGCGGCGGTCTTTGCGATGTATCTCTCGGTCGCCATGCTCATCCCGGCGGCGGTCGATCTCTATTTCGGCCATACAGACTGGCAGGTCTTCCTGATGTCGGCCATTCTCGTCGGCGGGGTCGCGGTTGCGATCATGCTGGCAACACGTGGCAGCAAGCCACACGGCAACACGCGTTTTGCGCTCTTCCTCATCAACCTGCTCTGGCTCACACTGGCCACAGCCGGGGCTATACCCTTCACCCTGTCAGCGCTTGATCTCAGCTTCACGGATGCGATGTTCGAATCCATCTCGGGCGTTACCTCGACAGGCTCAAGCATCATCGCCAACGTGGAAGCCGCGCCGCCAGGCATTCTGGTCTGGCGCTCGCTGCTCTGCTTCATGGGCGGTCTGGGTGTGATTGTGCTGGGCCTGTTCCTGCTGCCCTTCCTGAACATCGGCGGCGTGTCCTATTTCAAGCTGGAATCCTCCGACATTGGCGATCGCCCGTTCGAGCGGTTCCAGACCTTCACCATCAGCCTGATCGGTGTCTATATGATCCTGGCGACCGCCTGCGCGATAGGCTTTGTCGCAGCTGGAATGCCTGGGTTCGACGCCATCAACCACGCAATGACGACGGTTGCGACCGGCGGCTTCTCCACCCACACCACGTCTTTCGTGCGCTATGCCGACAATCCGGCAGTGCTGTGGGTCGGCACGATCTTCATGTTTATCGGTGGCCTGCCCTTCTCGATCATGATCCTGTTTGCCGTGCGTGGGCGCCTCTATGCGCTGGGCGATCCGCAGATCAAGGTCTATGCCGGATACACGCTGGCCTTTATCCTGATGGTGGCGCTTTACCTTATGCTGTCCAGAGGCATGGGGCCCTTCATGGCACTCACCCATGCCGCCTTCAACATTGTCTCGATCATCACAACCGCCGGCTTTGCCAGCGACGATTACATCTATTGGGGCCCGTTCGCTGTCGCCTGCATCTATGTCGCCACTTTCCTTGGCGGCTGCTCGGGCTCGACCACCGGCGGCATCAAGGCCTACCGGTTTCTGATCCTGTATCAGCTGGTGCGTAATGGTCTGAGCCGGCTGATCTATCCCAACATGGTGCAACCGGTGCGCTACGGCGACCGCACGGTTGACGTCGATATGCAGCGCGCCGTTGTCCTGTTCCTGTCGCTGTTCGTGGTGCTGTGGACGATCTTCACCGTCATACTGGCGGCAACCGGGCTGGATCTCGTCACCGCGCTCACCGGGTCTCTTGCCTCGCTCACCAACGTCGGCCCTGGTCTTGGGCCTATGATCGGCCCGATGGGCAGCTACGCCCCACTCCCGGATGCGGCAAAATGGATCTGCTCGGCAGCAATGTTACTCGGCCGCCTTGAAATCCTCGCGGTTCTGGTCATTTTCTCGCCGGTCTTCTGGCGCGGATAGGTCGCGGATAATCTGATGAGAGCTTTGAGAATCTGGTGCGCGGCAGCGCTCGCTTTGCTGTTGGCTGGCTGCATCAATCACGGTGCAAGCGGCATTGTCGCGCAAACTGTCGCGCCCGTGATCAAAGGTGAGATTGCTGCAAAGCACGAGATTTTTGTCGCTACGACGCGCGCCGAATCAGAAGACAAACGGGAAGTGTTCAGCGGAGAGCGGTCAGCCGAACCCAATTTTGGCAAGGTCGACATCAGCGTGCCGAAGGTGCACAGGGCTGGTCAGATCGAGCGCCGCCCAGGCAAGATCGCTGATCCCGGCAAATACTTCACCGCCAACAATGTCTCGCTCTACAGCCGCGCCGCCTACATCAAGGCGCTGCGCGCCGAGTTTGCGAAGAATGGCGGGCGCGCCATGGTTTTTGTGCACGGCTACAACACGAGCTTTGACTCCGCCGTCTATCGCATCACCCAGATCGTGCATGACAGCGGCTACACCGGCACGCCGATCCTGTTCACCTGGGCGTCGCGCGGGCGCACGCTCGACTATGTCTACGACAATAACAGCGCAACTGCCGCCCGCGACGCGCTTGAATCCACGCTGCTTCTGGTCAAGGAAGCAGGCGCAAAGCGTATCGACATTATCGGCCATTCCATGGGCACCTGGGCGACCATGGAGGCGCTGCGCCAGCTCGCCATCGCCAATGACCGCACGCTCGGCGGGCGTCTTGGCGACGTCATCCTCGCCTCGCCGGACA
>CAYZQP010000006.1:0-776 GCA_964480545.1 uncultured Mesorhizobium sp. | reverse complement strand
CGCCGGACATCGACGTAAACGTGTTCAAGGCGCAGATGCGCCGCTACGGCAAACCCGAACGCCCCTTCGCCATCACGTTGTCAGCTGACGACCGCGCGTTGCGGCTCGCCATGCGCATCGCGGGCGACCGGCCGCGCGTCGGCGACTATTCGGAAGCAGCAGAGCTGGCAGAGCTCGGTGTCGTCGTGATCGATCTGTCGCAACTACAGGGCGACCGGCTTGGGCATACAAAATTTGCGGAGAATCCGCTGATGATCAAGCTGATTGGCGAGAGTCTGAACGAGGAGTCGCTCGAACGCAGCGAGCGCGACATGACACAACGGGTTGGCGAATTGTCACGAGGCTTCGGCTCAACCCTCGGGTCAGCAGCGGAGATAGTCGTCACCACACCCGTGTCCGTGTTGCGCGTGGTCGTCGGGCAGTGACTTCAGGCTGACCGTCAAAGCGTAAGACCGGTCACCGAACGCAGCCAGAAGGCCAAAGTCACGAAACCGATGATGACGGCGACGCCGGTCCAGTCGATCTGCTTCTTCCTCGACATGTCAATTGTCGACATGATCGCGAACCATGCGAGTATGACAAGTGCGGCGATCAGCACAAACCGAAGCATGGGCGCCTCCTGGCGGATTCAAGGTTCATCTCAACAAATGTAGGGTTTCTCTCGCTGCTTTCAAACAGTTGCGATTGTGCATTGCATCCGGATCATGCTAATGCGCGCGCCGGGCCGGATTAGCTCAGCGGTAGAGCAGCGGTTTTGTAAACCGAAGGTCGGGGGT
>CAYZQP010000005.1:22876-31960 GCA_964480545.1 uncultured Mesorhizobium sp. | reverse complement strand
GGCTGATAGAGGCAGCCGGCGTTTGAGTCAAGAGTTGACGCAGGATGCATCAGAATATGTAGAACAGCACCGGCAGTACTGCCTGCTCCTGCAGTGCCTCAATAAACTCGAACAGCGGCACCGCGCCAAAAAACACCAGTCCATCAAGGCAGGTCTGGCCAAGCATGCGCGGCCGGAACGTAACCTCCTCATTGTCCTTGTAGAGCCTGGGGTTGGGGAAGAAGCGCGGGGTTGATGCGAGGTAATCCAGATAGGGCTGCCCGAACCTTGCGGACAGAAACGCCTCTTCGCGCCGGATGACGATCATGAATGCCGCCCAGCACATAAACGCAAAAAACAGCGCAGCTGCGATACTGCCGGTCTGTGCGCCGACGCCGGCGGCGGCGATCATGGAGAAGAAATACAGCGGGTTTCGCATGATCGAGTAGGGGCCGGTATTGATGATCGCACTCGACTTGTGGCCCCCGATGTAGAGCGTTGACCACATGCGCCCACCAATCCCGATCAGGATCAGCATCATCCCGCCGAACTCGATCTGCTCGTGGGAAAGTTCGCTTTGCGAGGAGCCACCGACCAGAAGGATGGCGGTTGTGACGGCGATAAGGCCAGCAATCGCCAGTTTGCGTTTGCGCTGGTAGGCGCTGAGGTCTGCATCGATATCTGTCATGGCTCTTCTCGACTTCGGCAAGTGACACTGTTCCGTGATTGCGGCGGAATTCTTGCTCACGATGTCATGGTAAACGCGCGTTAACCAATTCGATACCGCGAATCATCCAGAACTTTAGTCAGCGCAGATGACGCGCTGATCTCTCCGGGGGCGAGAATGACAACGGGTTACGGGCGGGCGGGCGAACAGCCGAAATCCCTGATGCAGGACTGGCGCTTCGGCCTGCTGGTCATCCTGGCGCTTGTCGCCTTGCAGGCGCTCATCCTCCACCTCATGGGCCGCATCTGGATCTGCAAATGCGGGACGGTGAAGCTCTGGCATGGCGCCGTAATCAGCTCCGAGAATTCGCAGCATCTGTCGGACTGGTACACGCCGTCTCACATCATCCATGGCTTCCTGTTCTACGGCTTGACCTGGCTGATCATGCGCAATGCCTCGATCTGGTCGAAAATGTCCGTTGCGGTGATTATCGAGGCCGCCTGGGAAATCGTCGAAAACAGCCCGATGATCATCAACCGCTATCGCGAGGCGACAATCGCGCTCGACTATTTCGGCGATTCCATCGTCAACTCGGTCGCCGACACTGTGTGGATGCTTGTCGGTTTCCTTGCGGCGTGGAAGCTGCCGATCTGGGTCACCATCCTGCTGGCAGTGATTTTCGAGCTTGGAACCGGCTATCTGATCCGTGACAACCTGACCCTCAATGTCATCATGCTGGTTTACCCGCAGGACTGGATCAAGGCCTGGCAGTCCGGCGGCGGCTGACAGGAGAGTTTGCCCGCAGGGTTCAAAACGTGAACAGACTCAGGCATGGTGCGCGCCATGCCTATTGTCTCGCCCCTCGCCACCAATCCGCTCATTGACGGGCGCCAGTCCGAGCGCGCACTTCTGGTCCGGCGCGGGGTCCAGCGTCTCTTCATGCAGATGGGCATGCATGTGCTGCCGGAGCTGTCGCTGGCCACCGGGCGGCGTGCCGATCTCGTTGCGTTGACACGGCAGGGCGACATCTGGATCGTCGAGATCAAGTCTTCGATCGAGGATTTCCGGGTTGATCGCAAATGGCCGGAATACCGGCTGTTTGCAGACCGGCTGTTTTTTGCCACTCACCCAGGTGTTCCGGCGGACATCTTCCCGCAAGAGTGCGGTTTCATCCTGTCGGACGGCTATGGTGCCGAGATCCTGCGCGATGCGCCCGAGCATCGCCTCGTTGCGGCAACTCGCAAGGCGCTGATGGCGCGCATCGCGCGGGCCGGCATGTCGCGGCTGCTTGCGGCAGAACTGGCAGGTGTCGCCGTGCCTGCGCTTGATGGCGAGAGCGAATGAGCCCGCGTTAACCCTTTCTTAATCATACCCCTACCAATCGTCGGCCGTCTCCCATACTAAACTGGTTATTGTTTCAATCGGTTACGTGTGTTGTGGGTTATTTAAGAATTCTGGAAACCTGGCGATTGTCAGCGGCGATCCTGGTGATGAACTATCACTACCTGCGGTTTGCGCCGGAGGGTCAGAATTATGCAGGCGCCGTGATCTACTACCTGCTGCCGCTGATGGACATGTTCTTCATGATCTCGGGGCTGCTGATCATGTTGCGCTACGGCGACACGCTGCTCGACAGCAGAAGCTCCTATCGCGACTTCCTGGTTCGACGCTTTGCGCGCATCTATCCGGTGTACCTCGCCACGCTGGTATTCTTCGTCATTGTCGGCCTGGCGATAAACTCGGGTGCAGCCGAGTCCGGCTGGGAGGGGCGCTTCAATTTTGCAGTGCTGCCGCAGAATCTACTCCTCATGCAGTCCTGGGGTCTCGGCGGTGAACTGACCTTCAACTACGTTGGCTGGACGCTGGGCGCCGAATGGTTCTGCTACCTGACCCTGCCGGTGATTGTTTTCATCTGGTTGCGTGCCGGTGTTCGGGGGTTGATTGCCCTGGCGGCAGTCGTCATTGCGTTGCTGCAATGGGCAAGCACGGCCGGTATCATTCCTGATGGCTTCTGGCTGACCAGCTACGCCTGGGGCGCATTCCGGGCGTTTGCAGATTTCACGCTCGGTGCATTGATCGCTGTGCTCGCACGCCGTTCGACGCTGTCCTGGCGCTCTCATGCTCCGGCCTGGATTTCCTTTGCGCTGTGTATCGGACTCATGCTGACGCAGGCCAACGCCTATCTGGTGCTGGCGATGCTGGCGCTGTCGATCTTTCTGGCCACGGTTGTGGAGCGCAACAACCCGTCCGCCTCCAACTTCCTCAAGCCGCTATCGCCGGTTGGCCAGGTTTCGTTCGGCATCTACATCCTGCATCCGGTGGTCGAGGCCATCTTCCTGTCAGTGTTGTGGCGGCGTTTCCTTGAACCGCTGGAAATCATGAGCTTCTTTACCTGGTGGTACGTCCCGATGATCGTTGTGGTGCTGCTGGCAATGGCATCGGACCGCTGGTTCGAGCGCCCGGCCTCGCGCTGGATTGTCAGGGTGCTGGGTGAGCGCAAGCGCCCGGTTTCTGCGGCCGAGTAGTTCGGCGCACGCGCCACACCTCCGGCTGAAAATGTCGCTCCGGGTGACTTTGCTCTGGTAACCAGGCGCAACTGTTCCTAAATGCGGCCAATTCGGTTTTCGCGGCATTGGGGGAGTGTCGCCAATGTTGTCAGGCAGTTCATGAAAGCGGATTTCTACGAAACGCTGGGGGTCGCGAAAGGCTCGGACGAGAAGGAGCTGAAAAGCGCCTATCGAAAGCTGGCCATGCAGTATCATCCGGATCGCAATCCGGGCGATGCCGAGGCTGAGCACCGTTTCAAGGAAATCAACGAGGCCTATGAATGCCTCAAGGATCCGCAAAAGCGCGCAGCCTACGACCGCTTCGGCCATGCCGCCTTCCAGAATGGCGGCGGAGGTGGCCCGTTCGGCGGCGGCGGCTTTGGCGGCGGCGGATTCTCGGACATATTCGAGGATATTTTCGGCGAGATGATGGGCGGCGGGCGCCGTCGCTCGACCGGCGGGCGCGAACGCGGGGCTGACCTGCGCTTCAATATGGAGATCACGCTGGAGGAGGCCTATAACGGCAAGACCGCGCAGATCCGCGTACCCTCCAGCATTGCCTGTACGGAATGCTCCGGCTCCGGTGCGAAGCCCGGAACTCAGCCGGTGACCTGCACCACCTGCCAGGGGCACGGCAAGGTCCGCGCCGCACAAGGCTTCTTTTCCGTCGAGCGAACCTGCCCGTCCTGTCACGGCCGTGGAACGATGATCAAGGACCCATGTCCGAAATGCTCGGGACAAGGCCGCACGGTTCAGGAGCGGTCACTCTCCGTCAACATCCCGGCAGGCATCGAGGACGGCACGCGCATCAGGCTGGCAAATGAGGGCGAGGCGGGGTCGCGCGGCGGCCCGAATGGCGATCTCTACATTTTCCTGTCGATCAAGCCGCATGAGTTCTTCCAGCGCGACGGCGCGGATCTCTACTGCCGCGTGCCGATTTCCATGACGACCGCCGCACTCGGCGGACAGTTCGAGGTGACCACGCTGGACGGGTCACAGGCGCGGGTCAAAGTGCCGGAAGGCACGCAGAACGATCGCCAGTTCCGCCTGAAGGGCAAAGGCATGCCGATCCTGCGGCAACCGCAAATGGGCGATCTCTATATCCAGACCGCCGTCGAGACGCCGCAGAATCTGTCCAAGCGCCAGCGTGAATTGCTCGAGGAATTCGACAATCTGTCGTCGAAGGAGAACTCTCCGCAATCGACCGGCTTCTTTTCGCGCATGAAGGATTTCTTTGAGTCGTTTGGCGAGTGAGTTGCAGCGCCCCGGTGCATCGAACCGGGCCCTGCCCGATATCATCCGTGCAGCAAGGGTGGCCGCCGCGAGAACCACGGCCGCGCCTCTTCGATCCGGGCACAGAGCCCCATCAGCATCTCGTCGCGTCCGAAAGGTGCCGCCAGATGCACGCCAACCGGGAGCCCATCCGCAGTCCAGTGCAATGGCACTGAGGCCGCTGGCTGGCCAGTGGCATTGAAGGCAGCGGTGTAGGGCGAATAGGCAAACACCCGGCCGGGTCCCATGCGATAATCCACATAGTCCTGCGTCACATGGTCGAAACGACCGAGCCTTGCCGGAGGCTCGGCCAGCGTCGCCGTCAGCAGGATATCCCGGGTCTCGAAGAACGCCGCCATTTCGCGGCCATAGGCATGGACCTTGTTGACTGCCTCCAGATAGTCGGCACCGGAAATGCCGCGCGCATAATCGATCGCCCCGCGCGCAATCCCTTCAATCTCGCCATCGGCCAGCGGCTTGCCGCGCCGCCGTACTGCTGAGTCAACAGACAGAGCAGTGCCGCAAGCCACGATCTTCGTCCAGGCCGCCATCATGCCGGGTGTGTCAGCTTTCGGGATAATCTCCTCGACATGATGGCCCATGTCGGTCAGCAGGCGGGCGGCCTCCAGCGCCGCCGCGCGGCACTCGGGATGGATCGCTTCGCCGCTCAGCGAGGTCGTTACCAGCGCGATGCTCAGGCCCGTGTCGCGGCTCTCCAGCGCGGCGCGAAATGACGCCTCGAGCGGCGGCGCGGCGTAGGGCGCGCCGAGGTCGGGACCATGAGTCGCGTCGAGCAACACGGCGGTATCGCGCACGGAGCGGGTCAGGAAGCCGTCGATCGCCATGCCGGCCCAGCCCTCGCCGACATAGGGGCCATCGGGCAGTCGTGCGCGCGTCGGCTTGAAGCCGAACAGGCCGCAGGACGAGGCGGGGATACGCACCGAGCCGCCGCCGTCGGAGCCATGCGCGGCCGGCACGATGCCGGCTGCGACGGCTGCACCTGCCCCACCCGACGAGCCGCCCGGCGTGTGTTCGAGATTCCACGGGTTGCGGGTCGGGCCACCATAGACCGCAGCCTCGGTGACCGGGCCGATCCCGCCCTCCGGCGCGGTCGTGCGCCCGAAGGTGACCAGACCGGCCTCGCGCAGCCGCGTGTAGATTGCAGAATCCCGCGCGTAGGTCGTGTTGGCAAACAGGCGCGAGCCATTGTTGGAGGGAAAATCGATTGCCTCGGCACCGAGGTCCTTGAGCAGGAACGGCACGCCTGACAGCGGTCCGTCCGGCAACCCCCCGGCGATCAGCCGCCGCGCGACATCCTCGCGCAGCATCGTCACCGCATTGAGCTTCGGGTTGAGCGTCTCGACGCGCTCCAGTGCGGCGTCCAGCAACTCGGACGGGCTGACATCGCCTTTGGCAACAAGCTCCCCCAGTCCGACCGCATCATGATCTTCGTAGGAGAACGACATCAGCAACCTCCATCCCGTCGCGTCCGGTCACCCGGTTACTGCGACAGATCTAGCTGCGATTATAGACGTCCTCAAGCCGGACGATATCATCCTCGCCCAGGTAGCTGCCGGTCTGCACCTCAATCATCACCACAGGCTCGGTACCGCGATTGGCCAGCCGATGGACTGCGCCGAGCGGGACATAGGTCGACTGGCTCGGCCCCAGTATGTGCACAGCGTCATCAATGGTCACCTCGGCCTGGCCCTGCACGACGATCCAGTGCTCCGCGCGATGCGCGTGTTTCTGCAGGGACAGCACACCGCCGGGAGCGACGACGATGCGCTTCACCTGATAGCCATTGTCAAAATCCAGCCGCTCGTAATTGCCCCAGGGACGGAACATGCGCAGCGCCTCGGTTGCCTCGGCGCGTGCCTCCGCCTGCAGCCGGGTCACCAGGGATTTGACGTCCTCGGCGCGAGCCTTCGGTGCCACCAGCAGCGCGTCGCGCGTCGAGACAACAACCACGTCGGAGACACCGAGCACGGTCGTCAGGCGATCCGAGGAATGGACCACATTGTTCGAGCCATCGACAACCACGACATTGCCGACAATCGCATTTCCGGAGTCGTCGGGGTTGAGGATCGTTCCCACCGCATCCCAGCTGCCGATGTCCGACCAGGCATAGTCGACAGGCAGGACTGCGGCGCGATCCGTCTTCTCCATGACAGCATAGTCAACGGCAATGGAGGGCGACGACGTGAACGCGGCCTCATCGAGGCGGCGGAAATCGAGGTCGGTTCTGGCCACCCTGTGTGCCTCGCCAACCGCCCTATGCACCTCAGGCGCCAGGCGCTCCAGTTCCGACAGGAAGCTTGCGGCGCGAAACAGAAAGTTGCCGCTGTTCCACAGGTAGCCCTGCTGCAGATAGGTCAGCGCCTGTTCGCGGTTCGGCTTTTCGACGAAGCGCTCGACCTTGCGGGCCGCGCCCAGCTTCTCACCTGGCAGGATATAGCCATAGGCAGTCGCCGGCCGGTCTGGCCGCACGCCAAAGGTCAGCAGGTAGCCGGCCTGTGCATCAACAGCGGCCGCGCTGACATAGTTTGCAAACTGGCCGGCATCAGGAATGTGATGGTCGGCGGCAAGCACAAGCACCACCGCATCCGGCGCGCGCTCCAGTGCCTGGAAGCAGCCAGCAGCGATGGCAGCGCAGGAATTGCGGGCGACAGGCTCGAGCAGGATGTCGGCCTTGACGCGGATCTGCGCCAGATCTTCCGCCAGCAGGAAGCGGTGATCATTGGCACCGACAATGATTGGACGTGGATCAAAAACGTCGGCGTCGCTGCAGCGCAGCACTGTTGCCTGAAACAGCGAATGTCCATGTCCGAAATCGAGAAACTGTTTTGGTTTGGAGGCTCTCGACAGCGGCCAGAGCCGGGTTCCACTGCCGCCACTGAGGACAATCGGTATAATCTTCATAAAGCGCCCATCCGCCTGTATTGACCGGGCCAGACCCCCAAGCGACCTGGCAAGCACGAACGGGCCCCGCCATCGCGGAGCCTGTCCACGGGTTGTAGCCCCCGGCGGTTAAAGGTTTATATTGTCGACAATGCAAAAGCGTCTGTTTGACTTCCTTGTCTCCCTGCTCGGACTGATCCCGGCTGCACCCCTGATCGGCATTCTTGTGCTTCTGGTGCGGCGTGACTCCGATGGTCCAG
The DNA here is from genome assembly GCA_964480545.1 of uncultured Mesorhizobium sp. Lineage (GTDB taxonomy): Bacteria > Pseudomonadota > Alphaproteobacteria > Rhizobiales > Rhizobiaceae > Mesorhizobium_G. The sequence goes on along the minus strand of CAYZQP010000005.1, from coordinate 24,335 downwards.
GCCTGTTCATCCAGGAACGCGTCGGCAAGGATGGCGCTGTGTTTCGCTGCTACAAGCTGCGCACGATGCGTCAGGGTACCGCCAATGTGCCCACGCATATGGCCAGCGCTGCGGAGGTCACACCGCTTGGTGCCTTCCTCCGGCGCACCAAGCTGGATGAACTGCCACAATTGTTCAACATCCTGCGTGGCGAGATGAGCTTCGTCGGTCCACGCCCCTGCCTGCCCTCGCAGACCGAGCTTATTGAGGAGCGCCGCAAGCGTGGCGTGCTGGGGCTGCTGCCCGGCATTACCGGGGTCGCGCAGGTCGCCGGTCTCGACATGAGCGAGCCGCTGAGGCTGGCCGAGAAGGACGCGCAGTATATCGGCCAGCAGTCATTGGCGCTGGACGTCAGCCTGATCTGGCGCACAGTGTTCGGGGCCGGACAGGGCGACAGGATGAAATCCGTCTGAACTGCGCTGCCTGGTGCGCGGTGGCCACACATTGTCAACCATGTATGAAAATTCCTGCGTGCACCGCAGCATCTGTTCAGGCAGAATTCATAACTACGCGCGTAAGGCTGCATCAGTTGCCGGACCGGGGTTCCGGCGGGATGTCAAAAAGATGCTTATCTGGGTTAAAGTCAGCCGCGCGGCCAGCGCCATTCGTGAGTTCGTTGTTCCGACCTACCGTCCGGAGCGTCACTATATGCGCGGGCCTGGACCGGCCTGCGCGCGCCGCGCCAACTTCCCGCATTGAGTTACCGGTTCGGTGAGTGGCGGCCAGCGCTCTCACCTTTGCCTTATGAACGCATGAAAGCCCCGACTGGATAAGCCGGGGCTTTCTGTTTGCTATTGGAGAGATCAGTAGCGGACAGAGCGGACCTCGCAGTTGCTGGAGTGACGGCTCATGATGACCCGAACCCGTTCGCCGCTCATGAAGCCACGCACCACGATGCTGTTGCCGCTGACGCCGGCGATCGAGCGCTTGTGAACACCCATGCTTTTGGCACGCCACAGTGCCTTGTCTGCGGTGCAGGTTCCGCCGTAGGGGGCGCCGTATCCGCTACCGTCATAGCCACCCTTCTTGCCGTATCCGCCAGCCTTTTTGTAGCCACCACCGTAGCCGCCACCGTAGCCGCCGTATCCGCCACCGTAGCCACCACCATAGCCGCCGCCGTTGATCTCGATATTGAGGCTGAAGTTGCTCTTCGAACCGGCCTGAGCAGCCGATGTCGTGGCCATTGCGCCGCCTGCAGCGATGGCGAGTGCGATGAGGGTCGTCTTGAGCAGAGCTTTCATAGTCGTCGTCCTTTTCCCGAAGCGCACGGCTTCCTGATGTTCCGCCGTCCCAGGCAATCCCTGTCGGCTTCGGAAATGGGTCGTCACGACCGTAGGAAAGGTTCAAACAATGCTGAAGATTTTTTTGGACGAGGCGTCGGGGATCAGACGTGCTGGCCGCCATTGATGTGGATTTCAGC
>CAYZQP010000005.1:20494-22866 GCA_964480545.1 uncultured Mesorhizobium sp. | reverse complement strand
AGCACCGGTGACGTAGGAAGAGGGCTCTGAACACAGGAAGAAGATCGTCTCCGCCACCTCTGCCGTCGTGCCGAGACGGCGCAAAGGCAGGGTCTCGACGATCTTTTCGGTACCGGGCGACAGGATCGCTGTGTCAATCTCGCCGGGCGCAATGGCGTTGACCCTGATGCCGTGCGGGCCGAAGTCGGCAGCCATCTCGCGCGTCAGCGAGGAGAGTGCTGCCTTGGACGTCGCATAGGCGGTGCCGGCAAAGGGGTGCACGCGGCTGCCGGCAATCGATGTCACGTTGACGATGGATCCCCTGGCGGCAGCCAGTTCCCTGAACAGCCCGCGCCCCAGCATGATCGGTGCGAAAAAGTTAACCTGGAATACATCGCGCCACACATGCATGGGCGTGTCGATGGAGTTCATGCGCTTGCCATCAAGCTTCGGCGAGATGCCGGCATTGTTGACCAGCGCAGTCAGTTCGCCGCCATTGGCCTCGAGCCGGTGACGTATCTCGGAGACAGCGATGCCCACATCCTCCGGGTCCGCAAGGTCGACCTTGATATGGTCCTCGGGTCCGGCAGGCCAGGGGCAATTGTCAGCGAAAGCCTGCCGCGAACAGGTGATCACGCGCCAGCCCTCTTTCGAGAAGCGTTTGACGGTTGCATGCCCGATGCCCCGGCTGGCGCCGGTAAGCACGAGTGTCTTGCGCGGGTCTGTCTTGCTCAACTGGATAGCTCCGGGTCGCAATCATGGCGACCGGACTCCGGTTTACCCGAGGTGAGCGCGGATTGCGAGGGTCAGTTGCCGAGGATGATATCGGCGATCGTCCTGTCGGACTTCACCTTCGGGCCGCCGACGTCGGCCTTGGGGCGCTTTACCGAACTGGTTGTCTCGCCGCTGGCGCGCGGGGACCTGGCTACCGGGGCCGCCGGACGCCTGGGCGTTGCAGCCTCTGCCGGCGCCTTGACCTCGCGAACCGGGCGGGGTGTCGGTGTCGGGCGTGCAGGTTCTACTGCAGCCTGCGGCACGGCCCCGGGCTCGACGTCAAGTGGCAGACTGTCACCCGGCTCCACGAGGTCATTGTTCGGAATGTTCGCCGGCACGGCTGGCGCACGCCATTTGCCGGAGAGCGCCTTGACCTCGCGACCCTCATGCGCAGCCGCCATGAAGTCATGCCAGGCGACGGCCGGCAATGAACCGCCGGTAATGTTCTTCGTTGGCGCGCCATTGTCGTTGCCAAACCACACGCCGGTGGTGAGGCGCGCTGTGTAGCCAACAAACCACGCGTCGCGCGAATTCTGGCTGGTGCCGGTCTTGCCGGCTGCCGGCCAGCCGAAATCGGCCTTTCCGGCAGTGCCGTCGCGGATGGTCTCCTTCATCATCGCATTCATCATGCCGACGATTTCCGGCTTTACGACGCGCGGACCCTGATCGTTCTTCCAGCGATAAAGCTCCTTCTGGCCATCGGCCGAGGTCACGCGGGTGATGAAATGCACATAGGGGCGATAGCCACCATTGGCGAAGGGCACATAGGCGGCTGTGAGCTCCAGCGGCGTGACCTCGGAGGTGCCAAGCGAGATCGATGTGTTGGCCTGCATCTGCGATTCGACGCCGAGCCGGTGTGCGGTCTCGACCACCTTGCGCGGGCCGACCTCCTGCGCCAGCTGGGCGGCGACGGAGTTGAGTGACCTGGCGAGAGCCGTGGTCAGCGTGACCTCTCCATAGTACCGGCCCTTGTAGTTCTGCGGCGTCCATTTGCCGATCCTGACCGGAGCATCGTTGCGGGTGCTGTCGGGTGTGCGGCCGGCTTCAAGCGCGGCCAGAAACACGAAGGGCTTGAATGCCGAGCCTGGCTGCCGGCGGGCTTCGGAAGCGCGGTCGAACTGGCTCGACGCATAGTCATAGCCACCAACCATGGCGCGCACTGCGCCGGCATTGTTGATCGAGACCAATGCACCCTGGGTGACGTTCAGCTTCTTGCCGTTCTTGTCGATCAGCGTGCGGATGGCCTTCTCGGCCTGTTTTTGCAGGTCGAGGTCGATCGTGGTTTCCACGATGATATCCTCGCGCACGTCGCCAATCAGCGCCGGCAGTTCTTCCATGACGCGGTCGGCGACATAATTTTCCGAACCGTTCCAGAACGAGGCGGCCCGCTGCGCCGGCGCAGTTTTTGCCAGCGCCAGTTCCTTGTCGCCGATCCTGCCCTGGTCGCGCATGGCCGCGAGCACCAGGCGGGCGCGATCACCGGCGGCTTTCGGGTCGCGCGCGGGCGACAGTCGTGATGGCGCTTTCAGCAAGCCGGCCAGAAGAGCGGCCTCAGACAGGGTGACATTGCGCGCCGATTTGCCGAAATAGCGTTGGGCGGCGGCTTCGATGCCGTGCGC
>CAYZQP010000005.1:766-20484 GCA_964480545.1 uncultured Mesorhizobium sp. | reverse complement strand
GCCGAAATAGCGCCGCGCCGCCGCCTCGACCCCATAGGAGCCCGAACCGAAATAGACCCGGTTCAGGTACATTTCGAGGATCTGGTCCTTGGTGTGTTTGTGTTCCAGCCAGACTGACAGCAGTACTTCCTGCACCTTGCGCTTCAGGCTGCGCTCCGGGCTGAGGAACAGGTTCTTGGCAAGCTGCTGGGTGAGTGTCGAGCCGCCCTGGCTCATACGCCCGCCGGCAACGTTGGAAATCACAGCGCGGCCGACGCCAAGCGGGTCGATGCCGTAGTGCGAGTAGAAGCGCCGGTCCTCGATGGCCATCACGGCCTGCGGGATATAGGGCGACATTTCATGCAGGCCGATCGCCTCGCCGCCGGACATGCCGCGATTGGCGACCAGCTTGTTGTCGTCGGCAGAGAGTATCTTGACGTTGGGTGCGCGGTCCGGGATCGCCCAGGTGGTCATCGCGGGCATCTGCGCGCCATACCAGGCGACAAGGCCAATCGCCCCGATGCCTGCCCACAGGCAGAGCACAAAGCTCCAGTACACCATGCCGCCGAACAGGCCCCAGCGGCGGCGACGCGGGTTCTTCGGAGACTTGCCGCTCCTGCGCGTTGCGCTGCCTGATTTCCGTTTGCGCTCCGATGGCACGACGCGATCCTCTTCGCTCAAGGCAAAGCCATCGTCGCCCCGCGAACGGGACGGCTTGTCGAAGCTCGGCTCGATACGTCTGGCCTTCTTTGCCATTCGGCTCCCCGCGTCTGTCCCGACGCGAGGTGCAGCCTAATTGTGCGGGTTTAAGGAGGCGTAAAGGGAGATTTTGCGCAGAGCCGGATCCGACCTCTGTTTCAGCTCCCGGCGGGCTTATGGATGTATGCGCGCGTCCTCCAATAGAAAAGGCCGGCGCAAAGCCGGCCTTTTCCTGTGATCCTTCGATCACCGATCAATAGCGGTCGCGCACGCGCTCACGGTCGATCAGCGGGCAACCACGGTCGCGCCCGAATGTGTAGATCACGCGTCCACGCTCGCCAACGCCGGCGACCTTGATAGAACGACGGCCAACATCAACGACGCGGGCACGGCGGACGCCATAACGGCGCGCAGCATCGACAGCCTGTTCCGGCTCGCAGCGGCGGCGCTCATAGCGATCATCACCGCGGCGGTCGCGACGGTCATCGCGATAGTCGTCGCGGCGGTCACGCCGATCGCGGCGGTCCTGAACTTCCTGATAGTCGCGGCAACGATAGTCATCGCGACCACGACGGGTGTCGCAATATTCCGCAGTGCGAACACGCACGCCATCGGGTCCGATCAGGAACTCGACATCCTGCGCAATGGACGGGGTGGACGTGACCAGTCCGGTCACGCCAACCACGGCGGCGAGCGCCGCAAGCTTGAAGCTCTTCAACATTTCAGTTTCCTCGCTGTGCCCCCTCGAGGGCGTTAAAACCTTGCGAACGCTACTCGTCTTCCTCATCTGCGCCCGGCTTGCTCCAGCCGGACGGTTCAACCTTCTTCAGGGTCGAGCTATCGGTAAAAACCCACCAACCCTCGTCGCCACTGTCCCAGTCTCCGCCAGCCTTCTTCAACTGCTCAAGCGAGCGGTACTGTCCGACAGACTGGTTTTCCTGACCATCAAAGTCGGTCCAGTAAACGGTAACCTTGCGGCCATCCTTCGGTGCTGTTGCGATTGGCTGTTTGCTCAACGCGTCCTCCACTTGTGATCTGGATGCCCTGCTTCGGCTGAACGGAAGCTGAACAACTTTTTGTGAAACGCTTCAAGCTGCCAGTGGGTTCCGTTCGTCAGCTGTGCGCAAAAATATCCTGCTCGTCCCAGCCCATGAGATCGAGCTTTGACCGTGTCGGCAGGAACTTGAAACAGGCCTCGGCTTCCTTGATCCGCCCGTCACGCACCAGGCGCGCTTGCAACGCATCGCGTAGCTGGTGCAGGTAGAGCACGTCAGACGCAGCATATTCGATCTGCTCCGGCGACAGCGTCTCTGCCGCCCAGTCGGACGATTGCTGCATCTTGGAGATGGTCACGCCGAGCAGCTCCCAGCAGATGTCCTTCAGGCCGTGGCGGTCCGTATAGGTGCGCGACAGCCGCGAGGCGATCTTGGTGCACCACACGGGTTCACAGAGCACGCCGAACGTGTGGTAGAGCACCGCAATATCAAAGCGCCCGTAGTGGAACAGCTTGGTCTTCTTGCGGTCCTTCAGCAGCGCGACGATGTTCGGCGCGCGTTTCTGGCCCGCAGCAATCTGCACGACATCAGCCGTGCCATCACCCGGCGACAGCTGCACCACGCAGAGGCGGTCGCGATGCGGCAGCAGGCCGAGCGTCTCCGTGTCGATGGCAACCGCATCTGACGTGTAGTGATCGAGGTTAGGCAGATCGCCCTTGTGGTAGCGGATAACCGGAGGTGTGCTCATGTCTTACTTTGCCAATGCGGAGAGGATGCGGGCCCAACTGCGCTGACCCTTTGCGAATGAATTCAAATCATATTTTTCGTTCGGCGAGTGGATATTGTCTTCCGACAGCGCGAAGCCGACCAGCATGGACTGGATGCCGAGATAGGTCTGGAAGTCACCGACCACCGGGATCGACCCGCCACCGCCAAGCAGCAACGCCGGCTTCGGCCATTCATCCGACAGCGCATTCTTGGCTTTGCTCAACACCGGCGAATCATAGGGCAACTGGATCGCCGGCGAGCCGCCATGCGGGTGGAACTCCACGATGCAGTCTGCCGGAATGCGCGCCTGCACGAAGGCCCGGAAATTCTCGCGGATCTTTGCCGGGTCCTGCTTGTGCACGAGGCGGAACGACACCTTCGCCAGCGCCTGCGCCGGGATGACCGTCTTGAAGCCGTCGCCCTCGTAGCCACCGGAAATGCCGTTCACTTCCGCAGTCGGGCGCGCCCAGGTCAGCTCAAGGATCGAGCGCCCCTGCTCGCCGAACGGCACTGAAAGACCAATCGGTCCGAGGAAGTTCTCCGGCGTCTGTCCCAGCGCCTCCCAGGACGTCTTGACTTGGCTCGGGGTCTCCTCGACGCCATCATAGAAGCCGTTTATTTTGACCCGGCCCGTCTCGTCATGCAGGTCGCCCAGCACGCGTGCCAGCACGGTGATCGGGTTTGCGGCAGCACCGCCGTAATAACCGGAATGCAGGTCGCGATTGGCAGCCTTGATGACAATCTCCTCGCCGACCAGCCCGCGCAGGCTGACGCAGATCGACGGCGTTTCGGGGTCATGCATGGAAGTATCGCAGACCAGCGCGAAATCCGTCTTCAGCTCGGCCGCATTCGCCTCAAGAAATGGCTTAAGCGACGGCGAGCCGGATTCCTCCTCGCCCTCAAACAGGATTGTCACCTTTACCGGCAACGCGCCATGCACCGCCTTGTAGGCGCGGCAGGCCTCGACAAAGGTCATCAGCTGCCCCTTGTCATCCGACGAACCACGCCCGGTGATGATCTTGCGGCCTGATTGGCCGTCCTTGATCTTCGGGTCGAACGGGTCATCGGTCCAGAGGTTCAGCGGGTCGACCGGCTGCACGTCATAATGACCGTAGAACAGCACATGCGGCGCGCCTTCAGGGCCGTCATGATGCGCCACCACCATCGGGTGTCCCGGCGTATCGCGCACAGAGGCGTCAAACCCGATAGATTGCAGGTCAGCCACCAGCCATTCGGCCGCCTTGCGCACCTCGCCCTTGAAAGCCGGGTCGGTGGAGATGGATTTCAGCCGCAGCAGCCCGAACAGCCGCTCCAGGCTGGCATCCAGCGCGCCATCAAGTTGTTTCAGTACGGGGTCCAGTGCGAGCATGCTTGCGCCTTTCGAATCGCCGCGCAGACTATTGTGGATACGGAAGATATGAAACAGGGGCCAGCACGGCTCCTTGTGGGGCGCCAGCTACAGGCTGAAGCGCGCCAGCCAGTCCTTGCCAATGCCACGTTCCCCCAGGATGGACAGCGGATCCTGGTGATCAAGACGGGAAGAGATGCGATAGACTTCCAGCACCTCGGAACTCATCTCGCCCTGCTGGAAAAAGTACATCGCCGCCGCATAGCGGGCGCGTCCAGACCATTCCTCGCCCAGCGGCGTTCGCACCAGCGCCCAGTTCTCGGCAGCTTCGTCGCGCTTGCGCATGCCTAGCGCACACCCGGCGGATTGGCTGTGCGACGCTCTAGTTTGATGAAGGGGCGCGGTACCACTCTCGCCCGCTTCATCAGCTTGACATATTGCAGCTCGCGCATGGCGTAGATCTCGACCCAGAGATCATCGAGTACGGTGTCGCCATAGGGGCGCTGAAGGCTGGCGATCGCAATGTTGCGCTTGGCGGTCGGCGACCAGATCGCGGCACTGACCAGCCCGACCTCGCGCTTGCCGCGATAATAGACGATGGCGTGCTCGGCGGGGATATTGCCCTCGATCTCCAGCCCGACCAGCACATGCTTCATGCCTTTGCTCCGCCGCGCGGTTGCGATGGCGCGGCGTCCGTTGAAATGACCCTTGTCCAGATCAATCATGAAGCCGAGGCCGATCTCATCCGGCTGACGCAGGCGATCAACCCGGATGGCGTGATCGCCGGTGATGAAATCGGCATTGGCGACCAGAAGGCCCGCCTCGATGCGCGCGCGGTTCAGCGCTGCGTAGCCTATCGGGCGCAGACCATGCAGACGCCCTGCAGCACTCAACCGGTCCCAGACGCCCAGCGCCAGTTCCACCGGCATGAACAGCTCATAACCGAGGTCGCCGGTAAATCCTGTGCGCGAGATGGTGACCGCGCCGCCCTCGTGAGCAAACTCGGCCAGGTCAAAAATCTTCAGCCTCTCGACGCCTGCGAAACCGGCGTCACGCAAAACCGCGTAAGCGGTCGGACCCTGCAATGCCAGACCGGCGACAGCTTCTGTCTCCTCGGCTATCGTGACGTCGTAACCGATCGCGCTGTCGAGCAACCAGGGCAGATGCCGTTCCTGACAACACAGCCGGAACCGCGATTGCGTCAGCCGGAACAGGGTTCCATCGTCCAGTACATGGCCTTCATCATCGCACCAGGCAGTGTAGTGGACACGGCCGGGCTTCAGCTTCGCCACGTTGCGCAGTGTGACACGGTTGAGATACGCCTCGGCATCCGGCCCCTCGATGCGATATTTCACCATCGGCGAGATGTCGAAGAGCGCCGCCTGACTGCGGATGGCGAAGAACTCCATCTCCTCGTCCCACAGCGACATCGGTGCCTTGTAGCCGGCCCAGGTGTACCAGTCCTGCTGCGCACTCGCTGCCTCCAGCCGGGGCTGGAACGGCGTTGGCAGTCTCAGCGTATTGATGTGGGCTTGCGCGGCCTTGCGGGTGGCGAGGTCCATCATCCCTTCCCCTTCATCACGGTGCGCGCTGCATTCAGGCCGGGAACGCCGGACACCCCGCCGCCCGGATGCGAACCGGAGCCTCCGAGATAAAGGCCGGCAATCGGCGTGCGATAATCCGCGCAGCCGGCGAACGGCCGATTGACCAGCATCTGGTCGACCTGCAACTCGCCATGATGCCAGTGTCCGCCTGGCATACGATAGCGCGACTCGATATCCGCGGGGGTCAGCAGCTCCGTGTGCCACACCAGCTTGCCGATGCCCGGCGCACAAGCTTCCAGTTGCGCCATGATCGCCTTCAGGAATTGTGGCTTGCCGCGATCCCAGCCCTGTTTCAGGCCGTAGGGCGCATATTGCACGACAGCGGACAGCACGCAGGCTCCATCCGGCGCAAGCGACCGATCGGTCAGGCTGGGCAGCGTGATCTCCATCACCGGTTCGGGAGAGAACTCGCCATATTTGCACGGATTGAAGGCCCGCTCGACATGATCGGTCGAACCCGCAATCAGCAGCCGGCCCTTGTGATCTCCCTGACCGACAGCGAGGAATTGCGGTGGCGCATCAAGTGCCAGATGGAGTTTCGCAGTCGAACCCTTCATCCTGATATTCTTGACCTTGCGCACCAGGCCCGTGTCCAGAAGGCGCGGGCCCACGAGGTTCATCAAGGCGGTTGCCGGATTGATCGCGGCGACCACGACCGGAGCGTCGATCTCCAGGCCATCAGCCAGCGAGACACCGGCAACGCGGTCGTCGACAACACGGATGGCGGTCACGTCAGCGGCAGTCATAATCTTGACGCCGGCACTCCCGGCGGCCGCCACCATCGCCTGCGCCACAGCTCCCATTCCACCGGCCGGGATCACCTGCGCACCGGCATGGCCGATCACATCGCCCGCCAGCCGGTAATAAAGCCCGAGCAGCGAGGTTGGCGAGCGCGGCCCGAGATGCGCGCCGAGCACGGCATCAAATGCCAGCACACCCTTCAGCCGGTCATCCGTCAGATGGTCGTCGGCCACGTCGGCCACGTTCATCAGCAGCATGCGCAGGAAGTCGCGCATATCCTCCTTGCCGAGCCGTCGCAGCGACAGGCCGAGCATGCCGAGCGCTGCCGTGTCAGACATGGAGCCGCCGCCAAGCCCGGGCGGCGGGCGCGACAACATTGGCTTCAGCAAGCCGGCGAAGCGAATCAGCTGGGCGCGCAGTTCCGCCCAGGCCTTGCGCTCGCTCTCCGACGCTCCTGTCAGCGACTCACCATACGCGCCGTGCATCACCAGCGGACCCTGATCAGGCGACAGCGCTACTGTTGGTGCGAACTGATTGTGGTCGAATGTCAGGCCGTGTTTTTCCAGAGAGAGCGCCTTCACCACGTCGGGGTGCAGCCGGTTGACCAGATGCGCCATCGAGGCGTGGAAGCCTGGCGCAAATTCCTGTGTGACCGCGGCTCCGCCGGGCTGCTCGCCAGCCTCGAGCAACGCGACCTTGCGCCCGGACTGGGCCAGCACGGTCGCGGCCACAAGACCGTTGTGACCGCCGCCGATGACGAGTGCATCAAATGACGTCATGGGCGTCACTCACGTGGTGGGAACCTTGTCTGAGATCGCGCAGGATTTCGACAGCCGCATTGCGCCCCGGCGCACCCATCACGCCACCACCGGGATGGGTGGATGAGCCGCACATGTAGAGGCCGCCGATGGGTGAGCGATATTGCGCGTAGCCGGGCACCGGACGGTTGAAGAGCAACTGGTCGAAGGTCAGCTCGCCCTGGAAGATATTGCCCTCGGTCAGGCCGGTCTCCTCCTCGATCTCGCGCGGCGTACGCACCTCCATGTGAACGATGCGCTCGCGGAAGCCGGGAGAATACTCCGCGATCTGCGAGATGACACTCTCGGCGAAGCCGTCACGGTCTGCCGCCGTCCAGTCGCGGCCATGCACTTTCGGCGGCGCGTATTGCACGAAACATGACATGAAATGCTTGCCGGGCGAGGCCATTGTGGGATCCAGCGTGGTCGGGATCACCATGTCGAGGAACGGGTCCGCCGACCAGCGCCCGGCCTTCCAGTCATCATAGGCGCGCTCCATCCGTTCGACCGAGTCGGTGAAATGCATATCGCCGCGCAGGCAGGGCGAATCCTCTGGCAGGGCCGGGAAGACCGGCATGGAATCGAGCGCGATGTTGACCTTGCCGGACGAGCCCCTGATCTTGAAGCTCCTGACGCGGCGCAGAAAAATGTCGGGCAGTTCGTTCTCGTCCACGAGCTTGAGGAACGTGCGTTTCACATCGGCGTTGGAGACGATCAGGCGGCCACGGATTTCCTCGCCATCTTTCAGTACGACCCCTTGAGCATGGCCGCCGGCGACCAGCACCTGATCAACTTCCGCACCAGTGCGGATCGTGCCGCCAGATGCCTGGAACGAGGCTGCGAGTGCCTGCGTGACCGCGCCCATTCCGCCGCGTGCATAGCCCCATGCCCCGACCGAGCCATCGACCTCGCCCATGTAGTGGTGCAGCAGCACATAGGCCGTGCCGGGCGACATCGGTCCGAGGGCTGTGCCGATAATGCCGGACAGGGCGAAATTGGCCTTGATCACGTCTGTCTCGAAATATTCGTCGAGGAAGTCGGAGATGGACATCGTCCAGAAGCGCAGGGTCAGCGCCATTTCCTCGGCAGACAGCCCGGCAAACTTCTTGCCGAGATAGAGAAGTTCGCCGAGATCGCGTGGCCTGAAGCTGGTAGGGTCCGGCGCGGTGCGCATCAGCAGCGGCTGGATGAAGCGGCACTGGCGTGTGACATCGCGCGAATAGCGATCATAGGCCTCGGCGTCGCGGGCCGAGAACCGCGCGAACTCGCGGCGATGCGCATCGTGATCGCGATAATTGCCGAGATAGTCACCGTCCTGCGTCAGCACCGCACCGCCTTCGTACGGGATAACCTGCAGGCCGAAACGCGGCAGTTCCAGATCGCGCATGATCTCCGGGCGAAACAGCGAACAGACATAGGAGCAGTTGGAATAGGTGAAGCCCGGCGTCAGGGAACGGCTGGTTGCGGCACCCCCAACCCAGTCTTTCTGCTCCAGCACGAGCACATTCAGACCCGCGCGCTGCAGATAGCAGGCGTTGACGAGCCCGTTATGGCCGCCACCTATGATGATTGCGTCCCAGGTTTTCATCCCGGCATGTTCTCCGATGCCCAAGTCTCGCACAGCTCTCGGCAAATTGTCCAGCCATTGAATGGACGTTCAACAAATGAGCTTGCGTTTTCGTACAGCCGCGCTAGCTTTGGATGACAAGCTGGTCTCTCGGAAACATGGAGCATGGTGGACATCCGGTGATGGTCCTTGACAGTGCCACAAGAACGCCGTCTCAACAGCGCAGCATTCGCGCTGATCGAGAGACGTCCATGAACAGGCATGTAAAGCCTCAATCCAGCCGCCGGCGCGAGGGTGTGCCGGGAGCGGCAGCGCCCCGCACCGCCACCAAGGATGTGCGCCGGCAGCAGCTCATAGAAGCAACCATCGATTCACTGGCGAAGCGCGGTTATTCCGAAACCACGATGGCGGACGTTGCCGACGGCGCTGGCTTGTCGCGCGGCATTGTGAACTTCCATTTCGAGAGCAAGGAAAAGCTGCTGATCGCGACCTTGCAGTATATGTCGGATGAGTATGCCGCGCATTGGCGCACGACCCTGGAAAAGGCGGGCGAAGCGCCGGCCGAGAAACTCAAGGCGCTCGTCGCCGCAGATTTTGATCGCTCGATCTGCACCAAGCGCAAGCTCGCAGCCTGGTGCGCGTTCTGGGGCGAGGCGAAATCGCGGCCTACCTATCAGGTGCTGTGTGGCGCCCGTGACCGCAAGTACCAGGAAGTGATCATCGACCTCTGCACCAGTCTCAAGGCTGAAGGCGATTACAATCTGGACCCGGCGGTGATTGCGCTGGCGCTGAGTTCGGCGCTGGAGGGGCTCTGGCTGCGGCTGATGATGGGCACCGAGGACGTCACGCGCCAGAGCGCACAGGAAGCGGCGATGGAGTTCCTCTCGGTCGTCTTCCCGAAACATTACGACCGGAAAACCGGCAAGGCATGATCCCGACGAGGTTGCAACCGGGATGATGTGACAACAACCAGAGGGGCAACCACGGAGGTGAGAATGCGAAGAATAACGAGACGCCTTGCGCTCGGCGTGGTCGCCACAGCGGCTGTTTTTGCCGCGCCCGCCATGGCAGATAACAGCCTGACCATTTTCGACTGGTCGGGCTATGAGGTTCCCGAGTTTCACCCTGATTATGTTGCCAAACATGGCGGCGCGCCGACATTCACCTTCTTCGGCGATGAGGAAGAGGCGTTCCAGAAGCTGGTTGCGGGCTTCAAGACCGATCTCGCGCACCCTTGCTCCCAGAGCGTCTCGAAGTGGCGGGACGCCGGGCTGATTGAACCGCTCGACACATCGAAGATCACCGGCTGGGCCGACATGAACCCGCAGATCATGGGCATGAAGGACCTCGCCACAACAGCTGACGGAAAAGCCTGGTTCCTGCCCTGGGAGTGGGGCAACTCGCTGCTGACCTACAATTCAGAGAAGGTCGGCGAAGAGGACATCAAGTCTCTCAAATCATTGGCCGATCCAAAGTTCAAGGATCGCGTCTCCATCGGTGACAGCGTCGACGACGCCTATGCGCTGGCCTCGCTCGTCATCGGGCTGAAAGACTGGACGCAGATGACCGATGCCCAGTTCGCCGAGGCTTCTGCATTTCTGCGTGAGGTCCACAAGAACGTCCGCATCTACTGGACTGATACGACAGAGATCGTGAATGCGCTGTCCGGCGGCGAGGTCGACCTGGCCTGGGCCTGGAATGACGCGGCGGTGCAGTCGGCGCTGGCGGGTGCGCCGATCAAGTCGACGCGCGACACTGCCGAGGGTCAGTCCACCTGGGTTTGCGGCTACGTCAAGGTCAAGGGCGCTCCAGGCAGTGCTGACAAGGCCTATGACTACCTGAACGCCATCAACACCCCGGCCGTGGCAAAATTCCTGCTCACCGACTGGGGGTATGGTCACGCCAACGCGAAGAGCATGGCCGAGGTTGACCAGGCGGTTGTCGCCGAGAAGGGCTATGCCGATGTCGGCAAGTTCCTCGACAAGACGCTGTTCCAGTCGCCGCTGCCAACCCCGCTGCGGCAGAAGATGATCGAGGAGTTCGAGAAGATCAAAGCCGGATACTAGATCCGGGAGCTTCAAACTTTTCGGGCGACCAGGCAGGTGAACAAGACTCCGGAGCGTTTTGACATCGTCATTGTCGGGGCGGGTTTCACCGGCCTGACGGCTGCGCATGAACTGCGTGGCGCGGGCCTCAGCGTGCTCCTTCTTGAGGCTGAAGAGTGCGTCGGCGGACGCGTCCGGTCGGCGGTGCTGCCAAGAGCCGGACGCATCGATGCAGGTGGACAGTTCATCTGCGATGACATGCTGCAGGTCATGGATCTGGCGCGGCGCCATGCAAAAACCCTCGTGACCACATGGTTCGAAGGCATGCCGGTGGTGCGCCCGCCAATGCCGAAGGGCGAGGCCGACCGTGTCTATGCGCGCAGCTTTGCCTTGCGCGAAGATATGCTGGCGATTGATCCGCGCGCGCCCGCCATATCAGGCCTCTCGGTCGATGGCTGGCTGGCCGGCGTGGATGAGCCGGTGGAGGTCACAGCCGCTTTCCGCGCAATGGCAGAGGGATTGTGGTGTCTGCCGGCGAGCGATATCCCGCTCTGGTATCTTATCGACAATGACCGTCGCATCACCAACGAGACGCCCGAGTTGCAGTACTTCCTGGCCGAGACGATGCACTCACTGGCCGAGGACCTGACGGTTGATCTGGGCGGCGCATTGCGTTGCAGCACGCACGTGCACGCGGTCCGGACCACTCACACGGGCGTTTCGGTTGAAACCGAAGCCGGCACATTTCAGGCATGCCAGGCTCTGTTGGCGATGCCGCCATCCAGTGCGGCACAACTGGCTTTTGATCCTGCCCTGCCGGAGGACCTGGACGCCGCCCTGTCCGTCTGGCGCGGCGGTGTGGTGATCAAGATCGTCTGCGCCTATGCCACGCCGTTCTGGCGCGATGCCGGCCTCAGCGGCATGGTGCTGTGGAACCAGCCGCAAGGCCTGTTTGCCTGTGACTTCAGCCGGCCGGATCAGGCTATGCTCGGCTTCTTCATAGCCGGGCCGTTGGCCATCGAAATGCGGGGAAGCGACGACGCGACGTTGCTCGATGAGGCGCGGCGGCGCCTCATTGATGCGCATGGGCCAAAGGCCGGTGACTGGATCGACGCGGCAGTGTTCCGCTGGACCGGCGGTGACCATATGTCAGGCTACAGCGACCTCAACATGGATCCGCATGTCAATGACGCCGAAGCCCGCATTCTGACCGGCGCACCGCCAATCCATTTCGCCTGCTCGGAAGTCTCGCCGTCCTTTCCGGGTTATGTCGAGGGCGCAATCACAGCCGGCAAAGCGGTGGCTGCGCGAATTCTTGCGGCGCATCCAGCTGACGAACGGCTTTTGCCGGGGTAGCGAGCTTGTTTCGAGCGCGGCAAGTCTTCACGCCGCAGCCTGTTCCTCGACCGCGCGCACCAATCCCTCAGGGTCGAGCGGCTTGGTCAGGAAGCCGGTTGCGCCACGCGCCAGTACCTCATGACGCGTCTGCTCCAGGCTGTCGGCGGAAAGCACCAGGATCGGCACCGGCGGACGCCCGGCAGCTTCCTCGCGTTTCCGGATGATGGAAATGGCATCGAGCCCATCCATCACCGGCATGTTCAGGTCCATCAGGATGACGTCGAAGCGCCGGGTGTCCGGGTCGGATGCGGCATTGACCGCAGACTGCCCGTCGCCGACAGTCTCGACGCTGTGACCGGCGCGCGCCAGCACGGTGCGCGCCAGCAGTGCATTGATCTGATTGTCTTCAGCCAGCAGAACCGAGAGCGATGAGCCGCTGGCCTCAACCGCAGCCTCGACCGCCTGTACCCGCGCGCGCCTGCGCTTGAGTTCGCCACCGCCGAGGATTCGCATCAGCGTCTCGCCGCGCACCGGGCGAACCAGGAAGTTGCCATAGCCGGCATCGCGCCATGCGTTGAGGCGATCGCGCTGGTCCGGCGCAACAAGGATAAGCCGGTTGGCAGGCAGAGCGCCCTCGTCAGCCATGCGGCGCAGGTCCTCATCATGTGCATCGGCAAAGCTGGAATCCACCAACAACGCATCGAAGCGATCCGACACAGCGTCGAGACTGCTGGCAATTTCGGATGTGCCGCCATGCGCCTCGACGGTCTTTGCCAGGGCCTCAGCCTCGACCACATTGGCAGACAGGATCAGCACCGAGCCGCTCTGCGCCTGCGGCGGTATGTCCACATCCAGCGACTTCGCGGGGATGCGGAAGGTGAAGGTCGAGCCCTTGCCGGGCAGGCTGGCGACTTCAATCGCACCATCCATCGCCTCAACCAGACGCCTGGAGATTGCCAGGCCCAGGCCGAGGCCGCCCTGGTCGCGGGTCGATGCAGAGTTGACCTGCTCGAATTCGTCAAAAATGCGGATCAAGTCCTTCTCGGTCATACCAGGACCGGTGTCGGCAACAGCGAAGCGCAACATACCGCCATCCATATCCACGTTGACCAGAATACCGCCCCTGTCCGTAAACTTGGTGGCGTTGGCGACCAGGTTGATCAGCACCTGACGCAGGCGGTTCGGATCGGCCATGATCTGCTGCGGCACGTCAGGCGCGACATGGCAGGCGAGACCAAGTTCCTTCGTATAGGCCTTGCCAGCCAGCAGCTCGACGACATTGTTGACCAGCTCACGCGGCGACATCGCCCTCGGCTCCGGCGCGATACGGCCAGCCTCGATCTTGGAGAAGTCAAGCAGGTCCTCGATCAACGCCATCAGCGCATTGGCCGAACTGGAAATGGAGGTGACATAGGTGCGCTGTTCTTCCGACAGGCGCGTGCCGGCGAGAAGGCGCGCCATGCCGATCACACCATTCATCGGCGTGCGGATCTCGTGGCTGACAGTTGCGAGGAAGCGCGACTTGGCCTGGCTGGCGTGTTCCGAGCGCTCGCGCGCATCGATCAGCGCGGTCTCGCTCAGCTTACTCTGGGTGATATCGCGGGCAATTGCCTTGCGCGACACCGCACCGCCCTCCTTTTCGCGCACGGTGAGCTCGATCCAGGAGTACCAGCGGGTCTGGCCATTGCGCTGGATCGCCACATCCGACGAGGTCAGTTCGCCATCCGGCTGCAGCATGCGCGCGGCATCACCGCGAAACACAATGCCAAGCTCGGAAAGCGTGCGCCCCATCAGGTCACGCGGAGCAATGCCCAGCTGGTCGGCGAAAACCCGGTTGGCATAGACAATGCGGCCGTCACTGTCGCGATGGACGACGAGATCGCCGAGAAGGTCACTGATCTCACGGAATCGCTGGTCGCTCTCCTCAAGCTCCCACATCCTGTCCGCGAGGCTTTCCATCTGCGCCGACGCTGCAGCGCGGCCGCGCTGGCGATGGGTCTCGGCCATGTCACGCAGCCAGATCGCAACAATCATCGTCAGCGCGCCAAACGTCACGCCAAGCGCAATGGTCACAAGATCGTCATCGACATGGCCCAGTGGCGGCGCCACCAGGATCGTCAGGCCGAAAGCCGCCGCGAAAGAAGCGGCGACCAGCAGCAGAACGCCACCCCAGAAGCGGATAGCATCGCGCCTGAAACGCAAGCCACGCCTGACGCTGCTCCCAGCAGTTGCCTTGATGTCCCCGGTCATAGGCAAAACATAGCAGGGTTCTCCTAAATCCGGCTTCGGGACAAACCTGGCATTCAAGCGATCACTGAAAGGATTCGTTAATCATCTGGCGATGCGCACCGGCGCTTTCGCGCGCCCCGGCCCCCTTGATTTTTACGTCCCAAGCCTCGATATCGGGCGCAAATCTGAAAACCAGACCGGAATGACTATGACCAACGAGAAGGATCGCGAGATCCCTGCAGAAGACATCGAAGACACGCTGATGGCCGACGAGGCAGCGGATGAATTCGCTGTGCTTGAGAAGTTGATGAAGGAAGTCGACGACTTGAAGGACCAGAATCTGCGCCTCGCTGCAGAAATGGAGAACCTGCGCCGCCGCACCGCCCGCGATGTTCAGGATGCACGTACCTACGCCGTGTCGAACTTTGCCCGGGACATGCTGGCCGTTTCCGATAACCTCAACCGTGCAACCGAGGCGGTCGGCTCCGGTGAGGCAGGGCTGAAGTCGCTGTTCGAAGGTGTGAAGATCACCGAGCGCGCAATGTTGTCGGCGCTGGAGCGGCACGGCGTAAAGAAGCTCGCGCCGGAGGGTGAGAAGTTCGATCCGAATTTCCATCAGGCGATGTTCGAGGTTCCCAACCCCGATGTTCCAACGGGAACAGTCGTGCAGGTGGTGCAGACCGGCTACTCCATCGGCGACCGTGTGCTGCGTCCTGCCATGGTCGGGGTTTCGACGGGAGGCCCGAAGGCGGCGCCCGCCAATGCCAACGAGAAGGCCGAGCCTGGCCCGGTGGACGAGCAGGCCGAAAAAGACGCCTGACGCCCCGGCCATTTAGCGCGGGTCGTGATCGATCCGCGCTGGAAGTCTCTGTTTTACCGCATGTCGTTGTCGCAAAACCGCGACACACTTTTGCGCGACGCTGGGTGGCCCGGATGCCGCACAGCGACACCCGGAACGCGGATAGCTTAACCGATCTTCGGATCGAGCTCGCCGGACTTGTAGCGCTTCGCCATCTCGGCCACGGGCAGCGGGTTGATCTTGCGGGCGTGGCCGGCAGTGCCGAACTCCTCGAAGCGCTGCTTGCACAGCTTGGTCATGGCGGCCATGCCGGGCTTCAGATATTTGCGCGGATCGAACTCCGAGGGGTCTTCGGCAAACACCTTGCGGATCGCGCCGGTCAGCGCCATGCGGTTGTCGGTATCGATGTTGATCTTGCGCACGCCGTGCTTGATACCGCGCTGAATTTCCTCGACAGGCACACCCCAGGTCGGCTTCATCTTGCCGCCGAACTTGTTGATGATTTCCTGCAGGTCTTCCGGCACCGACGACGAGCCATGCATCACCAGATGGGTGTTCGGCAGCTTGCGGTGGATTTCCTCGATCACGTTCATCGCCAGCACAGCACCATCGGGCTTGCGGGTGAACTTGTAGGCACCGTGCGAGGTACCCATGGCAATCGCCAGTGCGTCGACCTTGGTCTCCTGCACGAACTTCACGGCTTCATCCGGGTTGGTCAGCAGCTGGTCGTGGCTGAGCTTGCCCTCAAAGCCATGGCCATCCTCCTTCTCGCCCTCGCCGGTCTCCAGCGAGCCGAGAACGCCGAGCTCACCCTCAACCGAGATACCGCCGAGATGCGCCATGTCGGTGACCGTTTTGGTCACGCCGACATTGTAAACCCAATCGCCGGGCGTCTTGCCGTCGGCCTTCAGCGAGCCGTCCATCATCACCGAGGTGAAGCCCGACTGGATCGCGGTCATGCAGGTGCCCGGCTCGTTGCCGTGGTCGAGATGCACGCAGACCGGGATGTGCGGATAGATTTCGGTGACCGCGTCCATCATGTGCTTGAGCATGATGTCATTGGCGTAGGAGCGCGCGCCACGCGAGGCCTGGATGATAACCGGCGCATCAGCTGCATTGGCAGCTTCCATGATCGCCAGGGCCTGCTCCATGTTGTTGATGTTGAAGGCGGGCACGCCGTAATCATGTTCGGCGGCGTGATCGAGCAGCTGGCGTAGGGTGATGCGGGCCAAGATATTCCTCCGTTTTCAACGATGTTAGCGCGCCGATAGGCAAAAGCTATCCCCGTGGCAACAGCGTTTCGGCAGGGCCCGGGAACTAAACCGGTTTAGGCTGATCACAGTCTCGAAACGGGGTAAACGGGCGCGTCTGGGAGCCTTGACGCCCGATCAGTCCAGCCGGCTCTTGAGGTCCTCATCGAGCCAGCGGCCCATGAAATAGGGAAGCTGTCGATGCCACCACGGCCAGTCGTGCGAAACGTCGCCACCCCAATAATCCACCCAGGCAGGAATGCGCTTTGTGCCGAGCAGCGCCTCGAGATCGCGCGTGTCCTCCAGCATGCGCTCTTCCCACGCGCCCTGCCCGCAACAGAAGATCAGCCGGAGGGCCCGGATGCGATCGAGTATCGAGCGCGCTTCAAGGCCAGGCAGATAGTTCAGGATGGAATTGTAGAAGATGTCACCGGCAAGGTCGTCGCCGAAAAAATCTTTTGTCGAATAGACACCCGACAGCGCAATCAGTCCCGACGCCAGCTCGGGATAACGGAACACGAAATTCGACGAATGGAATGCGCCCATCGAGCAGCCGCCAAAGATCGGCTTGACGACGCGCCCGGCATTCGAATTCGAGGCAATTCGGGTAAACTCCGGCAGGGCCTCATCGCGGATGTACCCGAAATAGGCCTCGTGGCGGGCAATGCGGCCAGGATGGTCTGCGCCCTTGTTGAAGAAACTCTCCGAATCAATCCCGTCAACGGTGAAAATCTGGATGCGCCCGGTATCGACAAATTCGGCCAGGGAGCCAACGCCGCCGGAATCCTCGAACTGGTAAAAGCGGCCCTGCGACGTCGGGAAAACGATGAAAGGCCGGCCAGAAAACCCGTAACGCTTGTATTCCATGTCCCGGCCAAGCCGGGAGCTGAACCACTTGTGGTAGGAAATGTCCAAACTCAGACCTCTTGAATATAGCTGACCGCTTCGCGCAGCGCTTCCAGATCCTTTGACCTGAGCTGATAGGCATAGTCACCCATGGCCCGGGAGAAAATCTTCTCGATGGCGTTGTGGCGGACAATCTTGTCCTTCTGCGCCGCTAGCACATCACCATGGCTGTGGCGATAAGCGTAATGGCTTTTGCGGCTTGCATAGGCCGTATAGTACTTGCCTTCGAAGCCCCCGCTGACACGGTTGTGCACGACCATGTTCGCCCACTCGGCGTATATGTCGATGTCGTAGCTGTAGTTGATGGCGTCGGTCATGTAGCCACCAGGCGGGCGAATATTGACTTCCAGTGCAAAGAGCTTCCCGTCCTTCCGCTCGAAAAGTTCGATGTGAAAGAAGCGCTCTTTCAGGTCGAACGCCCTGACGATCTTCTCGCCGATCTCGGACACTTCGGATGGCACGTTCGGGCGGCAGACATAACTCATGTGCAGGTTCTTGTTCACCACGTCCATGATCGAGCCGTCATACCTGGTGCTGGCGGCAAACAGTATCTTGCCATCGCGGCTCACCAGACCATCGTATGTCACCACAAGGCCATCGATGAACTCCTCGATGACAAACGTTACGCCTTCCGGCTTGATGCGGAAGAACTCGTCCAGTTCGCGCGCGTCGGATATCTTGTAGGTGTGCGCAGCACCCGCGCCAGAGTCCGGCTTGACGACAACCGGATAGCCGACGCGGCGGATGAACTCCTGTGCGCCGGCGCGATCGGAGGTCTTTTTCTGGGCGATGACATTGACGCCTGCCTTGCGGAAGGCTGCGCGCATCCGGCTCTTCTTCTTGATGTTCTGGACATAGTCGGCCCGGATGCCCCAGATGTTGAAGTCGGTCCTGATACCGGCCTCCAGATCCAGCCAATGTTCGTTCAGCGACTCAAACCGGTCGATGCGGCCATGCTTGTGGATGAAGTGGCCCATCGCCCGGTAGATCTGGTCATAGTCCTCCATGTCGGAGACCCGGTAGTACTCACCCAGTGCGTTGCGCAGCTTCTTGTCGAGGTCATCATATGGCGCATCGCCGATGCCCAGCACCGTCGCGCCAGCCTTGAACAGGCGGTCGCAGAAGTCCGAGCCGGTCGACGGAAAATGCGGTGAGAAAAACACAAGATTCATAACGCCCCTCCGCGACATTGGCCGCCGCCCGTTTACTGTCGCCTATTTTATCGAAGCGGGGAAGGCTCTGCCGGATTGAGAAGGATGTGCTCGCAGGCGTCGCTCAAAGAGGTTCGACAGGAGCCCGTGCCGACGCTATCAGAGCGATGAGGAGCGGCCGATGACTGCATTGCAACTGCTGGACTATGCTGGTGTCGCGGTGTTTGCCGCGACCGGTGCGCTTGCTGCCTCGCGCAAGCAGCTGGATATTGTCGGTTTCATCTTTCTCGCGGCGATAACGGGGATTGGCGGCGGAACGCTGCGTGACGTTATCCTGAACGTCCCGGTGTTCTGGCTCTCCAACAATGCCTACGTGCTGATCTGCGCCGCTGTCGCGATTCTGGTGTTTTTCTGCGCCCACATGATGGACTCGCGCTGGCGATGGCTGTTGTGGCTGGACGCCATTGGCCTTGCAGCTTTTGCAACCATGGGCGCGGCCAAGGGTCTGAGCATTACCGGCTCGCCTGTTGTGGCGATAATCACCGGCATGTTGACTGCCACGTTTGGAGGTATCCTGCGCGACATTGTGGCGGGCGAGCCGTCGGTGCTTCTGCGTCCCGAGGTCTATGTCTCTGCGGCCGGCGCCGGCGCGGCGGCTTACGTGCTCGCCGATTCGCTGACGGCAGCGCCGCAACTCTCCGCGATCATCGCCTTCCTGACTGCACTTGCCATTCGCGGAGGCGCGCTCTGGTTTGGCTGGTCCTTCCAGCCCTACCGCAGCCGTCCGGGCCGACGCCCGGAAGACATTCCGGACCGGCGCGAGCGGTGAAGGCCTGACTCAGGCGACCTTCTTTGCCTCCTCGCGGATTTCCTCGGTCAGGCGGCGCTTGTAGTCGAGGAATTCGGGCTCGGATTTCATCGTGTAGCTGCGCGGATGCGGCAGCGTGATCGGCACATCGGCGCGGATGCGCCCGGGACGCGCCGTCATGACCACGCAGCGATTGGCAAGGAAGATCGCCTCCTCGATGTCATGCGTGACGAACAGCACGGTCTTGCGATCAGCTTCCCATATCTGCAGCAGCAGCTCCTGCATCAGGCCACGCGTCTGGTGGTCGAGCGCGCCGAATGGTTCGTCCAGCAACAGGATCGCCGGATCATTGGCGAGCGCGCGTGCAATCGCCACGCGCTGCTGCATGCCGCCGGAGAGCTGTTTTGGCCAATGGTTCTCGAACCCCTTGAGCCCGACCTTGCCGACATAGTCCTGCACGATGCCGTCGCGCGCGCTTTTAGGCATGCCCTTTTCGCGCAGGCCAAAGGCGATGTTGTCGGCAACCGTCAGCCAGGGGAACAGGGTGTAGGACTGGAACACCATACCGCGATCCGCACCCGGGCCCGACACCTGCCGTCCCTTCACGGTGACGCTGCCGCCGGTCGGCCAGTCGAGCCCGGCAATGATGCGCAGCAGTGTGGACTTGCCGCAGCCCGATGGTCCGATGATGGTG
>CAYZQP010000005.1:0-756 GCA_964480545.1 uncultured Mesorhizobium sp. | reverse complement strand
GTCGTTTTCTGCTACCTGCAGGTCAATTGGCGTCAGCGCCAGCGTCGGCTGGCCACGGCCCACGCCCGGAAAGGTGCGCGAGACCTTGTCAACAATGACCGCCGGGCCGGATGCAGCTTTCGCTCTCATATCAGGCTCCACGGAAAAAGCCGGCGATTGACCCATTTGAACAGGAAGTCCGAGATCAGGCCGATCAGGCCGATGACGATAATGCCGAAGATGATCTGGCCGGTGTTCAGCAGCGCCTGACTGTCGACGATCATGTGGCCAATGCCTGAGGACGAGCCAATCAGCTCGGCGACGATGACATAGGTCCAGGCCCAGCCGAGCACCAGGCGCAGCGTCTCGAATATTTGCGGCGCGTGCTGATCCCGGCCTCTGCGCCGCACGACGCCATTGTCGGACGCGCCGCGCGTATAGGCGGCCTCAACCAGATCACGACGCGTCTGGCCGACGGTCACGGCAACTCGGTGCCGAGGTTCCACATCGTGTGGGGCACCGGACCGGGCATCGTCGCGCCGTTCGAGAAGGCGCTGCGCCGCGCCGAGGATGCCGGGACGCTCACGGTGCTCCCCCGCCACCGCGTCACCGAGCTCCTCGTCGCGGACGGTGCCGTCACCGGCGCCCGCGGCGAGGTGCTCGCCGACAGCGGCGCCGTGCGCGGGGCGGAATCGTCGCGCGAGGTCGTCGGCGACTTCGAGATCACGGCCGGAGCGACGATCGTGTCATCCGGCGGGATCGGCGGCAATCACGACC
>CAYZQP010000004.1:15367-36340 GCA_964480545.1 uncultured Mesorhizobium sp. | reverse complement strand
AATGACCATGGCCGACAAGATCGTCGTTCTATCCGCTGGCCGGATTGAACAGGTCGGCTCGCCGCTGGAGCTCTATCACCGTCCGAAGAACCTGTTCGTTGCCGGCTTCATCGGCTCACCCAGGATGAACTTCATCAAGACGACAGCGCGGGAACAGGCGGGCAAGGTCGTGGTGGATTTGCCCGGCGACACTGTCATATCGCTGAATGGCAAGGCCAGCGGAGATGTCACGCTTGGCGTGCGCCCCGAACACCTGAAGCTTGGCGAGGCAGCCGATGCGACAGTCGAGGGCGAGATCGCACTGGCCGAACATCTCGGCTCGGAAACGATGCTCTACGTCACGCTGGCCGATGGCTCTGACATCGCCGTACGCGCCGACGGGCTGGCCAAGGGCAAGGTTGGCGCCCGCGTGAAGATCGGCATTCCCGCCGCCGCCTGCCACCTGTTCAACACACCCGGCGAAGCCGTCATCAACGGGGACCTCACGCGATAATGCTTGGCGTTTGCTACTATCCCGAACACTGGCCGGAAACCTGGTGGAAAGAAGACGCGCGACGCATGCGCGAGCTCGGCATTTCCTTTGTGCGCATTGGCGAGTTTGCATGGTCGCGGCTGGAACCATCGCGCGGCGACTATCAGTTTGACTGGCTGGAGCGCGCCATTGATGTGCTGGGGGATACCGGGCTGAAGGTGGTGCTGGGCACACCCACCGCGACGCCGCCGAAATGGCTCATGGACGAGCATCCGGAGATTGCCCCGGTGGACGAGCAGGGCCGACAGCGCGGTTTCGGCTCGCGACGCCACTATAGCTTCTCTCCAGAGGTCTGGTGGAAGGAGAGCCGCCGTATCGTTGAGAAGATCGCCCAGCATTTCGGTGAGCATCCGGCGCTCGCGGGCTGGCAGACAGACAATGAATATGGCTGCCACTTCACGATACTGTCCTGGGGCGAGGAAGACCTCAAGGCATTCCGGCGCTGGCTACGCAGCCGTTACCAGACCACCGACCAGTTGAACGAAGCCTGGGGCAATGTGTTCTGGTCGATGGAGGTTCAGAGTTTCGACGAGATATCGCTGCCGAACCTGACGGTGACCGAGCCGAGCCCGGCGGCGCGCTTCGACTTCTGGCGTTTCCAGTCCGATCAGGTCGCAGCCTACAACCGCATGCAGTGCGAGATCATCCGCAAGCATTCGCCAGGGCGCTGGATCACCCATAATTTCATGGGCTTCTTCAACGAGTTCGACCATTGGGATGTCGGTGACGATCTCGACCTCGCCTCATGGGATTCCTATCCGATCGGTTTTGCCGAATCCTTCCTGACCTCAGATGAGGAAAAGCTGCGCTGGGCCGAAACCTCGCATCCAGATATCGCGCCTTACCACCACGACCTCTACCGCGCCGTTGGCAAGGGTCGGTTCTGGGTGATGGAACAGCAGCCGGGGCCGGTGAACTGGGCGACATGGAACCCTGTGCCGAAACCAGGCATGGTCAGGCTCTGGACCTGGGAAGCATTGGCGCATGGCGCAGATGTCGTCAGCTATTTCCGCTGGCGGCAGGCACCGTTCGGGCAGGAGCAATACCATGCCGGCCTGAACCTGCCGCGCACGCAGGAGCTGTCGCCGGGCGGCAAGGAAGCAGGCGAAGTCGCGCGCGAACTGGCAAAGCTGGGCGATCTCGGCGAAGCAGCTCAGGCACCTGTCGCCATCGTCTATGATTATGCTGCGCATTGGGTCGCGGCGGTGCAGCCTCAGGGCAAGGACTTCCGCTACTACGAACTGGTGTTCCGCTGGTACGAGGCGGTGCGCCGCCTTGGTCTGGACGTCGATTTCGTGCGCCCCGGTGCCCCGCTGGATGGCTACAGGCTGGTGCTGGCACCGACGCTGCCGCTGGTGTCCGGCACGGCTGCTGCCGCCTTCGCGGCCAGCGATGCGGTGAAGCTGTTCGGGCCACGTACCGGCTCCAAAACCGGAGCGATGGAAACGCCAGACAATCTTGCACCGGGACCGCTCGCCGAAGCGCTGGGCGTGCGGGTGATCGAGGTCTCAACTATGCGTCCGGGCCTGGAGAAGCCGGTGACCGGCAAGGTCGCGGGCAAGATCGAGCGCTGGGCCGAGCATATCGAGAGTTCCGGCCGGCTGCTTTCGACCTTCGCCGATGGCCGCCCGGCCTTCACCGCCAAGGGCCGCAACCACTATCTCGCGGGTTGGCCGGATGCCGATTTGATCAATGCGGTAATGCGTCATGTCGTTGCCGAGGCCGGCCTGGAGACACTAGACCTGCCGGAGCATATTCGCATCCGCCGGCGCGGCGCGCACATCTATGCGTTCAACTATGGCGAAGCTGACTGGCACGCGCCCGAGGGCTGGACGCCCATGCTCGGCGAAAGCGTGTTGAAAGCGCGGCAGGTCGGCGTCTATCGCATCCGGGACGCTTGACCCGCGCGCCCTCTTTTGGTCGTTTACACGCCAAACCGGAGACGCTGCCTTGCCCGCCTCAGCCCTGATCGTGATCGACGTGCAAAACGACTTTTGCCCGGGTGGCTCGCTCGCGGTTGCCGGAGGTGACGAAATCGTACCGCTGGTCAACCAGTTGATCGCGGACCATGAGAATGTTGTACTGACCCAGGACTGGCACCCGAAAGGTCATTCCAGTTTTGCCTCGGTGCATCCGGGCAAGGCGCCATTCGAGACAATCGAAATGCCCTATGGCCCGCAAACGCTGTGGCCCGACCATTGTGTGCAGGGCACGAAGGGCGCGCAGTTCCACAAGGATCTGAAATGGACCAAGGCAGGGCTCGTGGTACGCAAGGGGTTCCGCAAGGCAATCGACAGCTACTCGGCGCTGTTCGAGAATGACCACAAAACGCCGACCGGCCTGGGCGGCTATCTGAAGGAACGCAAGATCAAGAATCTCACGATGGTCGGCCTCGCAACCGATTTCTGCGTCGCCTTCTCCGCCATAGATGCTGCCAGTAAAGGCTTCAATGTGACGGTGCGGATGGATGCCTGCCGCGCCATTGACCTCGGCGGTTCCCTCAAGGCTATGACGGCCCGGATGAAGGAATCCGGCGTCACGCTGGCGTGATGGCAGCTCCTGGATTGATCCGGAAAGCCTGTGCGCTGCCTCGTGTACCCACGGCTGCCCTTGCACTTGCCTCCGGTTTGATCCTCCTCGCCTCCCCGGCTTATGCTGCCGGGGATCTCCCGGGCGCGACCATGTCGCTGTGGTGGGCTCTGCCATTTGCCGGCATCCTGCTTTCCATCGCCACAGGCCCGGTGCTCTACCCGCATCTGTGGGAGCATCACTACGGCAAGATCACGCTCGGCTGGACGCTGCTGATCCTCGTGCCGATGCTCGCTGCCTTCGGATTGCCCGCAGCGCTGACGGCAACCCTGCACACCGTATTGCTGGAATATCTGCCCTTCATCATCCTGCTGTTTGCGCTCTATACCATTGCCGGCGGCATCGCGGTGCAGGGCAATATTCACGGCACACCGGCGGTCAATGCCTTCCTGTTGACGATTGGCGCATTGATGGCGTCATTCGTCGGCACCACCGGTGCCTCGATGATCATGATCCGCCCGGTGATCCGCGCAAATGACAACCGCCCGTTCAACGCGCATGTCATCATCTTCTTCATCTTCCTGGTTTCGAATATCGGCGGCTCTTTGACCCCGCTCGGTGACCCGCCACTGTTTGTTGGCTTCCTGCGCGGCGTCGATTTCTTCTGGACAACAACGCATCTGTTTTATGAGACGCTGTTCGTTTTCGTGCTGGTCATGGCAGCTTTTTTCGTCATGGACTCATTGCTGCATGTGCGCGAGGGGGGACTACCCAAGGTGAAGGACCCGACACCGGACTCGCGGGTTCGCGTCAAAGGTCTGGTCAACCTGGTCTTCTTGGCCGGTGTCATCTCCGCAATTCTGATGTCGGCAAGCTGGAAGCCAGGGATTTCCTTCGAGATCGCCGGTGTTCATGTCGAGCTGCAGAATATCGCGCGCGACCTGATCATCCTGGCGATGGCAGGGTTGTCGCTGCGCTTCTCCGACAGGCGCCTGCGCGCTGCCAACGACTTCAACTGGGGCCCAATCCTTGAGGTAGCGAAGCTCTTCGCCGGCATCTTCATCGCCATCACTCCGGTGATCGCAATCCTGAAGGCAGGCAATGCCGGGGCGCTGTCGGGCCTTGTCTCGCTGGTCACCGGCACGGACGGCCAGCCCAACGATCTCGCCTATTTCTGGCTGACAGGCGGTCTGTCGTCATTCCTCGACAACGCTCCCACGTATCTGGTGTTCTTCGAACTTGCCGGGGGCGACCCGCAGCACCTGATGGGTCCGCTGGCATCTACACTCGCCGCCATCTCTACCGGCGCGGTGTTCATGGGCGCCAATACCTATATCGGCAACGCGCCCAACTTCATGGTCTATGCGATCGCACGCCAGCAGGGCGTGAAAATGCCGGCTTTTTTCGGCTACATGCTGTGGTCCGGCGCGATCCTGATCCCGATCTATTTGCTGGCTGGCTACATTTTCTTTACCTGATGTTTGCGACAATGGGGCCGGTGGACGACAGCTGCCGATTCAGCTAATCGGCGGCTCAGGGAATCTGGACAGCATCTTGACGGCAACATCCGGTAAATTCTGGCGCGCAGCCTGCGGGTTGCTTTTTGTGCTCTTCCTGACTGCCTGCTCGACCAGCGAAGCGATGCGGGTCGAGGTTCCGCGCTCGGCGATCAGCGGATCTTCGCGCCATGCGGCTCTGGTTATTGACGCCAATTCAGGCCGCACGCTCTACGACGATCAGGCCACGGAGCTGCGTCACCCCGCATCGCTGACCAAGATGATGACGCTTTATATGTTGTTTGAAGCGATGCGCTCCGGCCGCGTATCTGCCTCGAGCAAGATCCCTGTGTCGCAGCATGCTGCCAGTCAGCCCCCTTCCAAGCTGTGGCTGAAGGCCGGGGACCAGATAGATGTCGACACCGCCATCCGGGCGCTCGCAACCAAGTCTGCGAATGACGTGGCTGCTGCGGTCGGCGAATTCCTCGGTGGTGGCAGCGAGGAGCGTTTTGCGTCGATGATGACCGCGCGGGCGCGCCAGCTTGGCATGCGCAACACGACCTTCCGCAATGCCTCGGGCCTGCATAACCCGGAGCAGGTAACGACTGCGCGTGACATGGCTATACTCGGCATCACCTTGCGCAGGCGCTTTCCGGAAAAGTTTGCCTACTTCTCGGCCACAAGCTTCGGCTTCCGTGGTCAGCAGGTGCGCGGCCATAACAACCTGCTGGGCCGCGTCCAGGGTGTCGACGGTATCAAGACAGGCTATACCCGTGCCTCCGGGTTCAATATCGTGACGTCGGTTCGCGATGGCCGAAAGAGCCTGGTTGTTGTGGTGATGGGTGGTCGCTCCGCCCGCGCCCGCAACGACGAGGTCGAAATGCTGATTTCGCGCACACTCGGTCGACCCGCCACCACGGTCTATGCTGCGCGCCCGGTTTCCGAAGCGCCGGCTGTTGTTGCGCCTGCGGCCCCTGCCGCAATGCTGTCTGTTCCGGCGCCTGCCAGCGAACTGGAATCTGCTGTCGAATAGCGTTGAAGCCTGCCGCATGTTGGGGTATTCAGTGCGCTCCTGGCGTTGGCACCCGTAGCTCAGCTGGATAGAGTGCTGCCCTCCGAAGGCAGAGGTCACAGGTTCGAATCCTGTCGGGTGCGCCAATTTCCCCTTTATTACTTTTCACATAAATAACTGATTTTACGGCATAATTCGGCAAATTTTCACCGGATTTGGCGTCATGATGCGCCGATTTGCTGCACTTTCTGCTGTACATATTGCTATACGCGGCACATTCGGCCATGGTCAGGCCATGAGCATCAAACGTCGTGAAAAGACCTTCCACCTGATCAAGCGCGTTCCCAAGCGCTACGAGTCTATCGAACGCCGCAAGGTCGTGTGGATCAGCCTGCACACTGATTCCGAGACCGTCGCCCGGCAGAAAGCCCCGATGGCATGGCAGACCATGATTGAGGCGTGGGAAGCCCGGCTTGCAGGCGACAGCGAAGACGCCGAACGCCGTTTCGAGGCCGCGCGGGAACTCGCCCAAGTCCGGGGCTTCCGTTACCTCGCCGCTGATCGGGTCGCCAAGCTGCCCCGCGAAGAGTTCCTTGAACGTGTCCGGGCGGCCGTGCGGCCCGATGGCGAGCCGGATCGGATCGAAGCGGCGGCCGTCCTTGGCGGCGCGACGGAACCGGGGATCACGGTTGAGCGCGCGCTTGAAACGTTCTGGACGCTGGCGAAGGACCGGACGCTCGGCAAGAGCGAAGATCAGCTTCGCCGATGGAAGAATCCGCGCATCAAGGCCATTCGAAACTTCGTCGAGGTCGTCGGCAACAAGAACATTGCCGACATCACGGCCGACGACATGCTCGACTTCCGGGACTGGTGGGTTGACCGGCTGGCGTCTGAAGGGCTCGCCCCCAATAGTGCCAACAAAGACCTGATACACGTCGCCGACACGCTGAAGACGGTCAACAAGATGAAGCGGCTGGGGCTGGTCCTGCCGGTCGGCAATCTGTCCTTCAAGGACGGAAAGAAGCACAAGCGCGAACGGCCGCCCTTCAGTTCGGAATGGATCAAGACTAAGCTGCTTGCGTCGGGCGCGCTCGACGGGCTCAACACGGAAGCGCGGTGCATCGTGCTCGGCATGGTCAATACGGGCTATAGGCCTAGCGAAGCGGCCGGGCTTTTGCCGGAGCACATTCGCCTTGATCACGACATCCCGCACATTTCGATTGAGCCGGTCGGCCGCCAACTGAAGACGGACCAGTCGAAGCGCGTCATTCCGCTTACCGGGGTCAGCCTTGAAGCCTTCCGGCAATGCCCGAACGGCTTCCCGCGCTATCAGGAAACCAGCGCCAGCCTTAGCGCGACCGTGAACAAGTTCATGCGGGAAAACGGGTTGCTCGAATCCCCCGACCATGTGCTCTACAGCTTGCGCCATGCGTTCGAAGACCGAATGCTCGCGGCCGGAGTCGACGAGCGAATCCGCCGCGACCTTTTCGGCCACCGGCTTGACCGGGAACGGTATGGCGCGGGCGCGACGCTGGAACACAAGCGGGACATCCTTCAGGCGATAGCCTTCTGACCGGCAAGGATCGCCCGCGCCCGTGCTACCGGGTCGGATGCTTCCAAGCTGGCGATTTCGATTTCGAGCCGTTCGAAAATCGGCGCATAGACCGGGTTCTCGACGACGAGTTTAGCCACGGCCGCCCGGAGGCGGACCAATTCTTCCAACATGACCGTACCAATAGGTTCGGTCCCATATGACTTGAGAGGGATAGGCCAGCGGAGAGGTCAGGAGTCCGCTTGCCCGGTTAGATCAGATCAACTTGACGTTGACCGCCCCGCTGGGGTTGGCGGCGACCGTGACGGCCACGCCGATAAGCGCATTCGCGCCCGAGTCATCGTCGGACGTGACCAGCTTCGTGGCCGCGTCGAAGTAGACGGGATCGCCGATGGCAAAGACATCGGTCGAGACCTTGGGCAGATCGAACACGCCTTCGGTAACGAGGTCGAAGTCGGCCCCGCTTTCCGCATCGCCAGCGGCAACGCCGTGAAGTTCGCCGATCACGACGACTTCGCCGGAGATGATTGCGGCCGGAGCCGGAAGGGTCAGGTTCTCGCCCTTCTGCACATAGTTCTTCATGGTCAGAGTCCTTTGTTGGTTCTGAAATGGATGGTGGACGGGGCGGCCCGTTGAGCCGCCGCTATAGCTGCATCGGCGGCCGCAAGCGCGGCGGCCATTTCCCGGTCGGACCGGTATTCCACTTCCTCGCCGTTCTGGTCACGGAAGCGGCGCACGCCCTGAAGGCGAGCTTCGAAGAGCGCGTCGCGCCACTTGGTCAGATCGGCGAGAGAAGCGGCCATCGGTTACGCTCCGGGGTTGCGGACAGCGCCGCGCCAATCGACAGCGCCCGCTCCGAAATCGAGGTAGACGCGATACTCGACGGACAGGGTTTCCCAGCCTTCGCGGCTCGACATCTGCGGACCCGGTGCGGACGACAGGTAGCTGTATTCGAGCACCGGCACGCTCGCCGGATCGGCGAAGAGGAACCACTGGTCGTCCGTGATACGCGGCTCGACAGCGAGCGTGAGCTTGCCAGCGAACGGGTTCACGTCGTCGGTCGTGGTCGCGTTGATCGTGGTGAGAAGCTGTTCCGCGTTAGTTTCCAGTTCCGGCCCGACCACGAGATACTTCGGCGTGACCGTGATGAAGGTCTTCCCGTCGAGCCCCTTCATGCCGCGAAGCGCCTTGCGGGCCGCGTCGAGCGACGCGAGCGACAGGGCGGCCCCGGTCAGTCAGAAGGTTGCCGTGGTCGGCGTGGAACAGCCGCTTGCCGTCGGACATGACCGGACCAGTGCCGGACGACAGCGAAAGCAGGTTCCACAGAAGCGCGGCTTCGGTGGTGGCGGCCGCCTGTCCGGCGGCGTTCGCCCAATCGTTGAATGCGCCAAGGTCGTCATTCACGAGCGCCTTGCGGCTGATCGCGAACAACGCCGCGTAGGTGTCGAGCGCATAGGACTCGGCCGCCTCGCCACGGGTGACGGACTTGATCTCGCCCGCTTCGCTCACCTTCTGAAGCGCGCCAAGTTCGCCCAGGCGGAGCGAAGAGCCCGACCGGAAGTCGGACCGCGTGCCCTGCCGTGCGAGCGCCTTCAGCGGCGACGCGGCGGCGGTGTAGGACGCCATGAGCGTGCGGCGACCGACGCCGGTCAACAGGGTCGGGAAGTCCGACGTGGTGTGCATAGCGGCGCGGAAAAGCTGATCCGTGTCCATGCCACGAGTCGATTGCCCCCGCGCTTCGACGCATTCGCGGGCGAAGTCCCGGAGCGTGTGCCCCATGAAGGGACGGGCCGCCTCGGTCGGCGTGCCACCGGCAACGCGGACGTGAAGCGCCTCTTCCATCGCGCGGACGCGGACGGCCGGGTCTTCAGCCGACGGCGAGTGAACGCGGATGGTCGGCGTGCGCCGGGTCCGGGCCTGCATCCGGTCGAACAGATCGGCGCGGATTTCGGTCTCCGTCAGTCCGTCGTCGATGTAGGTGTCCGCCACTTCCGGCGGTTCGCCAGCGTTGCGGACAAGTTCGCGGATGGCGGCACGAGTTTCGGCCGCCGTCGGTTCGATAAGGTCTTCTTCCATGGGATCGCTCCGTTTCTTGGCCTTCGGATCGGCCGGGTTACTGACAAGGGACACTTCCGAGATGGTCCATTCGACCGCCGTGCGGACGCGCTGGCCGTTCACCGTCGCTTCGCGCCATTTACTGACGCGATAGCCGACACTGAAGGAATCGAGGGTGCCGTCGGCGACGCGCTGCCGGATCGGCGCAACATCGTCGGCGAGTGAGAAGCGCAAATCGGCGAGGATGGCGTCGCCGTCGCGCCGGAAGTCGAAGGCACGGCCAAGCGTGGCGCGGGCGGTGCGCTGATTGTGGGTGTCGAGGAACGGGGTCTCTTCGGGCAAGGTCGCGCCCGCCGGGTCCAGCACTTCCCCATAAAGCCCGCGACCGTCCCGGCGCATGACCGGCGCGGCCGTTGCCACGATGGCCGTGATCACCATGGCTTCAGCATCGAACGGACCGGACGCGGTGGCCGTGCGGATCAGCATCGGGGGGAGTTCGCCACGGACCGCTCCGGGTTCGATCTCGACGTGATCGCGCTCCGGGCGCACCCATTCAGGATTCTTGCGCTGCGTCTTTGCCATTCGTGAACTCCGTGAATTTCAGGCCCAGCGTCTTTTCGCGGGCGCGGTCTTCGGCGATTTCTCGATCAAGGTCGGCGATGGACCAGCCGCGCGCGCCGACCAACTTGCGGCGGGACGTGAGACCGGCGGCGAGTTCGGCCGCGTCGGCTTCCACGGCCTTCTGCGGGTCCACCTGCTGCCACGCGGGCGGAAGCCATTCGGCCTTGGCGGCCCCGCCCTCAACAGCGATGACACGCTGCCAGATCGGCCGGAGCGCCTGCGGAATGAGCGTGCCGTATTGGGCTTGCTCGACACGCGCGCGGAACGGCAGAAGCCCCGCCCGAAGGCTGGAATAGTTCGCGCCGGTCAGGTCGCCGGAAAGCATGTGCTCCGGCAGGCCAAGGCCAGCGGCGAGCATCTGAAGATTGAACCGGAGGAAGGCCGCAACTTCGTTTGCCTGCTGGGGGCTGCTGAATTTGATGTCGAAACCCGCCGGAAGACGGCGCAACGTGCCCGGTTCGAGCGACACGTCGGACGGGTCGCCTTCGAAGGGCTCGCCCGCGCCGTTCTGGTCCACGAGGAATCCGGCATGCAGGGCAGCGACCTTCACGCCGACGGCGAGGCCGTCAACAATGGCGTCCAGTTCGTTCGCCGGGACCACGACGGGCGCAAGCCACGAGATGCCGCGCACCTGTCCGACGCCCAGCGGCTTGAAGACGTGGAGCACTTCGCTCGCCGGAACGCGCACAGGGGCGGCGTAGGTGGCGAACACGTCCGACGGCTTCGCGGGCATGATCCAATAGGCGACACGCTCGCCAGCCGCGTTGAATTCGACGCCGTTGACGATATAGCCGCCGTCGGCGAGTTCGGCCGTGCGGGACTCGTCCACGAGTTCGGCGGGGATCAGCCGGAGGCGGACGCCCGCGTCGGTCGCGAGCACCTGCACGAACGCTTCGCCGTCGATCACGAGGGACCGGGCAATATCGGCCTGAAGCCCCCAAAAGTCCGTGCGGCCGTCCGCGTCGGCGTCGTCGGCCCATGTGTTGAAGGCGGCAACGGCGTCGGCGTCGCTGGTCGGCACGATGCCGGTTCCGACGAGTGCCCCGACCCAATTGTCCACGGCGTTGCGGATGAAAGGCGCGTTGGCATAGAGCGACCGCGAACGGCTGCGGACCGTCACGGCCGCGCCGGACACTTCGGTCGCCGTCCGGCCGAACATGCCGAAACCCGAACCGCGACGGCCGCCACCGGCCGCGTCGAAGCGGCGGACGTGTTGCGGGCGACGGAAGATGCGGTCGAGCAAGCCCATGATCAGTTCACCGTCGGCCGGTTGCGCGGGTGAATCCGGTCAAGGACGCCGACCAGATCGACGGCAAAGACGGACCGCTTCTCATATTTTTCGATGGGGTATCCCCACGCCGTCGCCTCGCCCCGTTCGATGGCGTGAAGCCGCGCGGTCTTGACGAGGCGGCCGGAGTCCTTTTCGGCAAGCACCCACAATTCGAGTGACCAGTCCCGCGCGCCTTCCTCATACTGGCGAAGGACATGCATTCCGGGGGTGTAGCGCGGGGGCTTGTCGCCTTCGAAGTCGTCGGCCCGCCATGCATTGAGCGCGCGGCCGATGGCGAGCGCGGCGTCTTCGTCGGAAACGCCCATCTCGCCCATGCGGATCAGCACTTCGGCGACAAGGGCTTGATCCGGCAAGAACAGCCATGCCTTGCGCCCTTCCGTCTCACGAGCGACCGGCCGGAGGTAGCTCCGCGTCCGGTAGTAGTTCACGAGGTCGGCGACCTTCTGAAGATCGCGACCGACAGGCGTTATGGCCTTGGCGATGTCTGCACTCGTGAGCAGATCGCCCGGATTCCGGCGAACCTCGCGAACGTGAAAAATGCTCATTGCATGGTCTCCCCATAGCTTCAGGATGCCAGAAGCATACGGCGAGTCTCGCTAGTGGTCAACAGAAAAAGCGAGTCAAAACAATAGGCTACCAATGGTTGCCAATTGACGGCTAGGGTGACTCGGGTTATGACGAGGGTGTCGGGAACGTCCTCCCCGACGCCATGGCTTTCGGGGGTGGTGCCCCGATGGCTCCCTGAAGGCCGGGGCACATCCGCCCCGGCCTTTTTCACAGGTGTAGCGATGCAGAGCGAATTGAAACGGATGGAAGCTGTCCGCCACGAGGCAAACCAGATTCTCGCGGAAGGCGTCGAGAAGCGCTATCCGCTGTTGCTGACGGTGTTGGCCGTGCGACTGCTATTCCGCCACGAGGGTTTGCCCCAGCCCGACGACGTGCTCGCCTTCGCGTCAGGCGGCAAGGTCAACATGACCATGGTGGACGATTGGCACTCGCCCTACGGCTGCTAGCGTGCGGACAGTGCTCCGAAGACCTTTTCCAGCGCGTCTTTCCAGTCGCGCCGATAGTCGAGAAGCGCCTTCTGCTTCCCCAAGTCCCACACTTTGATTTCCAGCATCTTCCGGCACCGTGCAGTCGCATAGCTGTGATTCTGCACTTCCATGTCGATCAAGCGCTTGATCTCGCCGACAGAGTGCGCGTCCTTCAGCCGCTCGACGAATAGCCCAGCCTTGCGGGCGATATAGTTCATCTGCCAGTCCGGCTTTTGC
This sequence comes from uncultured Mesorhizobium sp., assembly GCA_964480545.1. Lineage (GTDB taxonomy): Bacteria > Pseudomonadota > Alphaproteobacteria > Rhizobiales > Rhizobiaceae > Mesorhizobium_G. The sequence continues at coordinate 23,981 of CAYZQP010000004.1, read as the reverse complement.
GTGCTCTCCGCTGCCACAATCTCAAGAAGTTCCGTGTGGATGTTGTCGATCCAAAGATACTCATAGATCGACATGCCGTCGCGCTTGCACCAGTCGTATAGCCCCGGAAGTCCGGCTTCGTATGGCCCTCGGAATCGGGCTTCGATTTCATCGTATTTGCGTTTGTAGTTCAGATCGACGTGAGACCGGCAGCCGATGGGAATCGTGCCATCGCTATCGACAAAGCCATGAGCCTTGTTCAATGCGCGGTGTTCGCCGTCACGAGCCTGAATTAGCTGCCATCCGCGCTTCAGATACTCACGATGCTTCTCGGCGTAGTCGCGTATGAAGCTGCCTCTAATCTGCAAATTGCTCACACGCCTAGCCCCTGAGACGTTCGACGGCGACTCTCATTTCTTCTTTCAGAACTTCGCCTGAAGTGCCGTCCACGATGGTGTCACGATTCTCGAAGAACCGGATCAAGAAATCTTTGTGCCGACGGTATTGGCTTAGCTGGTATACGGCGGCCAACTTGCCAGCCAGTGTTCCCTGCTGGTCCAGCAATCCGACTAGCTGAAGAAAATGGGTGCGCCGTCGGTCTGCCAGATCAAGAAACAACTTGACGATGTATGCGACGGCAGACCCCGACAAGGTAATGACGGGAAGGATCACTGCGATTTGCGCGCCGTGTTCGGTGAACCATTTTGTAAGCGCTTCAATCATTCTTCGCCCTCCGCTCTATCCGTTTATACGGATCGACACAGCGCCCCGCTAGCGCCCGTTAGTCTTTCCGGGCACTCAGGGTTAGGTCAGCGGCCCAGCCACGCGCTGCGGACGACGGCAGGCGGCCGTTTGGGCAGCACCGGCGACGACAGTTCCTCTTCGCGGCGATCCGGGTTCGCGGCAATCAATGTGCGCGCGGCGAGCGCATAGCAGGTCGCGTCGAGACCTTCGGCCCTACGGCCGGTGATCCTCTCCCAAATGCGGGTCGGCACGCCTCGGCTGTATTTCAGAATGCGGCGCTCGGACGCGAGTTCGTCGAAGTACCGGGCGGGCAGCGTGTTGGAAAAGCGGATCGTCTGGCCGCTCTTCAGCTTGTTCATGATGGTCGCCTTCGCCCCATCGACGCCGCAGATGAACAATCGCGACCCGCGTGTGGCAGATGCGACCAGCAAGGGCCGATTGCCGCTCACGCCTTTCAGCGCGACGACGCGGCGTCCGAAACGCGGTCTGGTGAACTTCATCACCGCGTCCATCCACTCACCATCGCCCGCGTCAATCGCGGCCGCATCGATACCGATCAGCCCGCCATGAGGGTGGCGAAAATTCCGGCGAAGCAAGTCGTCGAGTTCCGCCCAGGTATCGTTGCTGTCCGGTCGCCCCCATATCGTTTCATAGGCCAGAACGAACGTCGCGTCTCGACTATGGCCTAGAATGACGGTCTCGGTCCTATCGTCCTGAAGGTCGGTTCCGGCAGTGATGAACAGTGTTTCCGGGGGCAGGTCGTCGAGCGAAAACGGTTCGACGCGCGAGGCCAGTTCTGACTCGTCGAGGTCGTCGGCCGACTCTTTCCATGGTTCGGCCAACAGCGTGTTAACGAAAACTTTCAACTGGTCGGGATCGTCCTTCGCCTGAAGAAATTCACGGGCGAGGTTCGACCAGCTTGCGTTCGGCATGAGGCTGATCAGAGCGTTGAGCTTGTAGCCGTGGTGTCCGACGATTTCCGGTCGGGTCGCTCGCCAGCGGCCGTTCGCCACCATGGTCGGCTTGTGGCGTTCCTCGACGATGCTGCCGCAATGCGGGCAGCACCAATTGGCGGTTTCGGGCCGCTCCGGTTCCCACCGGATGTCTTTCCAGAGGACTTCCGCGAACTCGCCACACTCGACGCAACGGCATTCGAAAACGCGCATGTCGCTCGCCTCATAGGCGCGGATGATCAGGCTTGTTTCCGCCACGGTCGGCGTGGAGCCGACGACAATTTTCCTGTCTGGGTAGGACAAGGTGCGCTTTTCCGCCAACAGGACGGGCGAGCCTTCGGCGCTGATTTCCATCGCGTCGATTTCGTCGGCGAGCAAGACCTTGGCGGTATGCGCCCGAAGATTGCGCGGCGCGCGGGCGGCGATGACTTTCAAGCTGCCGCCGGGGAAGCGCTTGGCGAGGATCGTGTTGCGTTCGGCCGTGTCGTCGGCGAAGAGCCCGGCGAGCGCCGGGGTCGCCTCGGCAATGGGCTCGACGGCGTGAACCATAAAGTTGCGGGCGTCGGCCTCGGTCGGCACAAGGCAGATGACCGGCGCGGGGTCGTTGCTGACGTAGGCCCCCACGGCCGCCACAAGCAGGGTCGAGTATCCGCACCGGACCGCCTTCAACACGCTCACGCGCTGGACTGTCGGATCGCCGATGGAATCACAGATGGCCTTTTGAAACTCCCAAAGCTGGACCCGGCCGGGCGTGGCCGTGACGCCAGCGGGCAACCGCATATGTTGCTCGGTCCAGTCCGATAGCCGGAGCTTCGGAGGCGGAATGAGCGCCCGGCGGGCGGCGCGTTCGATGGTATCCAGATCAGCCATTGCCAAGCTCCGTCAGTAGATCGCGGACGGCCCGGTCAACGGCCTGCACGTCGGCGGGCGGCAGGTTCAACCGCGTCGGCAACGCCAACAAGCCGGAGCGCACGTCTGCCAGAACAGCCGTCCATCGCGCCTCCACGTCGGCGGCCGCGACAAGCTCGCCACGGGCGACGGCGTTGCGGTGTGCCTCTCGGTCGGCCTGTTCGCGCACGAGGCGACGACGTTCATCGGCGAGCGCCGGGTCGTTTGATTTCCGACCAGTGGGGTTTTGGCGAAGATAGCGGACATAGGCGCGCACCGCCTCGCGCTGGTCATACCGCCCCTTGCTGACACGGGGGATTGCTCCGGTGCGAGCAAGCGCCACCACGCGGTTTTCGGTCAGGTCCAGAAGATCGGCAAGCACGGCCGAATTGATCGGTTGCTTACCCACAGCATGGGGATTCCCCACCAGTTCTTCGTAGGCGTCGGCGTGATCGCTGTCCGTAAAATCCATGTTCTCGATTCCTAAATTCCCTCACAGATCGAAAAGCCGGGGCTCCGCGCTCCCCGCGACGGCCGCCACCGGAGAAGGACCCGCACACGGTCAGCGGTGGCGGTCATGTTGGCCGCGTCACCGTCATTCCCAATGAAGACAAAACCAGTGCATCGGCGACCGGACAGCCGGACAGGCCCTAAAGGGCCTTGTCCGTGTCCGTCCGGCCCGCGACGCGATTTGCCGTGCGGACAAGGCCGGACATGTCCGGGCAATGTCCGTGTCCGTCCGCTGTCCGTTGCGTGTGCGTGGTGACGTTCGGTTGCCATTGAATCCCCTCAAACCAATTCGTCGAAGGATTCGTGCCCGTGTTCGGGCGGCCTATATTCACCGTTGCGGAAGACGATCTTCCCCTTGCGCGTGAGTTCTTCGACCGCCCGCTTGTAGGCCCGCCGCCGACTATCGGCGTCGTCCGCTGCGGACACTTTCCGTCCGCTTACGCACGCCTCACGAAGCTCGCCTTCCGGCACGGCGTCCCGTCCGTCAAGCAGGTCGTAGAAGACCTCATAGGCGGCCTTGGCGCTAGGCGTCAGGTGGTCTTTCCGCTCCGGCGCGCTGCCGGGGTCGAGTTCATGGCAGACGGCCGCAGTGATAGAGTCGCCGTCTTCGTCGAACCCAAGGGTTTGCGTGCCGATGGTGAATGCGATGTCACGTTCCGTCGAGCCGTTGCGGTTCTTGGTCAGCTTGGCCCGGACAATGCCGTCCTCGCCCCGCGACAGGTGAAGCGACACATCAAGCGCCCCATTCAAAAGAGAATGCCCGCGCGGGAGTCCCTGCTGTCCGTCTTTCGTGTCGTGGTGAATCAGGATGACGGCCGCGCCCCATTTGGTCAGGGAACGGGCCACGGCGACAACGCGGCCCATGCCTTCGGCGCTGTTCTCTTCAAGACCGGGGAACGCCATCGCGAGCGTGTCGATAATGACCAGCGACGGCCGCCGATCCTTCACGGCCGCTTTCAATCGCTTCAAATGCTCGCTGCCCTTGCTCAACAGGTCCGACACGCCAGAGACAAGGGCGAAGTCGTCGGCCTCGCCGTGCTCACGCCGTAGGGCCGCCACACGGCCACGCATACCGTGCTGATCTTCCGCGGCAACGTAGAGCACGCCACCCTGCCGAACGCGCATCCCGAAGATACCTTCCCCTTGCGCGACGGCATAGGCGAGACGCGGGGCAAGAAGGGACTTTCCGACGCCCGGAGCACCGACGATGCACGCCACGTCGCCTTCAGCCACAAGCCCCTTGATCACATAACGTCGAGCATCTGCTGCGCTGCACTGCGACGGCTTCAGGAAGGTCAGCCCGTCGGTTTCGGCTTTCGCTTTGCCGCCGACAAGCTCTTCAATATCGGCGTCGATCTCGGCTTGTTCTTCAGCGGTCGGGATGTCGTCGAAAGCCTCTTCCCGGCGCTTCTCTTCGGCGATGTCGTCTTCGACCTGCTTCCCGTAAACATGATTCAGGATCGACGGCAGCGACGCCACGCGCTCTTTCCAGCGCGAGTCCCGATCCTCTTCCGGCACACGGTCGAAGGCGGCCCGGAGCCGACGCATGGCTTCGACGTAGGGCACGCCGTCGGAAGCCCATTTGCCAGCTAAGGCGATGGCCGCCGGGTGGTAGGACTCGCCGGTCGCGATGGCGTCGAGATAGGCCGCTTCGTCGAAACCGTTATCGTTCGCCGGACCTTTCTCGCGACCGCGCTTCCACCGCGCCCCCGCGTCCAGATCAAGCGCGGTATCCACATACCGCCCATCCACAAGGTAGGTCCGCACCTTCGGACGGCCGGTCACGTTGCCGCCATAGTAGCTCTGCGACAGCGTGAAGGACGCATCGTCCAGCGCCCCGCCGAAAATGCCGTTGAGCCGCGCCATGTGCCGTTCGCGCTCGCCCGGCTGAAGTTCTTCGCTGAAGGGTGCGAAGACGCGCCAGCGAGGCGCGTCAGGCGAATGCGAAGGCGTCGTGTAGACCGCCGCCACGATGCCCGCTTCGGCGAGCATGTCGCGCGCATCCTCGGGCATGATCTCTTCGCCGTCATAGTCAGCTTCGATGCCGCTTACAGTCACGACGTTGCCGTTGCTGCGGAAGGAATGGCCGGACGGCGAGGCGGCGCGATTGTTGCCAAAGACCGCCATCTTGAACCAAGGCAACTTCGACTTGTCGTCGGCTTCCGTCCGCTCGATCTCTGCGGCAAGCTGCCGGAGCGACAAGCGCATGTCCTTCTTCTTCGTCGCGGCCATGGTCGGGAAGCGCGTAAGGCGGATCGGCCGGTCCAAGGTCGGCGAGCCGACCAGATCGTCTTGCTCGGCATAGTCGTATGTGGTATTATTATACCGCTTCATGGGAGTCCCTTTCCCTGTTGCATTTGCCCTCTGCAAAGGCTCGGCTAGCGCCGCTCCGGTCATCCTCCGGGGCGGCGTTTTTCGTTGCCAAATTGTCGGGTATGTTAACCGTGCGAGCAAGAAAAATGCTGCACATTTTGCTGCACAAATCGCAGCACAAAAACGACTTAACTAATTGATTTTCAACGACTTCAGAAAGTGATTGGCGGATGTCGGGTGCGCCACTTTTTTCGCGAGTTTCAGTGTGTGGATATCGGCTTTTGCCAGAGCTGGTTGGACAACAGTTGGCATGCGCAGGATGCCGGGTGGGGCAGTCCCCGGCGCAATGTATCGGAAGTCTGTCCAGGCCGGACCTCCTCACGACTGCAAGTTGCAACTATTTTTAGCGAATCACGCGTTTCGCTTGCGAAATCTTAATGGACTCGGCAGATTTAATGCAGGTGCCGGTCTGGGCGCCGGCACTGTATCGCGTTTTGGAGGTGTCTCATGGCTCCGCGTCCAATCTGGAAGGGCTATCTTAAACTGTCGCTGGTGACCTGCGCTGTGCAGCTGTCCAACAGCACGAGCTCTTCGGAGAAGGTCTCGTTCCACGTTCTGAACAAGAAGACCGGGCAGCGCGTGAAGCGCGTCTATATCGACCCTGACAATGGCGAGACGGTCGATACCGAGAACCAGGTCAAGGGTTACGAGATCGAGAAGGGCCAGTATGTCCTGATGGACGAGGCCGATTTCGATGCGGTCAAGATCGAGTCTTCCGATACGATCAACATGGAAACCTTCGTCGATAAATCCTCGATCGAGCAGATTTATCTCGACAGCGCCTATTACGTCGCGCCGGGCGACAAGGTTTCGGAAGAAGCCTTCGCGGTGATCCGCGAGGCGATGCGCGCCAAGGGTATGGCCGCGCTTGCCCGCATCGTGCTGCAGCGCCGCGAGCGCCCGGTTGTCATCGAGCCGCTCGACAATGGCCTGCTTTTGACCACCCTGCGTTATGAATCCAACGTCCGCCGCCCTGACGTCGTCTTCGACGAGATCAAGGAAGTGAAGGTCGATCAGGATACGCTGGATCTGGCCGAGCACATTATCGAGAAGAAGAAGGGCGTGTTCGACCCGGCTGACTTCGAAGACAAATACGAGACAGCTCTGGTCGAAATCATCAAGGCCAAGAAGGAAGGCAAGGCGGTTATTGCGCCGAAGCCGTCCGAGAAGTCCGGCAATGTCGTCAGCCTGTTTGATGCGCTGAAGAAGAGCCTTGCTGCAGAAGGCGATGCTGACGGCAAGCCGGCAGCCGCCGACAAGAAGGAAGCGGCCCCGAAGAAGAAGGGCAAGGCGGCCTGAGCCGCCTGCCGCTTTGACACATGGCTGAGGCGCTCAAACCCTATCGGGCCAAGCGCGACTTCACCAAAACCGGGGAGCCCGCAGGAACGGTCGAGCCATCGGCCGGCCCGCTGCGCTTTGTCATCCACAAGCACGCCGCGCGCCGCCTGCACTATGACCTCAGGCTTGAGCACGATGGCGTGCTGTGGAGCTGGGCAGTGACTCGCGGCCCGAGCCTCGACCCCTCGGAGAAGCGGCTGGCCGTGCATGTCGAGGATCACCCGCTCGACTATGGTGACTTTGAGGGCTCGATCCCCAGGGGCGAATATGGCGGCGGCGAGGTTATCGTCTGGGACGCCGGGGAGTGGATCCCTGAAATGGATCCGGCGGCTGCGATGGCCAAAGGGCATATCGGCTTCGAGCTGAAAGGCGAGAAGCTCGGCGGCACCTGGCATCTCGTGCGATTGAAGCCGAAGAAGGGCGAGACCGCCGACAACTGGCTTTTGATGAAGGCCAATGACGAGCATGCCCGCACCGACGCTGACATCCTTGAAGAGCGGCCGGAATCGGTGAAATCAGGACTGACCGTGGAAGACATCAAGGCGGGCAAATTGGCGAAACTGGTGCAGAGCCCGAAACCTGCCGCGAGGGCCAAACCGGCCAATGCCAAACCGGTCGTGGCGATCGAGCTGGACTTCATCGAGCCGAGTCTCGCCTCGGCACAAGCCGCGCCAAATGGCAAGGATTGGCTGCACGAGATCAAGTTCGACGGCTACCGGTTGCAGGCGCATATCCTCGGTGACCAGGTGAAGCTTTACACGCGGGGCGGCCTCGAATGGAGCGACCGTTTCGGCCCCGAACTTGGTGAGGCACTGCTCGGCTTCGACTGCACCAGCGCGATCCTCGACGGCGAGGTTGTGGCGCTCGATGAGAACGGCGCGTCATCCTTCCCGCTGTTGCAGCAGACGCTGTCGGCGCGGCGCACCGGCGACCTCGTCTATTACATTTTCGACCTCTTACATCTCGATGGCGAGGACCTGCGCCAGACCCCGCTGGTCGAGCGCAAGAAGAAGCTGTTCACGCTGGTCGGCGAAGACCAGACCGGCCGCCTTCGCTACAGCCAGCATTTTGAGCAGCCCGGCAATCTCGTGTTCAAACATGTCGAGGCGCTGGGGCTGGAGGGCATCGTCTCCAAGAAGGCGAAAGCGCGCTATGTCAGCGGCCGCACGGATGTGTGGACCAAGACAAAATGCACCGAGCGGCAAGAATTCGTCATCGTCGGTTACAGCCCCTCGGAGAAGACCGGGCGCGGCCTGCGCGCCATCATGCTCGGCTACATGGAAGACGGAAAGCTGCGCTACGGCGGGCGCGTCGGTACCGGCTTCACCGCCAAGTCCGGCGATGATCTTCTGCGGCGGATGAAGCCGCTGGCGGTCGACAAGCCGCAGTTCCACGGCCCCTATGAAAAGGTGAAGGGTGCTGTCTGGCTGGAACCAAAACTGCTTGCGGAGATTGAGCTGAGAGGCTGGTCGACGGACGGCAAGGTGCGCCACGCTGCCTATCTCGGCTTGCGCGAAGACAAGCGCGTCGAGGAGGTGGTGCGCGAGAGCCCCGCTGACGAGGCCGATGACGAGCAGGAAGCGCTGGAAGATGCGCTGGAGGAAAGCGAGGCAATGCCCGAACCGGCAGCCCCAACCCGCACACTCTCTGCAGCCGGCGAACCGCCGGACGCCGATGTGAGGTTCACCAATCTCGGCAAGCCGCTCTGGCCGGACGAGGGCGTCACCAAGCTCGACCTGTTGAAGCTCTATGAAATTGCGTGGCCGCGCATGGAGCAGTTTGTCGTCAACCGGGCGCTGTCGCTATTGCGTGCGCCCGATGGCATCCAG
>CAYZQP010000004.1:10990-15357 GCA_964480545.1 uncultured Mesorhizobium sp. | reverse complement strand
GCCATGCCCGGTATGAGCGCTCACGTGAAACGCCTGAACGATGCCGAAGATGGTGAGCTGCTCTACATCGACAGCTTCGACGGGCTGGCCGCACTTGCGCAGTTTGGTGTTGTCGAAATCCACATCTGGGGCTCGACCATTGATGATCTCGACCGGCCGGACCAGATGATCTTTGACCTCGATCCCGACGAGGGTATGGCGCTCAAGGACATTCTGGAAGCGACGCTGGAGATCGGCGCGCGGCTGGATGAAATCGGTCTTTCCAACTTCGTCAAACCGTCCGGCGGCAAGGGTTATCACATCATTGTGCCGCTGAAGCCCTCCGCCGGCTGGGCAGCGGTGAAGGCCTTTGCGCATGGCTTTGCGCTGGCGATGGAACAAAGTAACCCGAAGCGCTACACGACCTCGGTCGCCAAGGCGGCGCGCAAGGGCAAGGTGTTCATCGACTACCTGCGCAACGCACGTGGCTCCACGACGGTTTGCGCCTGGTCTTCGCGGGCCAAATCAGGCGCAACGGTCTCGGTCCCCGTCAACTGGGACGAAGTGAGAAAGGGCATCGCGCCCGGCGCCTTCTCGATGACGCGCATGGCGGAGATCGAAAAGCGTGTCCGCGCCGCAGACCCGTGGGCTGATTTCTTCGAAAAAGGTCGCGCACTCCGGACGTAGCGCGATCCGGCTATCAGTGTCGTGACGAACCGGGCCGAACTATCTCGGCGCCAGCACCATCATCATCTGACGTCCTTCGAGCTTCGGCTCGGCTTCGACCTTGGCGATGGTCGCAACCTCTTCCTTGACCTTGTTGAGCAAGGCCATGCCGAGTTCCATGTGCGCCATTTCGCGGCCACGGAAGCGCAGCGTCAGCTTCACCTTGTCGCCCTCGTCAAAGAAGCGGCGCACGGCCTTCATCTTCGTATCGTAATCGTGCGAATCGATGTTCGGGCGCATCTTGATCTCCTTGATCTCGATGACCTTCTGATGCTTGCGCGCTTCGGCGGCCTTTTTCTGGGTCGCGTATTTCAGCTTGCCGAGGTCAAGGATCTTGCAAACCGGCGGTGTTGCGTTCGGAGAGATTTCAACGAGGTCAAGGCCGGCCTGTTCGGCGGCTAGCAGGGCATCGTTGATGGAAACTTCGCCGCGGTTTGAGCCGTCGACGTCAATGAGCTGGACGCGCGGGACACGAATGTCGAGGTTTGCGCGGGGGCCGTCCTTCGTAGGGGCGGCGGCTTTGAACGGTCTGCGAATGGGTGCTGTCTCCTGCAGTTGATCGGAGCGCCTATGTGGTTCTGGCGCAGCCAGAGTCAATAGCACAGGCGTCGCAAAAATACACCCTTTGCGATATTGATGCAGGCGAGCAACATGCGTAGGCCAGCCGCTTTCCGCAACAGCAGCACTGTGGCATGACGGGAGGATGAATCAGGCTCCGGATTTTCTCAAGATCGATGGCGTCGACATTGCCTATCGTCACCAGCCAGGCAGGTCGCCGGGTATCGTTTGGCTCGGAGGCTACCGCTCTGATATGCTCGGCAGCAAGGCAGAGACGCTGGCGCGCTGGGCGGACGACAACAGTCATGCCTTTTTGCGGCTGGATTACTCGGGACATGGCGAATCCGGTGGCGAGTTCAGCGATGGCACGATCTCGATCTGGTTGAATCAGGCTCTGGTTGCTTTCCGGCAGCTGACATCAGGCCCACAGATTGTGGTCGGTTCCTCGATGGGCGCGTGGATTGCACTGCGGCTGGCTCAGGAACTGCAAAGACTCGGCGAAAGCGACCGGCTTGGCGCGCTGGTGCTGCTGGCACCTGCGCCGGATTTCACGCGCGAGCTGATGGAGCCGCAATTAACGCCGGGGCAGAAGAAGGAGCTGGCCGAGCGCGGCTACCTTGAGGAGCATTCTGAATACAGCCCGGAGCCGAACATCTACACCCGAGCCCTGTTTCAGGACGGCGCGGAAAATCTGGTCATGACCGGCCCGATCGATACGCATTGCCCGGTCCATATTCTGCAGGGCATGGCTGACCCGGACGTGCCGCACACGCATGCGCTCAAGCTTGCCACCCTGCTGCCGGCAGACGACGTGACGCTGGCGCTCGTGCCCGATGGTGACCACCGCCTGTCCCGCCCGCAGGACCTTGCCATGCTGGTGGCGGCGGTTGGGGGGCTGGTATCCAGAATCCGATGATTTCCACCATACAAAGCGGGCCAGGATAATGCGGGCTTCTATCCCGACCTCAGCCTTTGTCGCGGCAGTCGTTGGCTTTGGCGGAACGCTTGCGCTGGTCATCGCGGCGTCGCAGGCAGTTGGTGCGACGCAGTTGCAGACAGCGAGCGCGGTTACGGCGCTCTGCATTGCAATGGCTGTGGAGAGCACCTGGCTTTCATGGCGTACTAAGATGCCGGTCATCGCGGCGTGGTCGACGCCGGGTCTGGCGCTGATCGGCGCGACGTCTGGTTACACCGTGCATCAGGCCGTCGGTGCGTTCATCGTGGCGGCTCTGCTGCTCATCGCTACCGGCCTGTTCAAGCCGCTGACCCGGCTGATCTCGAAAATCCCCGGCTCCGTCGCCTCGGGCATGCTGGCCGGTATTGTCGTGGCCTTCGCCATGGGGGCGGCGCGCACCATCCCGACCGACCCATGGCTGATCCTGCCGCTGATCGCCGCCTTTTTCATCATCCGGCTTTTCAACCCGTCTTTTTCGGTGCTGGCGGTACTGGTTGGTGGCGGTGTGGCGGCCTACGTAACTGGCCGCATCGGAACGCTGCCGACGCCGGAACTCTCGACGCTAACCTGGATCCAGCCCGAGTTTACCTTGACGGCAACAATTGGCCTGGCTGTCCCGCTGTATCTTGTGACCATGGCATCGCAGAACCTGTCTGGCCTGGCAGTGCTGAAAGCGGCAGGGTACGAGCCGGCACCTGGCCCGCTGATAGGCTTTACCGGCTTCATCTCACTGCTGACAGCGCCGTTCGGTGCGGTCACCTCCAACCTCGCAGCGATCTCCGCCGCCATTTGCACCGGCCCCGATGTGCATCCCGACCCGGCCGAGCGCTGGAAGACCGGCCCATTTTATGCACTGGCCTACGTCGTCTTTGCGATTTTCGGGGCCTCTCTCGTGGCGGTATTCGCCGTGCTGCCTCCAGCGTTAATCGCCCTGGTGGCAGGTCTGGCGCTACTGCCATCGCTGGCGAACGCCCTGGCAATCGCGCTGAAGGACGAGAAGGACCGGATGGCTGCAACGGTAGCGTTCGCTGTCACCGCATCCGGGCTGACGATGTTCGGTATCGGCGCAGCCTTCTGGGGGCTGATCGGTGGCCTCGCCGTGCTGGGGCTGGATCGCGTGCGCACTTCCTGAGTGACAGCTTCGGCCTTGCTCCCGCGTGGCCCAACGCACCTATATTGTATCGATTCAACAATTGCGCTAGATTGTTACCAAAGGGAGTTTGTGATGGCCATCAATACAGTCGTCTGGGGCGAGAATGTCCACGAGCAGATGGATGCGCATGTGCGTGCGCTCTACCCCGAGGGCATGCACACAGCCATCGCTGCGGCGCTGAACGCCGACAAGGCGATATCAGCCGAAACTGCAGTGCTGCAGGATCCCGAGCACGGGTTGTCGGTGGAGCGTCTGGCCAAAACCGACGTGCTGACATGGTGGGGCCACCGCGCGCATGGCGAGGTCTCCGACGAGATCGTCGAGCGCGTTGCCCAGCGCGTCTGGGAGGGCATGGGGCTGATCGTCCTGCATTCCGGCCATTTCTCGAAAATCTTCAAGCGTCTGATGGGCACGCCCTGCTCGCTCAAATGGCGCGAGGCGGGAGAGCGCGAGCGCATCTGGGTGATCAACCGCAATCACCCGATTGCCGCCGGGCTCGGGGAGTGCATTGATGTGCCTTCGACCGAAATGTATGGCGAACCCTTCACAGTGCCGGAGCCGATGGAGACGGTATTCATCTCCTGGTACGAGGGCGGCGAGGTGTTCCGTTCCGGCATGACGTTCCAGCGCGGTGCCGGGCGCATCTTCTATTTTTCGCCGGGCCACGAGACCTACCCGATCTACCACCAGCCGGAGATCCACACGGTGCTGCGCAATGCGGTGAAATGGGCGCACAACCCGGCCCCGGCCTGGGCTGACATCGACAAGGCTCCCAACGTGCCAACCGAGAAGGCCTATGAGAAAATAGTGCAAAAGGGCGCATCGCTGCACAAGCCCGGCGAAGAAGGCTTCCGCTGATGTCCCGCACCGTTCGCATCCTGCTGCTGGGCACCGGCGGCATCGCAAAGCAGCATCTGGCCGAGTTCGGCAAGGTCGACGGTGCCGAGATCGTCGCCTGCGCAGACGCGCTGCCGGGCCGCGCCGAAGCCTATGCCA
>CAYZQP010000004.1:0-10980 GCA_964480545.1 uncultured Mesorhizobium sp. | reverse complement strand
GCCCGCGCAAAATCCCGTGCCTCGAACGGCTCCAGATCGGCCACGCCTTCGCCAGCCTTGAGGAAGCGCTTGCCTGGGGCAAGTTCGACGCTGCAATCAACGCGACACCGGATGGCGTGCACAAAGCGACCACGCTGCAACTGATTGCGGCGGGCAAACACGTGTTCTGTGAGAAGCCGCTGGCCCCGAGCTACCCTGACGCGCTGGAGATGACGGAAGCCGCCGAGCGCGCCGGGCTGATCAACATGGTCAACCTGACTTATCGCAATTCGCCGGCGATCCAGAAAGCGCGCGAACTGGTGCTGGCCGGCAAGCTCGGCAAGCTGCGCCATGTCGAGGCCGCCTATCGCCAGAGCTGGCTTGTCTCCAAAGCCTGGGGCGACTGGGCGACCGAGCCAACCTGGCTGTGGCGGCTGTCGTCACAGCATGGCTCTACCGGCGTGCTCGGCGATGTCGGCGTGCACATCCTGGACTTCGCCACCTATGGCGCGGGCGACGAGATCGTCGATCTCAGGGCCAATCTCGTGACTTTCCCCAAGGCCGAGGGCGACCGCATCGGCGAGTACCTGCTCGACGCCAATGACAGCGTCACCATGATGGCGCGCTTCGGCAAGGGTGCGCTTGGCACAGTGCTGGCGACGCGCTTTGCCACCGGCTACACGAACGATCTGTCGCTGCATCTGCACGGCACGGAAGGCGCGCTGAAGGTCGAGACCAACGGCACAGACTCGTCGCTGAAGGGCTGCTTCGGCAAGGATATCGACAAGGCGCGCTGGCGGAAGATCGAGACACCGGAAACGCCGCGCAATGCCGCGCGCTTCATCGCAGCGATCCGCTCGGGCAAGAATGGCGACCCATCCTTCCGCCGTACCGCCGAAATGCAGAAGCTCATCGACGGAGCCTTCGACAGCGACCGCAGCGGACAGGCTGTCGGGTTCCGGTAGAACATCCGCCCCAACGTAAGGGAGCGGACGTCTATTCAGCCTCGAACATGATGGCCTGCAGCGCGCCACCATTGCGTTTCAGCCAGGCCTTACAGCGTTCGGTGTCCGGGCAGAGTTCCGTGCAGAGCTTCCAGAATTTCGGAGCGTGGTTCATCTCCTTCAGATGCGCCACCTCATGCGCGACGAGGTAATTGATAACCGGTGGCGGCGCCATCATGATGCGCCAGGAGAAAGACAGGCTGCCATCGGCCGCGCAGGACCCCCAACGGCTCGAGGTGTCCTTGTAGCTTATGCGCTTGGCCTTGCGGCCGACGATTGCAGAATGCTTCGCCACCAGCGGCTCGATCTCACGCCGTGCCTCCTTCTTGAGATAATCTGCCACCCGACGCGCCAGATGCCTTCGATCGCCGGCAACGATCAGCAACGGACCGCTTTCACCGGCCTCGGTGCGTACAGTGCCGCGGGTCGCGGGCTCGTGCACAATCTCGTGCGGCACGCCGCGGACAGGAATCTTGATCCCCGGGCGCACCTGCGGCCGATCCGGCACTTTGGCCAGCCGCTGCTCCAGCCAGCCCTGGTGACGGAACAGGAAGCGATCCACCTCGGTGCGGCTGACGCCTGGCGGTATGGTAATGCGCAGGCCTCGCCCGCCAGCATCAATACGCAAGGTCAGACGGCGCGCGCGCTCGTTCTCGACAATGCGCAGCGGCAAGGTACGCCCGGCGACATGGTGCTCACGCTCTACAGGCTGAGCCGGCTTGCGCGGTGCGCGATTGAAAAGGCCAAACATCGGACAGGAATCGCAGATTCGAGTGAAAATCAGAAGAGGCAATGCCCCTAAAGTGCCTCAACCCAAATGGGCATTCGGGCGCACAACTGCCAGAGGTCCGCTGCTGGCGTGCAGACTTTTCGCAACCGCCATCAACTTCGGCTGATGCCGGTTCACAGACCTTGCCCGACTCGCGCAGGCGTGACAGGGTAATCACTTGTGCCAGCACTGGCCGATCCCCACATAGTGTACACGTTTAGTCCTGAAAGGAATTGTCCATGGCTACGGTCAAAGTCGATACATCCAACTTCCAGTCCGATGTGCTTGAATCAAAGGAGCCTGTCGTCGTTGATTTCTGGGCCGAGTGGTGTGGTCCCTGCAAGATGATCGGCCCGTCGCTCGAGGAAATCGCCAACGAACTCGGCGGCAAGGTGAAGATTGCCAAGCTGAACATTGACGAGAACCAGGAACTGGCAACCCAGTTCGGTGTTCGCTCGATCCCGACCCTGCTTGTCTTCAAGGGTGGCGAGGTTACTGACATCAAGGTTGGCGCGCTGCCAAAAACGGCATTGTCGCACTGGATCAATGGCGCTGTCGCCTGATCCTGTTGCCTGACCAGGGAGCGGCGTGCCGGCGGGCACCCCGCTCTATTGGCCAGCAGACCGTCGCATGTTGCGACGCATCATCGACAGGCTCGCGCCGCCGATAGCAAACACCACGACGAAATACACCAGCCCGCCACCGGCGCAGAGCAGCGCCAGGGCGGCGGCCTGTGTCCATACCGGTGAGCCTGCGGCCAGCTCTGCCGCAAGCAACTGTTCGCCGTACCACAACGCTCCGGCCATTACCGCAGAGGCCAGCATCACGCGCGGAATGCGCGTTAACAGGCCGATATCCTTGCCCCAATGCCCGCGCATTGCCAGCACGGCAAACAGCATTGCCGCGTTCACCCAGCCCGCCACTGCAGACGCTACAGCAATACCCGGCGCGCCCATCGACGGGAACACCAGCAGCGCGGTTGCGATATTGATCGCGACGGAGATTGCCGCGAAGATCATTGGCGTGCGCGTGTCCTCGCGCGCGAAATAGCCCGGCGTAAATGCCTTGATGAGGACGAAAGCGGGCAATCCCAGCGCAAAAATCGCCAGGATCGACGCCACAACCGGCGTGGCGCCTGTCTCGGCGAACGCACCGCGCTCATAGAGGACGCGAACAATCGGCTCGGAGAGCACCAGCAATGCGGCGGCACCAGGAAGTGTCAGGAACAGCGAAAACTCGACCGAGCGGTTCTGCAGCCCATCAGCCTCGACCTGATTTCCAGCCTTCAGCGCGCGGGCGAGTTCGGGCAGCAACACGATCCCGACGGCGATGCCGACAACCCCGAGCGGCAATTGATAAATGCGATCCGCATAGGCCAGCGACGAGACTGCGCTGGCCTGCGTCGAGGCGATTGCCGTGCCGATCAGCTGGTTGATCTGCGTGATGCCGCCGGTTACCGCTGCCGGAAGTGCCAGCCACAGCAGACGCTTCACATTCGGGGTCAATCTGGGGCGACGGAACCCGATAGTGACGCCGGCATGGCGCACCGCAAACCAGACAATGGCAAGCTGGACGACACCGGAAGCCAGTACACCCCAGGCCAGGGCAAAGCCGATACTTTGCTCATCCAGACCACGAAGCCAGGCCCAGTACAGCACACCGATCAGAATGATGTTGAGGAAGACCGGTGCCACGGCGGCAGCGAAATAGCGCCGCAGCGAATTCAGCATACCACTCATCATCGCCGTCAGCGACATACAAACCAGATACGGGAACATGATGGTCGCCAGCGATGTCGTGACCGCAAACTTCTCCGGGTCGCTGGTGAAGCCCGGCGCCACGATGGTGGCGACCAGGAACGGCATGGAAAGCTCCATGGCTATGGTCAGGACCAGAAGTACCGAAAACAGAACGCCAAAAACCTCGCTGGAAAACTTCTTTGCGCCGTCAATGCCGTTGGCCTCGATCTCCTTGGCGAAAAGCGGCACGAAGGCGGTGTTGAAGGCGCCCTCGGCAAAGAGGCGGCGGAAGGTGTTCGGCAGCATGAAGGCGGCATTGAACGCGTCGGCGATAGGCCCTGTACCCAACGCTGCCGCCATCATCATTTCGCGCGTGAAGCCCAGCAGCCGGCTGACCAGCGTACCCGAAGCGACGGTTGCGAATTTCTGGATCAGGCTCATTCAGCCGCCTGCGCCTTTCTGGTGGGCTTCCTGGCATCAAACAGTGCGACCAGGTGGGTTTGAATAGCAGCTTGACGCGCGGGGTTTTCGATTTTTGAGCCGGTGAGATCTGTTACATAGAACGTATCAATAATCTTCTCGCCAAAGGTTGTGATATGCGCCGAGGCGATATCGAGCGAAAGGTCGCTCAACGCCCGCGTGATCTCCGACAACAACCCGGGCCGATCCAGACCCTCGACCTCGATGACCGAGAACCTGTTCGACAGCGTGTTGCGAATCTCGACGCGCGGCTCGATCACAAAGGCGCGATTGCTGCGTCTCGATCTGGCCCTTTTCTCGATAATGTCTGGCAGCCAGCTCTTGCCCTCAAGCGCCTCCTCGATCAGTTGCCCTACCCGCTGCCCCCGTCGCGTCTCGTCGTCGTCGCGTTCGAATTCACGGCTGATCAGGATCGTATCAAGTGCGCGACCGTCCGACGTCGTGAATATCTGCGCATCGACGATGTTTGCGCCGGCGGCTGCGCAGGCGCCGGTGATCACCGAGAGCAGGCGCGGATGGTCCTGCGCCAGCACGGTGATCTCGGTGATGCCCTCAAACTGGTGCGTGCGCACCATGGTTGCGACCTTGCGCTCCGCCGCATCGGCAGCGCGCACAAACTCGGCATGTCTCAGTTGGTCTGGAAGATCTACGGTCAGCAAATAGTTCTCATAGTGCAGACTGACATACTGCACGCCGGAACTGCCGGGCCATTCTGACAGGGCCGCGGCCAGCCTGTCGCGTGAGGCCAGTGTCCGCTCGGCGCGAGAGACTTCCGAGAAGCCGCCGGTCAGCATCAGTTCGGTCTCGTAGTAGAGCGTCCGCAGCAACTGCCCCTTCCAGCCGTTCCACACACCTGGACCGACGCCGCGTATGTCACATACCGTCAGCACCAGCAGTAGCCGGAGCCTATCCACGGACTGCACAATGTCGGCGAAATCCTGGATCGTCTTGCGGTCGTTCAGGTCCCGTGTCTGGGCCGTCATCGACATCAGCAGGTGTTGTTCGACCAGCCATGCCACGAGGTCGGTATCAGCAGCCGAGAGGCCAATATGCGGCCCAATGCGCCTCGCAATGCGCGCGCCCCCGATCGAATGGTCCTCGGGCCGACCTTTGGCGATGTCATGCAACAGCACAGCAACGTAAAGTGCCTCGCGGTAGCGCCTGAGCTCCGGCATGAGCTTGTGCGACAATGGATGAATCGACGCGGACTCGCCATGCTCCAGCTCCGCCAACACGCCGATGCAACGCAGCAGATGCTCGTCCACCGTGTAGTGATGATACATTGAGAACTGCATCATCGCGACGATCTTGCCGAAGTCCGGGATGAGTTTGCCGAGCAGCCCGGCCTCGTTCATGCGCCTGAGATTGAGCTCCGGATTGCGGTCCGAGGTGAGGACATCCAGGAAAAGCTGGTTCGCCTCGGGATTGCGCCGGAGTGACGTGTCGACAAGGCCGAGCGACCGTGTCAACAGCTTCAGGGCATCCGGGTGAAACTCCAGGCCGTGCTTGTCGGCGAACCAGAACAGCCGCAGCAAGTTGACCGGGTCGCGTTCGAACACCTTGTCGTCGGCGATATTGATCCGGTGATTGTCGACGATGAAATCGCTGGTGCCGGCAAGCTTGCGCTTGCGTCGGGAAAAACTGGCAAACAGCCGGTTCAGTCCCGGCGCCTGCTTGGCCTGCTCTTCCTCCAGCGCGGCACAGAAGATGCGGGTCAGATCGCCGACATTCTTGGCGACCAGGAAGTAGTGCTTCATGAACCGCTCGACCGCCGACAGGCCGGGGTGGTCGGTATAGCCAAGTCGCCGCGCGATCTCCGGCTGCAGGTCAAAATGTAACCGCTCCTCCGGCTTGCCGGCAAGGAAATGCAGGTGGCAGCGCACGGCCCACAGGAAATCCTCTGACTTGCGGAATTCCAGATACTCCTTGCGCGTGAATACCCCTTTACCCACCAGCTCTTCTGCTGTCCGAACACGATAGAAGTATTTGCCTATCCAGTAGAGTGTGTGCAGGTCGCGCAGGCCACCCTTGCCGTCCTTCACATTGGGCTCAACCAGATAGCGGCTTTCGCCACCCTTTCGATGCCGTTCGTCACGCTCGGCGAGCTTGGCCTGCACATATTCCGGGCCAGTGTTGCGCACCACTTCATGATCGAAGCGCCTCACGAGATCGTCAAAGAGGTGCTTGTCGCCCCACAGCAAGCGCGCTTCCAGCACCGATGTCCGGATCGTCGTATCCGACAACGACAGACGGACACACTCGTCGATAGTTCTTGTGGCGTGGCCGACCTTCAGGCCGAGATCCCACAGCATGTACAGAAGATACTCGACCAGCTGGGCGCCTGCCGGTGTTTGCCGGGAAGGAAGGATAAAAAGCAGGTCGATATCAGAACCTGGCGCAAGCAGTCCGCGCCCATAGCCGCCAACGGCAACAACCGCACTGCGCTCCGAGGTGGCCACCTTGATCACATGGCCTGCCGCGAAATCATGGATCACACGGATCAGTTCGTCGACCATATGACTGAGCCGCCGCGCACAACGCGACCCATCATTGTCTTGCATGAGGCCCGCCTCTGCCTCAGCGCGCCCGGCACGCAAAGCCTCCTTCAGAATGCGCAGAATACTGGCGCGTGCATCAGGAGCTGATGCTGCTGCGTCCAGTGCCTGACGTAATGCGTCGCTGTCGACGAGGTGATTCTGATTGGAAGCCATGGCCGTTCATAGTTCGTCGGCGCGGTCTATATCGCGAAAGTTTCCATTTGGGTATCACCGCGGCCAGATCGAGTACCGCGCTTCGAATCCTCTGGCGTGCAGCTTATGTCCCGCATAAAGGTGGAAGAGCCGGTCCACGTGACCGGAATACGTCACGTGGGGAGGAGACCGCATGAACGTCGCGTCGGACGACGCCATTGGCGTCGACACGGTGTCGGAGGTAATCGACGCCCGTCCGGGCTCGCGCTGGATGAAGCCGGTGGAAGCGCTGGCAGCGGCGCTGCTGGTGGTCGTCATTGCCCTGCTGCTGACCGGCGTGTTCTCCCGCTACGTGCTGTCTCTGCCGATCATCTGGATTGACGAGGCGGCGTCCATTTCCTTCCTGTGGCTTGCTATGCTGGGCTCGGCCATTGCTGTGGACCGCAACGAGCATCTGCGCCTGACACTGTTTCTCAAAATGTTTCCCGAGCGCCTTCGATCGCTGGTCGACACACTGGCACTTACCATCATGGCAACAGTGATCCTGGTGCTGCTCTATCCCGCATATGAATATGTGGTTGAGGAATCTTTTGTCACTTCGGCAGCACTGAACATCCCGCTGAGCTGGCGCACCTCGGCACTGATTGTCGGGTTGCTGCTGATGTTTGCTGTTGCGATCAGCCTGATCATCCGCACCTCTACACTGCGCGATATCGTGCTGTCGGCCGGTCTTGTTGCGGGCTTCGGCGCAATCCTGTGGCTGGCCTCGCCTGTGTTGATGACGCTCGGCTATCTGAACATCCTGATCTTCCTTGTGATGATCGTTGCCATTTGCCTGGCACTGGGTGTGCCGATCGCTTTCTGCTTCGGCTTCGGAACACTCGGCTTCATCCTGTTTTCCACCTACGTGCCGCCGATGGTTCTGGTCGGGCGCATCGATGAGGGGATGTCGAGCCTGATCCTGCTCTCGGTGCCAATCTTCGTACTGCTTGGTTGCATTCTCGACGCCACCGGCATGGGCAAGGCGATCGTCGATCTGCTGGCCTCGATGTTCGGCCATGTGCGCGCCGGCATGTCCTATGTGTTGCTCGGCTCGATGTTTCTTGTCTCCGGCATTTCTGGCTCGAAGGTCTCGGACATGGCGACGGTTGCGCCGGCGCTGTTTCCGGAGATGAAGCGCCGCGGCCACAAGCCGAAGGAGATGATTGCGCTGCTCGCCACCGGTGCCGCGATGGCCGACACCGTGCCGCCCTCGATTGTGCTGATCGTGCTCGGCTCGGTCGCCGGGGTCTCTATTGCAGCACTCTTCACGTCGGGGTTCGTCATCGCCTTTGTGCTGCTTCTGACGCTTGCCGTGCTGGCCCGCTTCAAGGCGCGCCACGAAAGCATGGACGGTGTGAAACGTGCGCCGCTCTCTGTTGTGAAAGCTGCTGCGCTGATTGCAGCTCCGGCGCTGGTGCTGCCCTTTCTGATCCGCTGGGTGGTCGGTGGCGGCATCGCTACGGCCACCGAGGTCTCCACCATTGCCGTGGTCTACGCGATGATCATCGGTATCACGCTTTATGGCGGCATCAGCCTGTCGAAAATGTACTCGATGCTGGTCGAAACTGCCGCCCTTTCGGGGGCAATCCTGCTCATCCTCGGCTTTGCATCCGCCATGGCCTGGGCGCTGACGCAGACAGGTTTCGCCAACCAGCTTGCCACCTACATGACGGGGCTTCCGGGCGGCTGGTTCACCTACATGCTGGTGACGATCATCGTCTTCATCATTCTCGGCTGCGTGCTGGAAGGGCTGCCTGCCATCGTGCTGATGGCGCCGATCATGTTTCCCATCGCCGCGCGCATGGGCATCAACGATGTGCACTATTCCATGGTGGTGGTCACCGCCATGAATATCGGCCTGATGGCGCCACCAATCGGCATCGGCTTCTACATCGCCTGCAAGATCGGCAATGTCTCGCCTGACGAAGCGATGGGCGCGATCTGGCCCTACCTTGGTGCCCTGCTTGTCGGCCTTCTGCTGATCGCCGCAATCCCGGCGCTCTCCATCGCCTATCTCTGACAACATCCTGGGAGGAAATACGAGCATGAACATATCAAGACGCACAATGCTGGTCGGGGCAGCCGCCTCGCTGCCACTGGTCAGCACTATTCGCTATGCCGGAGCGCAGACTGCCGAGTTCAACTACAAATACGCCAACAACCTCGCTGCAACGCACCCGCTGAACCTCCGCGCCACCGAGGCGGTCAACAATATCCGCGAGGAGACTGGCGGCCGGGTTGCCATTCAGGTCTTCCCGTCGAACCAGCTTGGTGCAGACACCGACATGCTGAGCCAGGTCCGCTCCGGCGGCGTAGAGTTCTTCACGCTGTCGCCGCTGATCCTGTCGACGCTGGTCGCCAACGCCTCGGTGTCAGGCATTGGCTTCGCCTTCCCGAACTATCAGGCCGTGTGGGCAGCGATGGACGGCGACCTCGGCGCTTATGTGCGCGGCGAGATCGAGAAGTCCAACCTCGTCGTCATGGACAAGATCTGGGATAACGGCTTCCGCCAGGTGACCAGCTCGGTCAAGGCGATCGAGACGGCAGACGACCTGAAGGGCTTCAAGATTCGCGTGCCGGTGTCGCCGCTCTGGACGTCGATGTTCACGGCTTTCGAGTCCGCACCGGCCAGCATCAACTTCGCCGAAGTCTATTCGGCATTGCAGACGAAGATCGTTGACGGTCAGGAAAACCCGCTGGCCATCATCGAGACCTCGAAGCTCTACGAGGTTCAGCAGTTCTGCTCGATGACCAACCACATGTGGGACGGTTTCTGGATGCTCGCCAACAAGCGCGCATGGGAGCGCATGCCGGAAGACGTGCGTGCCATTGTGGCGAAGAACTTCAATGACCACGCTGTATTGCAGCGCGCTGATGTCGAGAAGCTCAACAGCACGGTCGCAGAATCGCTGCAGTCCAAGGGCATGAAATTCAATTCGCCCGACCCGGCCTCCTTCCGGGAGAAGCTGAAGGCAGCCGGCTTCTACGCCGAATGGAAGAGCAAGTATGGCGACGAGGCCTGGGCCATTCTCGAGAAGGCCGTTGGCGCCAGCCTCGGCTGATCACGCTTTCGCAGAAACTTGATAGGCGGGGCGGCTTCGGTCGCCCCGACCTCGTCCCGGAGTTGATATGGCAGACAGGCTCATTGGCAGAACCGCGATTGTCTTTGGTGCGGGCTCCTCTGGCCCCGGCTGGGGCAATGGCAAGGCGGCGGCTGTCGCCTATGCGCGCGAGGGCGCGGCCGTCGCTTGCGTGGACATCGACAAGGTAGCAGCCGAGGAAACAGCTGCCATCATCGAGGCCGAGGGCTACCGTGCAATCGCAATTGCCGCCGATGTCACCAGTCAGGACTCGATCGACCGGTGCGTGGCTGCGACGGCCGACGCTTTCGGCTCGATTAGCATCCTCCACAACAACGTTGGCGTCACCCATATGGGCGGCCCGGTGGAGCTGGATGAAACCCGCTTCCACGCCGCGCTGGAGCTCAATCTCGGATCGGTTTACCGCACCACCAAGGCAGTGATCCCCGTCATGCTCCAAGCCGGTGGCGGGGCGATCATAAACATCTCGTCCATAGCCTCTATCCGCTATGTCGGCTATCCGTTCTTCGCCTATTACGCGACCAAGGCAGCGGTGAACCAGGCGACGGTAGCGCTTGCTATGCAGTACGCGCGGCAGGGTATCCGGGCCAATTGCGTCGTGCCCGGATTGATCGACACGCCACTCATCTACAAGCAGATTTCCGGGCAGTATCAGACAGTCGACGAGATGGTGGGCGCGCGCAACGAAATGGTGCCGATGGGCAAGATGGGCACGGCGTGGGACATCGCTGCCGCCGCCGTTTTCCTGGCCTCGGATGAGGCGAAGTTTATTACCGGCGTATGCCTGCCCGTTGATGGCGGGCAGAGTTGTGTCGCGGGTGAATACCGCTGATCAGGCGGCGTCGCGCACCTGGTAATCCTTCACGTCGGTGAAGCGGATCGCCTTCCAGCGCTCCATCTCGTAGTTCAGGCCAAATGTGTGCTGCGCCAGGAATACCGGGTCGCCGTCGAGGTCGCGGGCGATGTCGCCGCGATGCGCGTCGATGAAGCGATCGAGCTCTGCGCGTTCGTCCGCCGCAATCCAGCGGCACACCGAAAAGCGCGACATCTCGAAATCCACCGGCAGCGTGTATTCGACGTTGAGCCGCTCCTTCAGCACGTCCAGCTGCAGTGCGCCAACCACGCCGACGATCGCCGGCGAGCCATCGTCCGGCTGGAAAAGCTGCACGACGCCTT
>CAYZQP010000003.1:38314-39827 GCA_964480545.1 uncultured Mesorhizobium sp. | reverse complement strand
GGTCCAGACGACGACGATGGTGCCCCAGACCTGCGGGATCATGATGTCGAAGAAGATGCGGAAGCCGTTGGCGCCATCGATGCGCGCCGCCTCCAGCGTCTCCTCTGGCACGCCGCGCAGGGCGGCGGAGAGGATGACCATGGCAAAGCCGGTCTGGATCCAGATCAGGATGATCATCAGGAAGAAATTGTTCCAGAAGGGCATGGAAATCCACACCTGTGGCGCGCCACCGAACCATTGCACAATAGCGTTGAGCAGGCCGATCTGCACCTGGCCGTCGCCCTTATACTCGTAGACGAATTTCCAGATGACCGAGGCACCGACGAAGGAGATCGCAAGCGGCAGGAAGATCAGCGACTTTGCAATGGTGCCCCACCAGATCTTGTCGGTGAGAACCGCAATCACGAGGCCGAAGAAGGTGCAGGCTGCGGGAACCACCAGCAACCACAGCAGGTTGTTGAAAATCGAGTTGCGGAACTGCGCGTCCCCGAAGGCCCACTGATAGTTGGCCAGTCCGACAAAGCCCTCGCCCGCACTGTTCTGGAACGAGGTGATGAAGGTCGAGATGACCGGGTAGATCAGGTAGAAGGTCAGGATCAGCAGCGCCGGACCAATGAACAGCCAGGGCCTGATCAGGCCCTGCCGGCGCAGATTGTCGACAGCCGTCGCGCCGGAAACACCGCGCGCCGGAAAAATCACGTCGACCATTTTGTTCGCGCACCAGAAGTAGGCGACGCAGCCGCCCACCCCGATCACGATCACCATCAATGCGGATAATATCTGTGCCATCGCGCTCCCCTCGCAGATGCAACGCGCCGATCTCGATTTGCCTGACCGGCCCGAGTGTTAAGGCATGCCCGGGCCTGTCGGCCCGGACCGGAGTTCGTCGGTTGAGCGGGAAACTCCCGCGCGGCCTTACTTCAGGCCGTCCCAGGCCTTCTGCACGTCGGTGGCCACCGCTTCCGGTGCCTTGCCACCGACGAGGTCGACCATGCCGGTCCAGAAGGCACCTGCACCAATCTTGCCGGGCATCAGGTCCGAACCGTCGAAGCGGAAGGTCGTGGCATTCACCAGGATCTCACCTTCGCGGCGCAGGATGTCATCGGCATAGGCTTCGGGCTTTGCCGTCTTCAGCGGGGTCAGGAAGCCCGACTGCGCCATCCACAGCTCATGTGCCAGCGGCATCTTCAGGAACTCGATGAAGGCGCGCGACGCCTTGGAGTCCTTGGTGATCAGCGCCAGCGTACCACCACCCAGAACCGGCTTGCCGAGATCGGCATGCGCGGCCATCGGCGGCAGGTAGAAGAAGTCGGCGTCTTCACCGAGCTTCACATTGTCGCCGAAGAAGGACGGGATGAACGAGGCCTGACGATGCATGTAGCATTTCGGCGGCACGGTGAAGAGACCCTTCGGGCTATCGCGGAAGTCGGTCGCGGCCACCGCAGCAGTTCCACCGTCCACCATCTTCGGGTTGGAAACGATGCCGTTGAAAATGGTCAGCGCATTGACGACC
>CAYZQP010000003.1:32734-38304 GCA_964480545.1 uncultured Mesorhizobium sp. | reverse complement strand
ATCTCGTTCTTCGTCCATTGGTCATAGACTTCAGGCTTCACCGTGCGCAGCATGATGTCTTCGACCCAGTCGGTGGCCGGCCAGCCGGTCGCACCGCCAGAGCCCAGACCAATGCACCATGGCACGCCGCCATCGGCGATGATCTGGTCAGACAGTTTCATCATGTCTTCCCAGGTCTCGGGAACCTTGTAGTCATTCTCCTCGAAATTCTCGGGCGAGTACCAGACCAGCGATTTCAGATCGGCCTTGTAGGGGAAGGCGAAGAACTTGGACGCGCCGTCCTTGTCCTTGTAGGTGCCGAGGCTGACCCAGGAGTCGCCTGCACCGTAATTGTCCTTCACGTATGTTGCGGTCGCATCATCCAGAGCCGTCAGCAGGCCCTTGGAGGCCAGATCCTGGATCAGGCCGGGCTGCGGCAGGATCGCGATGTTGGGCGGGCTGCCGGCCTGCGTGTCGATGACGATCTGCTGCTCATAATTCTCGGATGACGAATATTTCACATCCGCGCCGGTCGCCTCGCGGAAATACTCAAGGATCGACTGGAATAGCGCCTCGTCCGGGCCGCGCCACGGACCGAACACGGTCAGCGTCTCGCCCTTGAGGTCGACCTTCTTCAATTCTTCGAAGTTTGCCCAGTTGAACTTGGCGTCAGACCCTGGCGCAAACTTCAACTCGGCGGATGCAGGTGCAGACAAGGCGCCAGCCAGCACGAATGCGGCTACGCCGAGCTTAAAATTCTTCTTCATGGTACTCCTCCCAGTGTATCCCGCCGGTGAGGCCTCCACCTCGGTTCCGGCAAGCGCTGACTCCAGACTGCATCAAGGTTGCGCAGTGTGCAACGGCGTGCAGGCAGAAAATCCAAAGCGCTTTGGATTTCCCTATCCAGACAGCAGGTCGGTTTTTATGTCAAGTGGAAATTGCGCGCACTGGAGCCGCAGACCAGGATTTCAGCCGATCCTTCGTCGCACTTGACCTGGACATCAGCGGTCCATATCAAATCGATTAGGGGGAAAGAGTATGAACCTGAAACAACTCGCGCGAATGCTGGAGTTGTCCCAGACCACGGTGAGCCGCGCGCTCAACGGTTACCCTGAGGTCAACGAGGATACGCGCAGGAGAGTCGCTGACGCTGCCCGCCGGCACGGTTACAGGCCAAATCCCAGCGCACGGCGTCTTGCGACGGGCAAGTCGGGGATGATCGGCTACGTGTTGCCGACGGGTAAATCAGTCGACATCGACCCACATTTCGTCGAGTTCCTGTCAGGCATGGGGGATTATGCGCGTTCGCACGGGCTCGATCTCGTGATATCGCCCGCTGACGCCGAGGATGAGGAAACGACCTACCGCCGCATCGTCGCAAGCCGTCACGTCGATGCGCTCTATGTCTCCTCACCTCGCCTCAATGACAGCCGCATCCGCCTGCTCAACGAACTCGGCCTGCCCTACATCGTGCATGGGCGCAGCGACGGGATGGGCTTCGACTACCCTTTCCTGGATATTGACAATGAGGGAGCCTTTTTTGACGCGGCCAGGTTGCTCATAGAGATGGGGCATAGGCGCATTGCGCTGATCAATGGCGAGATCATCAAGACCTACGCAGTCCATCGCGAAAACGGCGTGCGCCGGGCGCTGGCTGAGGCCGGTCTGAGCCTGCCCGATGATATGGTCCATTCGCTACCGATGATCGAGGAGCGCGGCTACGACGCTACACGCAGCCTGCTCGGCCTGCCTGAACCGCCGACCGCGATCATCTGCTCGAGCCTGATCATGTCACTTGGTGTGCTGCGCGCAGCGCAGGATTCGGGCCGCACGGTGCCGGAGGATCTCTCGCTGATCTCGCATGACGACGTATTCCCCTGGCTCCGGCCCGAGAACTTTCCGACCGCTCTCACGACGACACAATCCTCTATCCGCTCGGCGGGCGCACGCATCGCACAACGTCTTGAAGCGCGGTTATCCGGCGCTGAACGTGAGCTCAAAGGCGAGGTCTGGCCAGTCGAGCTGATAAATCGTGCGTCGGTAGCGTCACCAAAGCAAAACTGAAGCTCTGGTTGGCCTGTCGGGCAACGGCCGGCACGTGCGATCAGCCGACGCCGACATACTTGCGGATGAGCCGTGGCTTCTCCCGAAGCTCCTCGACACTGACGGTGGCCGCAGCGCGGCCGTGCTCGATGAAGGTGACAAGGTCGGCCACGGGGAGCACGGCATCAACGCGCTGCTCCACCAGAATGGTCGAGACGCCGCGCGTGCGCAGCGCAATCACGGTCTCCCGTATCTTGGCGATCATCGAGGGCATCAGGCCCTCGGTCGGCTCGTCCAGCAGAAGCACGTCGGGCTCGAGGCATAGCGCGCGCGCCATCGCCAGCATCTGCTGCTCGCCGCCGGACAGGGTCGATGAGCGCTGCTTGAGGCGCTGGCGCAGCAGCGGAAAAAGCTCCAGCACGCTTTCACGCGTGTCATTGCCCTTGCCGCGCGCCATCAGGCCGATCTCGATATTCTCGGCCACCGACAATTCGCCAAACAGACGCCGGCCCTGCGGCACATAGGCGACCCCTGCCAGCGGCACCTTTTCGGCGGGGAGTCCGGTCAACTCAACATCGCCCAGTTTGATCGAACCTTTCGCGGCCGGGACCAGCCCCATGATCGCCTTCAGTGTCGTGGTCTTGCCAGCGCCATTGCGCCCGAGCAGGCAGTGTACCTCGCCCTGGCGTAGTGTCAGATCAAGCCCGAACAGCACCTGCGTTTCGCCATAGAAGCAGTTCAGTCCAGCAATGGTCAGAAGATCGCTCATGCGTCCTCCGTCTTGCCGAGATAGGCTTCCTGCACCCGCTTGTTGTTGCGGATTGAGCGCGGCGAACCCTCGGCGATGATCTTGCCCATTTCCATCACAGTGATCTTGTCGGCGAGCTTCATCACCACGTTCATATTGTGCTCGATCATCAGGATCGTTGCTTCCTTGCGGATCTCCTGCATCAGCGTGACGAAGTTCTTGATCTCCGCGTCGGACAGCCCCTGCGTCGGCTCGTCGAGGATCAGCAGCCGCGGCTTCAGCGCCAGCCCCATAGCAACCTCCAGCAGGCGCTGATGGCCATAGGCCAGCTGACCCGCAGGCGTCTGCGCGCGGTCGGCAATGCCGACATGCTCCAGCGCTTCCATGATGGCGTGGTCGATGGCCTTTTTGGAGCGGCCATCAGTCAGCGTGCGCTGCGCCGGCAGCGCGACATTCTCGTAAGCCGTAAGGTTCGGAAAGATCGAGGTGATCTGGAACGTGTAGGCGATGCCAAGGCGCACGCGCTCATAGGCGGTCGTGCGGGTAATGTTCTTCTGGTCAAAACCGATGATTCCGGAGGACGGTGCGATGCGCCCGCAGATCAGGCTGACCAGCGTCGTCTTGCCGGCACCATTCGGGCCGATCAAAGCGCGCACCTCACCTGCCTCAACCGAGAAGTCGACCATGTCGACGGCTTTCAGGCCGCCGAAATCGCGGCTGAGATTGCGGGTGATGAGCAGCGGTTTCACGGTGGGCACAACAGCATTCATGGCAGCCACCTGACCCAGCGATCCCGGATGAAGCCGAGGATGCCTTTCGGGAAAAACAGCACCAGCACGATGAGTGCTATGCCGACAACGCCGAGGTAGGAGAAGTTCCACTCGGGGAAGCGCTGCGCCAGCAAGCCGCTGGAATAGTCGACCATGTAATACATCAGGATCGTGCCGAGCAGCGGCCCGAGCGTTGTGGCGGGACCGCCCAGCAACACCCAGAGCAGCGGCAGGATCGAGTATTGCACGGTGGCGAAGGTTGAGCCGACATAACCGAACAGCAGCGCATAGGCCGCACCGGCCGATGAAGCGATAAGGCCGGAAACAATCACCGCCGAGAGCTTGTTGGCGAAGGTGTTGTAGCCCAGCAGCTTGGTGCGCTCTTCATTTTCCCGGATCGCCACCAGCACGCGCCCGAAACGCGAGCGCACGATTGCCAGCGTGATCAACAGCACGACCGAGAACAGCATCAGAGCGAAATAGTAGCGTGTGGCCGGACTGGTGAGGTCGAAACTCATGTCGCCAAGGCGGATGATGCGTGTCGCGGAGGGCAGGGTGACGCCCTCGTCGCCGCGCGTGTACTGGCCGAAATAGAGCGTCGCCAGATAGAAGACCTGCGCGAACATCATGGTGACGATCATGAAGGAAACGCCTGATGTGCGCAGCGCCAGCAGACCAATGATGAGAACCAGCACGAGGCCGCAACCGAGGCCCGCGCCAAAGGCCAGCGGCACGCTCCATCCCAGGTGATAGACGGTCAGCCCTGCGCCATAGAGCCCGGCAGAAAAGAACATCGCGTGTCCCAGGCTGAGCAGCCCGGTATAGCCGAACAGAAGGTTGTAGCCCATCGCATAGACGGCCAGCACGAGGATGCGCGCGAACACCCCCTGATGATAGACCGGCAGCATCAGCTCGAGCGCCGCGAGCGCTGCGATCACAGCCAGATGCAGGATCAGCGGGCGGGTCAGTGAACTCATCGCGCGGGCGTCCCGAACAGGCCCTGCGGGCGGAACACCAGCACCATCGCAACCGCTGCGGTGGCGATCATCTTGGCCAGGGTCGGCGTGAAGAACATCGAGACGATGCCGTCGGTCAGCCCGATGATCAGGGCGGCGATCACCGTGCCGCGCAGCGAGCCGAGCCCGCCGATGATGACGACAATGAACGAGAGCAGCAGCGGGTCGTGTCCCATCAGGTAGTGCGCCTGCTGGATCGGCAGGATCAGCACGGCGGCAATCGCCGCCAGCATCGCGCCAAGCGCGAAGACGCCGGCATAGACGCGGTTGACCGGGATTGCGAAGGCCTGCGCCATTTCACGGTCGAGCTGGGTGGCGCGCATCACCAGGCCGATGCGGGTGCGGGTCAGCACATACCAGACCAGCAGAAGCAGCACGATGGCCGCAGCGATGACAAACAGCTTGTAGCCGGAATAGCCGAACCACGGCAGCTGAATGCGGATGTTGAACGGCGCGCTGACGGCCCGCGCCTCCGGCCCGAACCAGCTCAGCGCTGCCTGCTGGATCAGATAGGACAGGCCGATGGTGGCGACGATGGTCGCCTCGGGATTGTAGCCGAGCCGCTGGAGGATGGCGCGATCCGACACCCAGGCGATGGCCCCGACAATCATCGGTGCGGCAATGAGAGCCGCCACAAACCCCATGGCGGGCTGGCCGGCAAAGCCAGTCGCAATGCCCCACGCCAGCACTGCGCCGAGCATGAAGAATTCGCCATGCGCAACGTTGACGACACGCATGACGCCGGATATTTCGACGGCTGCGACAACGCCGCAGCCGCCCGTTTCCCTCTCGGCTGCGGCCGGTCATGACGTCGACGCTGCCGCGCACGTTCCCCGCCGAAGGGGCGCGCTGGCGGTACGGATCCTGGTGCCGTCGTTGTCGGTGCTCCTGGTGGTGATGCTCGTGTTGTCCGTGAGCGTGGGGACGATCGCGGTACCCGCGATGGACGCGGTGAGAATCCTTGTCGGGCATCTGGTGCCGGGTATGCCATGGATGACGGACGGCTCGCTGACG
>CAYZQP010000003.1:21716-32724 GCA_964480545.1 uncultured Mesorhizobium sp. | reverse complement strand
GCCGAGCCTGAGGCCCAGGTCTACGGGCGTGCGCAGGCCGAGCGCTGTCAGCGCCAGCACCGCTGATGTGACGAGGCCCTCGAGGGCCGCAAGCAGGAGATGCGCGCCGAAGGGCATCAGGGTTCCTCCGGCTCTGGGGGCCATTGGCGGGAAGTGTGGATTATTGCGTGGATAATCAGCTCCGATTCAGTGACTTCGTACAGCATCCGATAGCTTGGATGCAGAACGAACTCTCTGAACCCTTTGAGCTTGCTGGGTGGGCCAAGATAGGGAAGTGCTTCCAACCTATTGGCGGCCGAGACGAATAGCGCGTTCATTCTCCGGGCAGCAGAAAGGTTCTCTTCGCCGATAAACAAGACGATCTCTCGGCGGTTCGTTCTGGCCTCTGCTGACCATCGAAGCTTCAAGTTTTGACCTCAGCACTTTTCCGCTCAAGGTCGGCCAGTAGCTGCTCCATGTGAGCATTTACTTCGTCGTTCGTGTATACCCGACCCTCCGCGACATCACGTCGAGAACGTTCAACCTTACGCCGGACGAAATCCCAGTAGGCTTCATCAGGCTCGCCGGTCGCTTCGAGGTATTCACGGAAAACGCGACGCGCGAGTTGCGAAGCTGAAAGGTCTTCCTTCTTTGCCGCCGCCATGAAGGCGTCGCGCAATTCGGGCTCGAGTTTCATGGTGAAGACGGCTTCCTTGGCCATGGCGAACTCCTCATGAAAGGTACTAACGACGTATATACCTCGTTAGTACCTTTGCCGCCAGCGGAAAGAGTGGTCGCCTACAGCGGCTGGGTCGTGTAGTCGCCCTCGGCCTCGTAGAAGCCGTCCTTGATCTCGGTGCGATGCACCACATTCAGCTTGCCGCCTTCGAGCTTCGAGATGTTCTGGTGGCCGTAGACCTGGTGCAGCTTGCCGTCGAAGATCTTGTCGCCCTGCGGATGCGCGCCGCCTTCGTCAAAACCCTCGATGGCTTCCATCGCCTCGACCAGCTTGGCGCGGTCGGCAGGGCCTTGATAGCCGGAATCCTCCATCGCCTGCTTGATGACGTAGAGGGTTTCCCAGCAGCCGAACATGTGGCCGGCGGTGGAGACGTCCTTGGCGTCGCCGATGGCCGCGCCATTGGCGTCGATGCCGACGGCCGCGCGGTAGTTCTTCATCGCCGGCGTGTCGTTGGCCTGCGCGTAGCGTGGCGCGCCTTCCCAGAAATGCGAGCCGTCGAGGAATTCGAGGCCGGGGCTGGTCATATCGACGGCTTCCAGCGAGTCGATGAAGCCGAACAACTGCGGCTTGTTGGAGCCGTAGAACTCGCCGAGCTCCTTGACGAAGGTCAGCACGGCCGGGCCAACCATCACGTGGTAGAGCACTTCAGTCTCTGCCGGGATCTGCGGGAAGTATTTGGTGAAGGAGGTCTCGGTCGGCGGAATGGCGATCTGCTTGATCACCTCGCCGCCATTGGCCTTGATAGCCGGGCCGAAATAGTCGCGGTGGTCATGGCCGAACGCATAGTCCGGATAGATCATGGTGACCTTCTTGCCGAGATTGTTGGACACCCACGGCGCGACCGACGTGACCTGCGAGCGCACATCGGTGATGCCCGGCTGGAAGCACCAGCGGTTCATCTTGCCGGACGCGACGTGATAGCCCTCGGACACCACGAAGTAGGGCACCTTCAGCTCGCCGGCGACTGGCGCAGACGCCACCACAACGTGGCTGAACAGCGTGCCGTAAACGACGTCGCAATTGTGCTGTGTCGCCAGCTTGCCAACGACTTCAGCGCCGCGCTTCGGGTCGGTGCCATCATCTTCGGTGATGATCTCGACGGGACGGCCATTGATGCCGCCGGCAGCGTTGATTGCCTTGATGGCCGCAGCTGTCGTGCGCTCATACCAGCGGCCATAGGCAGCGCCGATGCCGGTCTTGTGCGCCTGGAAACCGATCTTGATCGGGGCCGAACTCTGCGCCTGCGCATAGCGCACGAAGCCGGGAGCAAGGCCCAGCGCGGCAGCGCCCGCAGCAAGCCCGGTCAACGCCGAACGGCGGCTGATGGTTTGCTTTTTCGGCAGAAGAATCTTTGTCATCGCAAACACCCTCAAGAAACGGCGATCCGCGCCAGCCCGGTTGCGACGCTTCATAGCTCAAGATTGCGGTGCTGCAACGCATATGTCCACAGCTAATGCGGAAATTGCCTCAACCAATCGATGGTGTGGACAGCAGCCAGAGACCGAACAGCGTATAGGCTACCATCAGCGCGGCGAGTGGTATCTGGCTCAACATGGCGTTGCGCTCCGCGCCATACAGCCTGAGTGCCAGCATATGCGCCACAATGACCGCGAGCACATGACCGCCAACAATGGCGGCGGCCTGCGCGTTCCAGATCATCCATGCCGCATCGTGGCCCATGACCACGCCAGCCTGAACATCTCGCCCGGTAAGGCCGAGCAGCTTCCAGCCGCGCGAGAAAGGGTCGGACAGCGCAATGAGGGCGTACTGTCCGTCGACCATGAGAGCGGTCAGGTAGTGCGAGAAGTGATAGGCAAGCGAGATCGGCACGATGGACCAGATCAGCAATCCTGATGCAGCCCGAAACCCGGAAGCGCCGACCAGTCGTTCTCCCAGCAAGACGCATATGATGAAGGCGGCGCTCAGGGCCGCAACGACTGCAACAAGGCCAATGGTATTTGCCCCCACCACCGCCGAGCGTCCGGGAAAGTCGAGCGGATTGACGCCGATCAGGCTGAACCACGCGAAGGTCTTCGACAGGCCGTCGAAGGAGACGGAGGCCAGCGCAGTCAGCAGGAACAGCACACCGCTTGCGGGCAGCGGATTGGCGCGCAGCAGTCGCGCGCCGGGAAAGCAGAGTGCGAGCTTCGAGGGTTCCTCAATGTCGAGGATGGAGAACTTCGACACCATGCCGAAGAACACCGAGAAAAATTCGCAACGCTCCATCCAGTCGCGATAGCCAAACAGCAGACAGCCGACAAAGGTCAGGGTCCAATAGCCTGTCAGTATCGCCGCCAGCCGTCGCGGATCCTCGGGTGCGAGATCAATCAACTCAAACCATGCAAAGCCCACCAGCAGCACAACTGCTGGCCACATGGCAAGCATTGCGGGCAGCCGAAAGGGGGCAGTCCGCTCACCGCGCAGAAGTCTGAAGGGCGCATGCCAGGGGTTGAGCCAGGTCCACAAATTGCCGAACACGCCATGTGCGAGGGTCAGTCCGACCCAGAACAGCGTCCAGAAGAATGTCGGCAGCGGGTTGTGCAGCGGGTCAGTGCTGCCAAGAAAACCCGCCGCGATCAGCAGACCGAAG
This sequence comes from uncultured Mesorhizobium sp., assembly GCA_964480545.1. Classification (GTDB taxonomy): domain Bacteria; phylum Pseudomonadota; class Alphaproteobacteria; order Rhizobiales; family Rhizobiaceae; genus Mesorhizobium_G. Next base: position 29,416 of record CAYZQP010000003.1, on the reverse strand, counting down.
AGTGCAAATGCCAGCCAGTTTACCAGCCCGCGTCCACGCATTGGCGCCGGACAGATCAAAAGCCGGGAGCCGGCATACACCTGCAATTGAGAAGGGCGCACGAAAGCGAGGATGAGGAAGCTCGCAGCCACCGCCAGCGCCCCGCCGGCGAGATAGTAGCCCGTCGGCAGCAGCAATACATGGCCGCGCTCGGAAGCGTGAGCGAGAGCGTGGGCGGGCGCGAAGGTTATCGCTGAAGCCGTAAGGCAGGCAAGTCGCCCAGCCCTCACACCCAGACGTCCTGCTTGCCCCGACCCTCATTGCCAAAGAGGCGAACGTAGCGCTCGATCTCCTTCGGATCGCCGGTTGCTTTGGCAACATTGTCGGACAGTTTCACCACCGGTTTGCCGTTCGCTTCGGTGACCTTGCAGACCAGCGAGATCGACGCCAGACCGGGGGCCGGGCGGGGCGCGCAGTCGGTAAAATCGTTGGTCAGGTTGGTGCCCCAGCCGAACGACATGCGCACACGTCCTTCAAAATGCTTGTAGGCTTCGACGATGGCCTCGACATCAAGTCCGTCCGAGAAGATCAGGAGTTTCTCCTTCGGGTCGACGCCCTTTGATTCCCAGAAGGCGATGATCTTCTCGCCTGCCTCGATCGGCGGCAGGCTGTCAGGACGAAAACCGGTCCAGCCGGCAACCCAGTCCGGCGCATCGCGCAGAAAGGCATCAGTGCCGAAAGCGTCAGGCAGCACGATGAGCAAATTGCCACCATAGTATTTCTGCCAGTCCTCAAGCACATGGTAGGGCGATTGCAGCAGGTCTGCATCGCTGCCGGTCAGCGCGGCATAGACCATCGGTAACTCATGCGCGTTGGTGCCGAGTGCTTCCAGATCATTGTCCATCGCCAGCTTGACGTTGCTCGAGCCGGCAAATGCCTCGCCGATGCCTTCCTGCAACGCCTGCACACACCAGCGCTGCCACATAAAGCTGTGACGGCGGCGCGTGCCGAAGTCTGAGATCTTCAGCTCCGGCAACTGGTTCAAAAGCTCGGTCTTTTCCCAGAGCTTGGCCTTGGCGCGGGCGTAGAGAATGTCCAGCTCAAACGGGCCGAACTGCTTCAGGGCGGCGCGCGACCTGAGTTCTGAAATGATCGACAGCGCGGGGATTTCCCACATCGTCGTGTACATCCACTTGCCGTGGAAGGTCAGTTCATACTGGCCGTCCTTCTTGCTGAGCTCGTATTCCGGCAGGCGGAAATCAGCCAGCCACTCCAGAAACTCCGGCTGGAAAATCTGCTTGCGGCCATAGAACGTGTTACCGGCCAGCCAGATCATCTCCTTCTTGCCGAAGCGTACCGTGCGCGCATAGTCGAGCTGGTTGCGCAGCTCCTGCTCGTCAATCTCCTCGGCAAGCTTTACCTTGGTCGTGCGGTTGATCAGCGAGAAGGTTGCATCGACGTCGGAGTGCATGCCCCAGATCATCTGCAGCATGAGCAGCTTGTAGAAATCCGTGTCGAGCAGACTGCGCACGATCGGGTCGAGCTTCCACGTGTGGTCATAGACCCGGCGCGCGATGTCTGTTGTAGCCATTCGATCCCTCTCCCCGGCTATAGAGCAGCCGTTGAACTCACATTACCGGTTTCGCCAACAACGCCAAGGCGTCGCGCTTGAGCCAGCGATACAGGAGCAGCACCGCGACCGCCGCCAGCCCGGCCACCAAGCCGATCCAGATGCCTTCACCGCCAAAGCCGAACCTGAACGCCAGCAGATACCCCAACGGAAGCCCGATACCCCAATAGCCGATGGCCGCATAGAGCATTGGCACATTGGTGTCCTGCAATCCCCGCAACATTCCCGCTGAAACCGCCTGTGCTCCATCGACAATCTGGAACATCGCGGCAAACACCAGGAACGATACCGCGTGGCCAACCACCACTGCGCTGGCAGGATCGGACAGATCAATGAATATGCCGATCAGCAGGGTCGGGAACAGCACGAAGAACAGGGCGGCCAGCGCCATGAACGAGACACCCATGACATAGGCTGTCCAGCCTGCCCGCGAGACCGCTTCGCTGTCGCCCGCGCCAAATGCGAGGCCGACCCGAACCGTCACTGCCTGGCCGATGCCCAGCGGAACCATGAAGGACACCGAGGCGATCTGCAGCGCGATCGCATGGGCGGCAAGCTGTGCGGCACCTATCCAGCCCATCAGGAACGCAGCCGCATTGAACACGGTCACCTCGAACGCGAGAATGCCGGAAATCGGTGCACCGAGTTTCAGCAGCGCCCAGAAGCGTGGCCAGTCCGCACGCCACCATCGGCCGAACAGGCGATAGCGGCGGAACTGGCGATCCATCACAACTACGATACCGAGCCCGATAAACATGAACAGTGTGGCGATGCTGGTGGCGACACCGGAGCCGAAAATGCCCATCGCAGGAAAGCCGAAATGGCCGAACACCAGCAGCCAGTTCAGCAGTGCGTTGAGCAGCACCGAAAGCGCCATGATAGCCAACGCCCAGAGCGGCCTTTCAAGCGCCGAGATAAACGAGCGCAGCACGATGTAGCCGTAGAAGGGCAGCACCGCCCACATCAGGCCGCGCAGGTAGATTCCCGCCTGCTCGGCGAGGTCCGGCTGCTGGCCCATGGCGCGCAGGATGGCAGCGCCATTCCACAACAGGACCCAGATCGGAATGCAGATCAGTGCCGAAAGCCAGAACCCCTGACGGACCGTGCGCCTGATGTCGCGCACCGAGTGCCGGTTACGGCCGAGCTCGGCGGCCATCATCGGTGCCGTTGCGTAGGCCAACCCCAAACCGAAGATCAGCGGGGCAAAATAGAGGTTGGAACCGAGCGCGCCGGCCGCCAGCGAATCAGGCCCAAGTCGGCCGATGATAGCGACGTCGGTGGCGGTCATCGCCACCTGTGCCAGATTGGTCAGGATCATCGGCCAGGCAAGCGAAAGCATCGCTCGAACCTCGTCGAGCCAGGGAGTTCTCACTGTGGGTGCATATGCGTTCATGGAAATGTCTGGAGTTGCGGTCGCTTCTCTATCAATCCACGCAAGGGTGGCAAGGCTCTGGTCGCGACCTGTCTTGAGCCAGAGGGCCGGGCGGTCTACCTTTGGGCAGGAGATTTTTACATGACCAAAGGCGTCGCGATCATCGGTTCGGGCCATGGCGGGGTCCAGGCCGCCGCATCATTGCGCGAGGAAGGCTATGACGGGCCTGTCATGCTGATCGGCGAGGAACGCGATCTTCCCTACCACAAGCCGCCGCTCTCCAAGACCTTCATCAAGGACGACGCCGCTCAGCCTCAAATCCTGCGTGCTGAGGCTTTCTACGAGCAGCATCGCATTGATCTGCGCCTGGGCCATCGCGTCACGCGGATTGATGAAAGGCGGCTCGAACTTGCAGACGGCAAGTTGCTGGACTTCGACCATCTCATCCTGGCGCTTGGCTCGCGCGCCCGTCGCATAAGCCTCCCCGGCCTGGAACTTGCGGGGGTGCTGTCACTGCGCAATCTCTCGGAGGCGCGGGACATTCGTGCCGCCGCTCAGTTGGCCGAAGATGTGGTCATTCTTGGTGGCGGCTTCATCGGCCTGGAGATTGCCGCAACATTGCGCGCCGGTGGCCGCACCGTCACCGTGATCGAGGCGCAGCCACGTATTCTCGGGAGAGCAGTCGCTCCGCCTCTTGCCGGCCACGTTCATCAGCGGCTGGAACAGCTGGGCATCGAGGTGCTTGTCAGCGCCAGCCTGGAGCGCCTTGAGGGCGACGGTGCGGGCCGCGTGGCCAGCGCAGTCCTGGCTTCTGGCCGGCGAATACCTGCCCGGCTTGTTATCGTCGGCGTCGGTGCAGTTCCAAATGTCGAACTTGCCGAGGCCGCAGGCATCAACTCAGCCAATGGTGTGACGGTGGACCCGGCAATGCGCACCAGTGCCGCAGGCATTCTGGCAATAGGCGATTGCGCAAACTACCGTCACTGGATGACGGACGAGGCGGTCAGGCTTGAGTCCGTCCAGAATGCAACCGACCAGGCCCGCGCCGCAGCGAGGACAGTTGTGGACCAACCAGCGACTTACGACTCGGTTCCATGGTTTTGGTCGGACATAGGTGACATGAAACTCCAGATGGTAGGGCTCGTTGGTCGTGAGGACCGGCATGTAGTTGTCGGCAGCCCCGCCGAGAATAGATTTTCTGTCTTCCATTTTTCCGGGATGAAGTTAACCGCGATAGAGAGTGTGAATCGTCCCGCTGATCACATGCTTGGCCGTAAAATACTGGCAACCAGCTATTCGCCAGACATCGATCTACTGAAATCAAATCCGGAAGGTCTAAAGGCCGCGTTCCAGGCCTGGCAAGGTTAACAACGCGTAATTCCGCAAGGCTGCAAATAGAAGTTGCATTTTAACGTCGGCTTAGTCCGGATGGGTTATTAGCTGTGGGACACTTCCCAGCATGCTGATAAGACCATGACCATCAAAAAGCTCTTCAAGTCAACCGACGGCACCTTCTCAATCATCCTGGCGACGATGCTCGTTGCAATCACCACGACGATCGCCTTGGCCATCGACTATTCTCGCCTTAGCGAAGCGCGTGCGAGCCTCCAGAACAAGCTCGACGCCGCTGTTCTCGCTTCTGTGCATGCAGATAGCGAGGCCGAAGCCAACAAAGTGCTCCACAACTATTTCGAGCTGACACCTCCCGAGCCGGGCAGCGATGGCAGCTTTGAGAAAGTGACGCTGAGCAATTACAGCGTGAAGCTCATCTCCTACGACAGCATGGAGGTCGTTGCGACCGCCAGATACACTGTGCCGATGACCTTTGCGAAAGTCTTTGGCATGGACACGGTTCCAGTTGATGTTCGTGCCGCTGCAACACGTTTGGCCGGCTATCAGAACCTCGTTTTCGCTCTGGACCTGTCTGGCTCGCTCGGCATGGGCGCAACAGAGTTTGATCGTGCCGCACTTGGTGCGCTGACCTTTCCATATACGTCAAACCTGTTGCCGCCGCGCGCCTCCTGGTATGGATCGGCGTTGCCACAGGGCTGTGCCTTTGCCTGCCACCGCAGGGAAGGCTGGGAGCCGGGAAACAAGACTGTTTACGAGATGGCGCGCGAAGCGGGCATCAAGCTGCGCGAGGACGAGCTTATCAGCCAGTTCGGGGGTCTCACTGATCTGTTGCTCGACCCGTCCGACGAGATGGTTCAGCAGGGTATGCGCAAAGTTTCGGTCGTCGCGTTCAGCAACACTGCGAGAACGCTCATTTCCGAGTCCACCTCACCATCTGCCGTCAAGGCAGTTTTGAACGACTTCCCCAAGCGGGATCGCTTCGAGACCGTTTATGCAAATGCATTCTCGCATTTCAACAACATCCTCGGCACTCAGGGGAAGGGTACGGAAAGCGATCCAGCCAAGATGCTCGTGCTGATTACCGACGGCATCGAATCGCGCGACCAGTTCTACGCGCAGCGCGCGATTGACACTGCCCTGTGTGAGGAGCTGAAGGCCAAAGGTTTCCCTCTGGCCGTAGTCGAGCTCGTCTATCCGGTGCTTGAGAACAATTACCTCTATCGTGATACTGTGCGCCCGGTAAAGGATCAGATCAGCCCGGCCCTCCAGAGCTGCGCCTCGCCAGGCTGGTACTTCAGGGCCGAGAATAACGATCAGGTTCCCGAGCGGTTCAACGAACTGCGCACAAAGTTCGGTACGAAGCAGGTTCGTCTGTCGCAATAGCTCCTGTCAACTTTGACACGAGGCGAAGCGTTGCTATTGTCTGCCGGTTGATGATTTTCAGGCCGCATTCTGCGGCCTGCCGGAAGGCAGAGCGTGACCCGTTACGCGAAACCCACCAGTGTGGAGGATGCGCTTGCCCTGCTTTCGCAGGGCGAATGGCGCATGCTCGCCGGGGGAACTGATTTCTATCCCGCACAGGGCAATCGGCCGATCTCCGGCAACGTGCTGGACCTCAATGGCCTGGCAGAACTGCGCGGTATCAGCGAGACTGAAACTCATATCGCTGTCGGCGCCCGCACGACATGGACCGACATCGCGCGCGCCAGACTGCCCGTTGCTTTTGACGGTTTGCGCGCCGCCGCCCGCGAGGTCGGATCAGTGCAGGTGCAGAACGTTGGCACCATCGCCGGCAATCTCTGCAATGCATCGCCTGCCGCAGATGGCGTGCCGCCGCTGCTGACGCTGGATGCCGACGTCGAACTGGGGTCCCTGCGCGGCACGCGCTACCTGCCGCTCCAGGCTTTTGTGCTTGGTAACAGGCGTACGGCGCGCGCACCGGATGAACTGGTTACCGCCATCCGCATTCCACGCGCCGCGACGCGAGGAACGTCCGCTTTCATCAAACTGGGCGCCCGCCGCTACCTCGTAATCTCCATCGCGATGGCCGCAGCAAGGCTGGAGACGGACAACGGCCGGATCGTTGCTGTCGCTGTCGCCGTGGGATCCTGCTCGGAGGTTGCGCAGCGGCTGGTCAGCCTCGAACACGCGCTTCTCGGTGTGGACGAATCCGCGATTGCTGAAGTCATCGCTGCCAACCCGTTCGCCGAACTTGCCCCGATTGACGATGTGCGCGGCAGTGCAGCCTACCGGGTAGAGGCGGCGCGTGAGGTCGTGCTGCGCGCGCTGCGCGCCGCGATGCCCGCAAGGGCCGCAGCATGAGCAGTATCCGCTTCACACTGAACGATCGGCCGGTCGAACTTTCCGCACCGCCGCTCACCCGGCTGTCCAATCTGTTGCGCGACCGTCTGGAACTCAGCGGGACCAAGGTCGGCTGTGACGCGGGCGATTGCGGCGCCTGCACGGTTCTGGTCGATGGCGAGCCGGTCTGCGCCTGCATGATGCCCGCAGGGTCGGTTGAAGGCCGCGCGATCCACACCGTCGAGGGCCTTGCCAATGGCAGGCTCTCTGCCCTGCAGGACGCGTTCCTGCGTCACGGCGCAGCGCAGTGCGGCATCTGCACGCCCGGCTTCCTGCTGGCGGCCACCGCCTTGCTGCAAGACAATCCATCGCCCGGCGAGGCGGAGGTGCAGGATGCCCTGGGCGGGGTGCTCTGCCGCTGCACCGGCTACCGCAAGATCATTGCTGCCGTGCTTGAGGTCGCTGGCGGTGCCCGGCCGGTCGCCAACCTGCCCAACGGCAAGATCATCGGCACATCGCCCGTCCGCCTGGATGGCGTGCCCAAGGTCACCGGAGCCGAAATGTTTGGCGCGGACGGCATTCCGACAGATGCGCTTGCTGTGATGGTGGTGCGCTCTCCGCATCATCACGCGACATTCAGCCTTGGTGATCTTGCCGGCTGGGCGCTTGAAACACCCGGTCTGGTCGGGGTCTGGACCGCCGCCGACATTCCCGGCGTGAACAGCTTTGGCGTGATCCCGGCCTTTGCAGATCAGCCTGCCCTGGCCAATGGCGTGGCGCGGTTTCGCGGCGAGGCGGTGGCGATTGTGGCTGTGGAGCCTGAGCATGCTGCCACGGTGAGCCTTGCGAGCTTCCCGGTGACCTGGACGCCGCTGCCGGGTTCTACAACGCCGCACCCCGACGCCCCGCTTGTCCATGCAGATCGTGCGGACAATGTGCTGGTGCGCGGTCTTGTCGAGCGCGGAGATGTGGATACAGCGCTCGCCAACGCTGCACATATCGCGACGGGGTCCTTCGAGACGTCCTATGTCGAGCATGCCTACATCGAGCCGGAAGCCGGCTATG
>CAYZQP010000003.1:7415-21706 GCA_964480545.1 uncultured Mesorhizobium sp. | reverse complement strand
GTGGTCGCCGCCTGCACCCAGGCACCCTACATGGACCGCGACGATACCGCGAAAGTGCTGGGGCTCCGGCCAGACAAGGTTCGGATTATTCCGACCGCCACAGGTGGCGGCTTCGGCTCCAAGCTGGACCTGTCAGTGCAGCCGCTGATCGGGCTTGTGGCACTGAAGACCGGACGACCCGCCGGTCTGGTCTACACCCGCAATGAATCCATGATGTCGACCACCAAGCGTCACCCGGCGGCCATGTCAGCCAGCATCGGCGTTGATGCCGAAGGCCGCATCATCGGCATGCGCTTCGACGGTGATTTCAACACCGGTGCCTACGCCAGCTGGGGTCCGACAGTGGCCAATCGCGTGCCGGTTCATGCCTCGGGTCCGTATTACACGCCAAACTATCGCGCGCGGACACGGGCGCTCCACACCAACGGGCCAATCTCCGGCGCGTTTCGCGGCTTCGGTGTGCCGCAGGCCACGATCATGCAGGAGACGCTGTATGATGAACTGGCTGGGCTGGCCGGCATGGATCGGCTGGATTTTCGCATAAAAAATGCACTTCGTAACGGCAACGACACGGTCACTGGCCATCGCCTCGACAGCGTTGGCATCGTCGAATGTCTGGAGGCCCTGCGGCCCGCCTGGCATCGGGCACTCGCGGACGCCAGGGCGTTCAACACGGAGCATGGCAGCCTTCGCCGCGGCGTTGGCATTGCCTCGTGCTGGTATGGCTGCGGCAACACCTCGCTGCCAAATCCCTCAACCATCCGCATCGCTGTCAAACCGGATGGGCGCATCGCCTTGCATCAGGGTGCGGTCGATATCGGCCAGGGCTCCAACACAGTCATTGCACAGATCGCAGCCGAGGCGCTCGGCGCGCCGCTTGACCTGTTCGACCTGGTCTCCGCTGACACCGCGCTGTCGCCCGATGCCGGCAAAACATCGGCGTCCCGGCAGACCTTTGTTTCGGGGCGCGCAGCGGAGAAATCCGCGCGGTCCCTGCGCGCAAAGCTGCTGCGCCATGCCAATGTCTCCGAGGCCGCGCAACTGGAATTTGGCGAAGGTGTTCTTCGCATTCGCGATGGCGCAGCATTACGCGAGATTGCCCTTTCAGATCTCGAAATCGATGCGTTGGGCTATGTCTTCGCGGGCGAAGAGACCTACGATCCGCCGGTAACGCCGCTCGACGCCAGAGGGCAGGGGGTCCCCTACGCGGTCTATGGCTACGGCGCGCAGATCGCCGAGCTTGAGGTCGATATGAAGCTCGGCACGGTAAGATTGATCAAGATCACCGCAGCGCATGATGTCGGCAAGGCGATCAATCCGCTTATGGTCGAGGGCCAGATTGAAGGCGGCATCGCCCAGGGCATCGGTCTGGCGCTGATGGAGGAATATCTGCCGGGACGCACGGAGAACCTGCACGACTACCTGATCCCGACCATCGGCGACGTACCGCCCATCGAGACGATACTGGTCGAGGTGCCCGATAGTGACGGGCCGTTCGGCGCAAAAGGCCTTGGCGAGCACGTGCTGATCCCGACCGCGCCGGCGATCCTCAACGCAATCCGCCACGCAACGGGTGTGCTCGTGCGCAAGGTGCCGGCGACGCCAACGCGTGTGCTGACAGCAATCCGCGAGGGGCGCCCATGAGCGAACTCTTCGAACGCTTTGACACACATGATCCGGGACCGAAACAATCTGCGGAAAAGCTGCGCTGCGATGCTTGTCCGGTCATGTGCTACATCGCCGAAGGCCGCACCGGTGCCTGCGACCGCTACGGCAATTTCGGTGGCAAGATCGTGCGTTGCGATGCACTCCGGATTCTCGACCATGCCGACACTGTCGTGCCTTTCGGCGAAGGGGAGTGGAACGGCGAACTGGTCAACACCGGCCGGCGCTTCGTCTCGGCGATTGGCGCTGGCACCACCTATCCCGACTACAAGCCCGCGCCGTTCATCGTCAGCCAGCAGGTTGAGGGCGTCGATCTGGTGACGGTCGTCACCGAGGGCATCTTCTCCTATTGCGGCGTCAAGGTGAAGATCGACACTGACCGCCATCTTGGTCCGGAGGCCGCCACGGTGCGTTCCGAAGGCGAAGCCATCGGCCACGTGACGACAGGTGAATACGGCTCGCAGATGCTCTCGCTGGGCGGTGTGCACCATCTCACCGGCGGATCGAAGCAGGAGGGGCGTGCTACCTGTGACGCGCTGCTGGCGCTGTGCAATCGCAAACCCGTCGAGCTTGCCATCGATGGTGGCGCAACGCTGATTGTCGAGGCTGGAAAGCCGCCGGTCATCGACGGCAAGCTGGAGAGCCGGATGCGCGTCGGCTGCGGCTCGGCCACCATTGGCATGTTTGCCACGCAGTGGCGCGGGCTGGTCGACGAGGTCGTGGTGGTCGACGACCACATCACCGGCGTGGTTTCCGAGCATCAGGCCGGCAAGGTGCTGGGCTGGGAGGACACCGGCATCAAGATTCTCGGGCGTCGCTCCACGCCTGGCCGCTATTTCAAGGTGGCCGAGCCAGGCCTCGGCTGGGGCGGGGCGGCGATTGACGACCCATTGCAGATCCTTGGCGAGTGGAACCTGAAGAAGGGCGCGCGTCCCGGCCTGTCGCTGATGATGGTCTCCACCACTGGCGAGCAATTTGCCTACTATGAACTGGACGAGGCGCTGAAGCCGATGGCGAAACCCTTCCCGGAGCGGCTGCGCAAATCGGTGGAGCTCATTGAGCAAAACTGTGAACCGGCATTGTGCACCGTGCTCTTCGTCGGTGGTGCCGGTGGTTCGCTACGCGCCGGCGTCGTGGAAAATCCGGTCAACCTGACACGGTCCGTGCATGGTTTGAAGACCTACGTCACCGTCGGCGGCGCGCCCGTCTATGTCTGGCCGGGCGGCGGCATCACCCTCATGGTCGATGTCACCCGCGTGCCGGACAACGCGTTTGGCTATGTCCCGACGCCGGCACTTGTCGCGCCCATCGAGTTCACGTTGCGCCGCGATGATTATCTGGCATTGGGAGGCTACGCCGGCGAGGTACGCAGCGTCGAGGATGTGCTCGCCCGCGGTGGCGAGTACCATAATCCGCGCGATACTGCCCAGGCCCCTGCTGGCAACGTCTGGCCGCCGTTGGCGCAGATCGCGCGTCTGCCGGGGAGCGCGCCATGAGCGGTCCGCAAGCGGCTCTATTGCCGGATGGCCGGCGCTTGCACCTTAACCACGGCCCGATTGACCTGGTTATCGAGGCATTCGGATTGCCCGACGAGGTGCAGGCGGCGTATCGCCAGGCGACGGATCGGTTCCAGAGCGTGCTTGAGGAACTTGTGGCGGAATTGGCCGATTTGCGAAGACCGGTTTCTGATCAGCCCAATCCGTTCGCAGGTTCAATTGCCCGGCGCATGTTTTCCGCTGTCATTCCGTATGCGGAACAATATATCACGCCGATGGCAGCGGTCGCCGGTTCAGTTGCCGAAGAGGTCCTCGAGGCGCTTTTGCGCGACCGCCGGTTGGCACGCGCCTATGTCAACAATGGCGGCGATATCGCGCTTGTTCTCGGCGCGGGGCAGGCCATGACGCTGGCCATAGCCGGCACGACGGGCAGGCTTGCCGACCGCATCTGCATCGGGGCCTCTGACCCCGTGCGCGGAGTTGCGACCAGCGGCTGGCGCGGCCGCTCCTTCTCGCGTGGCATCGCCGATGCGGTGACAGTGCTGGCACGAACCGCAGCCCAGGCCGATGCAGCCGCGACCATCATCGCCAATGCAGCTGACCTGCCCGGACACCCGGCGATCTCAAGAAAGCCGGCTAACGAAATGGCGCCAGACACCGATCTCGGCGCGATTCCCGTGACCGTTAATGTCGGCATTCTCTCTCCGGGCGAGGTGGCAGCAGCGCTTGACGCGGGCCTGGCGATGGCGGGGCAGCTTATGTCGCGTGGTCTCATTGAGGGTGCAGCGCTGTTTCTGGCCGACGGCGTGCGAAGTACGGATAGAATGGCCGGCCATATTACGCAGGAACTGATGCATGCCTGATTTCTCCATTCGCAAGATCGCCGTCCTGACCGAGGAAATCCGCCACGATGGCGGGCCTGTTCCGTCAGCACCCCGCCGCCGTGCTGCGGCCATGGCGCTGGTGAAGAACCCTTTCGCCGGTCGCCACGAGCCAGAGCTTCAGGCTGCGATGGATGACCTCAAGCCGCTTGGTCTTGAGCTGACCGACCGGCTGGTCGCAGCATTGGGCGAGGGCATTGACGGCTATGGCAAAGGCGCGATTGTCGGCACGGACGGCGAGATCGAACATGGTGCGCTGTGGCACGTGCCGGGCGGCTATGCGATGCGCGAACGGCTGGGCCAGGCCAGGGCCATTGTGCCCTCGGCAATGAAGGTTGGCGGTTTTGGTGCCTCGCTCGATGTGCCCCTTGGACACATCAACGCCGCCTATGTGCGCAGCCATTTCGACGCCATGACGGTGTCGATGCCCGACGGCCCGCGCCCTGACGAAATCCTGTACGTGCTGGTGATGGCCTGCGGCGGCCGCATCCACAGCCGCATGGGCGGTCTCGAAGCTGGCGACATCAAACTGTGGGACGGCCAGCGGTAGAGCATGATGCCGAACCGAAGGACAGCGCAGCAAAAAGTTGCAGACTTTTCGGATAAACATCATGCGTGAAAACAAATACTTAGAGCAGCACGCCCAATTCATTTTAAGGGCACTCTGCTCTAGGAGACTTTAGATTTCCTCAAACATCGCGGCTGGCGGGTTGGCTGTGCCCGCAAGCACAGCCAGCGCCTCGGCCGGGTCGATTCGCCCGTCATAAAGCGCGCGGCCGGAGATCGCCCCTTCAAGCTTGCGCGCATCGGGCATGGTCATGCGCACAATGTCGGCGATCGAGGCAAGGCCGCCCGAGGCGATGATCGGGATCGAGACCTGATCGGCGAGCGCGATTGTCGATTCCCAGTTGATGCCGGTCAGCACGCCGTCGCGGTCAATGTCGGTGTAGATGATTGCGGCCACGCCGGCGCCCTCGAACTTTTGCGCAAGATCGACGATGCCGAGCGAGGACGCCTCGGCCCAGCCCTCCACCGCGACCTTGCCGCCCTTGGCGTCGATGCCGACCGCGACCTTGCCCGGAAACGCCTTGCATGCCTGCTTCACCAGGTCGGGATCACGCACGGCAACCGTGCCGAGGATCACACGCGCCAGCCCCTTGTCCAGCCAGGCTTCGATCTGCTCCAGACTGCGAATGCCGCCGCCGAGCTGCACCGGGTTCTTCGTCGCCTTGAGGATTGCTTCCACCGCCGAGCCGTTACGGCTCTCGCCAGCGAAAGCACCATTGAGGTCGACCACATGCAGCCACTCGAACCCCTGTGCCTCGAAGGCCTTTGCCTGCGCGGCGGGGTCAGTGTTGTAAACGGTGGCCTGGCGCATATCGCCAAGCTTGAGGCGGACGCACTCACCGTCTTTCAGGTCGATTGCAGGAAAAAGGATCATGTATCACCAGAGATTGGCCGGCGCCCGAGATGGCTTGAAAGGCGTAACAGGTAGCCGTCGGGATCCAGCGCCAGAAATTGCCGGACACCGACCTCGCAGTCGGCAGCCCGATACCATTTGTCTTCAATATCCATAAAGGCCTTCCGGCCGTCTCCAGCAAGGCGCGCCAGAACGGCATCCACATCCGGCACAGTTATCTGGAAATTGATCCCGCGCCCGAATGGCTGCTCAAGCAGCCCGGTAATCCACTGGCGATCAACGCCGTCGCGCTGCTCAAGCATCACTTGTGCACCGCCGAGTTCGAGATAGGCAAAGCGATCTTCAGGCCTGTCATAGACAATCCGGAAGCCGACAATATCCCGCCAGAAATCAAGGCTCGCATCGAGGTCGGAAACAATCAGCTCAGGGACCAGCGGAGACCACACAAAACCCGGGGGGAGGGTCATACGCCCTCGACAATGGCCAGATGTGCGCTGGAGAACTGCCGGCGCAACTTCAGCGCGGCCTGGTATTCCGGCGAATGGAAGCAGTCCAGCGCGGTCTGGTAGCTGTCGAACTCGATAATGACGAGACGCGTGGCGTCAGGTCCTTCGACAATCTGGCCCGTACCTCCGCGCACCAGAAAGCGCGCACCATATTTGTCAAAGGCTGCCTTGTTGGCAGCGATGTATTGCGGGTAGCCGTCCGGGTCCGTGATCTCGACCATGGCCATCCAGTAGCCCTTCTTCATGGCGTCCACCTCAGGAAGTTGGCGATCAATGCCAGACCGAGCGCCTGGCTCTTTTCGGGATGAAACTGCGTTCCGGCGAGGTTGTCGCGGCCGACAGCCGCAGTAACGGCACCACCATAGTCTGCAACGGCCAGAACCTGCTCCGGCTTTGTCGCAGCGAGATGGTACGAATGCACGAAGTAGGCGTGCAACCCGTTCGGGCCGGTTGGTATGCCGGCAAACAACGGGTGCGGCAGCGTGACGTCAATCGTGTTCCAGCCGATCTGCGGGATCTTAAACGCTGGGTCTGATGGCTTCATCTCCTCGACATCGCCGGCGATCCAGCCAAAGCCCTTGCTGACGGCCTTCTCCAGCCCGCGCTCAGACATCAGCTGCATGCCAACGCAGATACCGAGAAACGGCCGCGCGCGCTCGACCGCACCCTCATGGATTGCCTCGATCATGCCCGGTGCTGCCCTCAGTCCGGCAAGGCAATCCGCATAGGCACCGACGCCCGGCAGCACGATGCGGTCAGCAGTGCGCACGCGCTCCGCGTCATCGGTGAGGTCAATCTCCGCCGAAATGCCGGCCTCGCGCGCGGACCGTTCGAAAGCCTTGGTCGCCGAGCGCAGGTTGCCCGACCCGTAATCGATAATCGCAACACGCATCAGGCTCGTCCTGCGCCCCAGGGGCCATGCACCGTTTCGGCGGCGTATCGAATCTCGGCCTCTTCGAGATCGTCCGCCTCGAACACACCTTCATCGCGCCAGTGACCTCGGCGCAGCGCGGCAAGTTTCAATGCCGGGCCTTCCAGGCCGACATAGATCGAGACGATCAGCGACAGCCAGGATGCAGCCGGGCCTATGCCGAGCCGCATCGCGACCACCGGGATCGCCAGCATCACCACCAGCGCCACCAGTGCCTCCAGCCACAGCCGGTGCCAGGCCAGCCACAGTGGCGGGGCGATGAAGCCCCAGACCGAGAACCGGTCACGCACGAATTCCGGCGTGGCGTCCGGACCTGCCTTTGGCGGCGGCGACATCACAACCCACGCGGTCATACGCTCAGACTGCCCTTGGTCGAGGGCACTGCGTCCGGCTGGCGCGGGTCCTTCTCCAGCGCCGCGCGCAGCACCCGCGCAACCGCCTTGAAGCAGGTCTCGGCGATGTGGTGATTGTTCGCACCATAGTGATTGGTGATGTGCAGCGTCACCCCGGCATTCTGTGCCAGGGCATGGAAGAATTCGCGCACCAGCTCTGTGTCGAATGTGCCGATTTTCGGAGAGCTGAATGTCACGTCCCAGACCAGAAACGGCCGTCCCGAAACGTCGATCGCCGCGCGCGTCAGCGTCTCGTCCATGGCGAGATCAAGCGACGCATAACGCATGATGCCGCGCCGCTCGCCCATAGCCTTCGCCAGCGCCTGGCCGATGGCGATGCCGGTGTCCTCCACCGTGTGGTGATCGTCGATGTGCAGGTCGCCCTTGGCGCGAATTTTCATGTCGATCAGCGAGTGCCGCGACAACTGATCCAGCATATGGTCGAAGAAGCCGACGCCGGTGGCCATGTCGGCCTTGCCGGTTCCATCAATGTCCAGCGCGACGGCAATTTCCGTCTCTCTCGTCTTGCGGCTGATCTCGGCTTTGCGGGCCATGCGGCATCCCCTTCAAGGTTCCGCGCGCGTCATAGAGCATTTGCGCGGGCGATAGAAGCCGAAACCGCTTGCGCACCCATGCTCGTCACCGCATCATTGCGGAACAATGCGTACCCAGGTTGCTATCATTGGCTCGGGGCCTTCCGGTCTGCTGCTTGGTCAGTTGCTCACCCGCGCCGGCATCGACAATGTCATCCTCGAAAGAGCGGGGCGCGACTACATACTTGGCCGCGTGCGCGCTGGTGTTCTGGAACAGGGCACGGTTGACCTTCTGGCCGGTTGCGGGGCCGCCGCCCGACTGGAGGCCGAGGGTCTTCGGCATGACGGCCTTTCGCTGGCCTTTTCCGGCCAGCGCCATCGCATCGACCTGCATGAACTGACCGGCAAACGCGTCACCGTGTACGGCCAGACGGAGGTGACGCGCGACCTGATGGATCTGCGCGAGGCTGCCGGAGCAACAAGCATCTATGACGCCCGCGACGTCCAGCCGCACGATTTCGACACCGGTCACCCCTTTCTGACCTACGAGCACGACGGCACAACCCGCCGGCTCGAGTGCGATTTCATCGCGGGCTGTGACGGCTTCCACGGCGTCAGCCGCCGGTCTGTTCCCGACAAGGCGCTACGCACCTTCGAGCGGGTCTATCCCTTCGGCTGGCTCGGCATCCTGTCCGAAGTGCCCCCACTGGATCACGAGTTGATCTATGCGCGCCACGACCGTGGCTTTGCGCTGTGCTCGATGCGCTCGCAAACCCGCAGCCGCTACTATCTGCAATGCACCCTGGCCGATCGCGTCGAAGACTGGTCGGATGATCGCTTCTGGGATGAGTTGCGCCGTCGATTGCCGACGGCCGACGCAGAGCGATTGGTCACTGGTCCGTCCTTCGAAAAATCACTCGCACCGCTGCGATCCTTTGTTGCCGAGCCGATGCGGTTCGGCCGGATGTTCCTCGCGGGCGACGCCGCGCACATCGTCCCGCCCACCGGGGCGAAGGGGCTCAACCTTGCAGCCAGCGATGTGTTCTATCTCTTGGAGGGGCTGCGCGAGTTCTACGGCGATCGCTCCAATGCCGGCCTCGACGCCTATTCAGACCGTGCGCTTGCCCGGATCTGGAAGGCCGTGCGTTTTTCGTGGTCAATGACCATGCTGTTGCACGAGTTTCCTGACAACGGGCCTTTCGGCCGCAAGATCCAGGAGGCTGACCTGGCCTATCTCGTCAGCTCGAAGGCAGCCGCAACATCGCTGGCCGAAAACTATGTCGGCCTGCCATACTGATTCGAAGCCGGACGGCTGCCTTCAACCCAGCGACTTTACGACAACCCGCGCCAGGCTCGGCCCGATCAGAAGCACAACCAGAAAACGCGCGGCCTGGATCGCCATAACAAAGGACAGGTCGACGCTGCGCGACGCGGCAGCAATGATGGCGACGGAATCCATGCCGCCGGGGCTCGTCGCCAGATAGGCGGTCAACGGATCGACCCCCATCGTGTGAACAAGCAACCACGCCAGCAGCGCGCAAAAGCCCATCAACGCCAGTATCGACAGCGCAATCCTCGGAGTAGCCCGCGCCGCATAGCGCAGGATCTCCAGGGTGAAGTTCAAGCCAATCGCCCAGCCGACGACGGCATAGCTGATTGCCAGCAGCCATGGCGGCAGATCCAGCGGCAATCCGAACCAGACATGCACAGTGCCGGCAAGCAGCATCACGCCCAGAAGATGGGGAGATGGAATCCTTACAAGCGGGCCAAGGATCATACCCGCGATCACAACAGTGATTGTTGTCGCCAGCCCCGATCCCGGCGGCGGAAACCAGTCGATCTCGACCGCGCGCAATGTCGCCGGGTCAATCCACAATCGCGCAACGACAGCTGCTGATATCGTCACCATCAGCACCCGCAGATACTGCATGAAGGCGACGAGACGCTGATCGGCCCCGAAGGCACCGGCCATCAGCACCATGACGGATGCAGCACCTGGCGCAGAGCCCCAGACAGCAGTGGTACCCGGCATGATTTTCCATCGGCTGATCAGCCAGCCCGACAGGGTAGACGCGGCGATTGTCGCAAACACCACGGCCAGGGTCACCGCCCAGTTCTCGCCTATGCTGATGAAAGTCGAGAGCGACAGGGCCGCCGCGACCATACAGCCGATCACCGCCTGGGCGGCACCGAAAGCCAGTTGGGGCACTCGAATTGTCCCGCCATTCACGCCGACTGCGATGCCGGCAATCAGCGGGCCGATCAGCAGCGCTGCGGGCAGGTGCACGAGTTCAAGCAGGAGTGCCAGCAGCGCGCTGGCAGCGATCAGCAAAGCCCACTGCAGTTCAGCTCGAACTGTGCCCAGGCCATGAACGGGCGGATCAATGCGCGAACTCATGGCACTGGAATACGCCTCCGTGCCAGGCACGCAAGCGCAAACATCGCCTCGGGTTACAATGGCACACAAGGACGTTACGTCGGCTTAAAAGCCTTAACCGAGAGGATTTTTCTGTCACAATGGCGTAGCAGCATCGGCCTAGAATCATCGCATCGGATTCGGGGACCTTGCGATGCTTCAGATCGACCGGCATGTGGGCGCGACTTTTACGCCCCTACCCATGACCAAAAGTCGGACGGAGGGGATTTTGGCGAAACTCGGATCACTGGAAGTGCGGCTGGCGCGCAGCGAGGCGGAACTGCATGCCGCCCAGGAAGTGCGCTATCGCGTGTTCTGCGAGGAGATGGGCGCTTCGGTTGGATCGACGGATTCACTGCGGCGTGACGCCGACCGCTTTGATGATGTGTGCGACCACCTGATCGTCTGCGACAGGGATCTGCCCGGGCCGGACCACCGGCGCGTGGTCGGCACCTACCGCTTGCTGCGGCAGGAGCGGGCGCGCGAGGCCGGCGGTTTCTATTCAACCGCCGAGTACGAACTCGAACAGATGATCGCCTGCAATCCCGGGCTCCGGTTCATGGAACTGGGCCGCTCCTGCGTGCTGCCGGCCTACCGCTCGAAACGAACCATCGAGGCGTTGTGGCAGGCAATCTGGGCCTATGTGCGCGAGTACAAGGTTGATGTGATGGCCGGTTGCGCCTCGTTCCCCGGCATCGTGCCGGCCGCACATGCGCAGGCCCTGACCTTCCTTGCCAACAATTGCCGCGCCGATGAAAGCTGGTCCATCAGCGCTGTCGCCAGCCGCTATCACAGCATGGACCTGATGCCAGCCGAGGCGGTCGACGCGAAGGAGGCGATCCGCCAGATGCCGCCGCTGGTGAAGGGCTATCTGAAGCTCGGCGCACGTTTCGGCGACGGTTGCGTGATCGACCATGAATTCCGCACGGTCGATGTTTTTGTGGTTCTGCCCATCGCCTTCATCGCCCAGCGCTACATCGACTATTACACACCGACGCCGCAACTGGTGGCCTGATCCCGACGGATACCCGGGATCAGCCGAACTTGCGCCGCGCGTCGAGACCGAGCCCGACCCCGACCGAGCCGAAAGCATCGCCCTGCACCACGGTCGCCTGCGGGATCAGCGACAGAATGCTGCGCCGGGCCAGCGGTATCGCGGTTGAGCCCCCGGTCAGGAACACGGCGGTGATCTGGTCCGGCGAAATTTGCGCTGCACGTAGCGTCTCGCAAACCGTCGCGCAGACCCTGTCGACCGGCTCCGTCAGTGTGCGTTCCAGTTCGGCGCGGGAGAAAGCAATTGTCAGCCGGGAAGCCGACTGCGCCATGTCGAGTTCGGCCCGCTCGGCGTCGGTCAGCGCGATCTTCACCTCTTCCACTTTGCCGGCCAATGCGTGGCCGAGCCGATGTTCGACCAGGTCGATGAAGCGGTCCACGAGATCGGGGCGGGCGGCCTCGAAACGTACCTGGCCGAGATCGTTCATCGCCTGCGGCGTATAGAGCCGGTTGATGCGATGCCAGGTTGCAAAATCGACAAAGTAGCCGGCTGGTAGATTGCGCTTGCCGTCCTTCGTCGGCGTCAGATAGCCGAGTTCCGGCATGACGTAGGCGATGTTCAACAGCCGGTCGAAATCGGTGCCGCCAATATGAACGCCTTCATTGGCGAGAATATCAGCCTTGCGCTCTGTGGCGCGGGCCCGCTCGGGCGACACACGCACGATAGAGAAGTCCGAGGTGCCACCGCCCATGTCGACGATCAGCGCCAGCTCCTCGCGGGTAACGCTCTGCTCGTAGTCGAGCGCTGCAGCAATCGGCTCATACTGGAAGGCGATGTGCCGGAAGCCCTGCGCCCGTGCGGCCTTTTCCAATTGCGCCTGCGCCTCGGCATCCGCAGACGTGTCGCCGTCGACAAACTGCACCGGCCGGCCCATGACGGCGGTGTCCACATGTGCACCTGCAGCGCTATCCAGCCGCCCCTTCAACTCCGCGATGAACAGACCGATGATCTCGTGAAACGGCAGCAGGCGCTTCTTGATGCGGGTCTTGTCGTTGATCAAGGAGGAGCCAAGGACGCTCTTCAGCGCACGCATCAGCCGCCCCTCGACGCCGTCGGTATAGTCGGCAATAGCCCTGCGGCCGACCACATGACGGTCAGTCTCGAAGTTGAAGAAAATGGCGCTGGGCAGCGTGACCTTGTCCCCTTCGAGTTCGATGAGCCGCGCCGCGTTCCCCTGCACAAGCGCAACAGTGGAATTGGACGTGCCAAAGTCGATCGCCCCCAGAGGGGTGGCGCTGGTAGGTTGCATGGATGACGCCTTGTGGAAGGGCGTCGCCTCTAGCGCGGCTGGCCCGCTATGTCGAGCCTTAAACCAGCCCGGCTTTTGCCAGATCGCGCATCAGGTGGCTGGTGCCATATGTCCACGGCGCGCATTCGGTCGAGAGCCTGACACGGTTGGTCAGCGCGCCGAGCGTCGGCGTCGAGATGGTGACGGTGTCGCCGATGTGATGGGTGAAGCCCTGTCCCTTGGCATCGCGGTCTTTTGTCGGCGCAAACATCGTGCCGAGATAGAGCGCCATACCGTCCGGATACTGGTGGTGACGCCCCATTGCGGCGGCGACGAGTTCCTCCGGCGAGCGGCTGATCGCCGACATTGAACTTGAACCTTCGAGCACAAACCCGTCCTCGCCGCTGACGTTCAGCCCGATCACGGCAGACTTCACATCGGCTATGGAATAAGTCTCGTCGAACAGCCGGATGAACGGCCCGAGCGCGGCCGATGCGTTATTGTCCTTGGCCTTGCCGAGTAGCAGCGCCGAGCGCCCCTCGACGTCGCGCAGGTTCACATCATTGCCGAGCGTCGCGCCGACAATCCGTCCGGCGCTCGACGCAATGACTGCGATCTCCGGCTCGGGGTTGTTCCAGGTTGAGACCGGGTGCAGGCCGACATCCGCGCCATAGCCCACCGAGGCCATCGGCTGACACTTGGTGAAAATCTCGGCGTCCGGACCGATGCCGACCTCGAGATATTGCGACCACACGCCGCGCTCGATGAGCTTCGCCTTGATTTCCATTGCCTCGGGGGACCCGGGCTTCAGCTTCGACAGGTCGGCACCAATCAGCCCGTTAATGTCCTGGCGGATCGCATCGGCCTTCTCCGCCGAGCCGCGCGCCTGCTCCTCGATCACCCGCTCCAGCAGACTGACGACGAAGGTGACGCCCGAGGCCTTCACCGCCTGCAGGTCGACCGGCGAGAGCAGAACACGCAGAGCCGGGTCGCGCGCATTCAGGCTGTTGGCAGCGAGGCTGGCCAGACTGCCAACCGCCTTGCCTTTGACCACCCGCACATAGGCAGCGGGATCGTCCATCTCGCAGATGTCTCGCACCGTCGGCGCGTCACGTGATGTGATGTCGGCGAGATCGCCGTTACGTATCGTGACGACGGATGGATGTGCCTGGCCAGGCAGGCTGACGCGACCGACAAAGGTTCCGACCTCGGGAATTTCAAGCTGCATAATGGTTCTCCCTGATCAGGGGACGTACAGCGAATCCGGTCATGTGAAAACTGGTGCCGCTGAAGGGACTCGAACCCCCGACCCCATCATTACGAATGACGTGCTCTACCAACTGAGCTACAGCGGCGACCGGACCGGCCGCGCAGGGCCGGATCAAGGACGTGCGCCTGATACCCGCATTGCCGCACAATGGCAAGAGATTCCCGGGGCGTCCTGATCTCGCCTTTTCCAATGCTCATCCCCTTGACTCAGACTGACATGCAGCTAACATGTTAGCTGCAACATAACTGAGCTGACATGCCACGCAAGCAGATATTCGGCCTCTCCGCCGCCCTGGTGACACCGTTCCTGGCCGACGGATCCATCGACCACGTGCGGCTTGTCGGCCACGCGCGGCAGGTGCTGGCCAATGGCTGCGACTCCGTCACCGTGTTTGGCACGACAGGCGAGGGTTACGCGATCAGCCTGAATGAACGCGCGGCAGTGCTGGGCGCGCTGGATTGCAGCGGGGTCGGGCCGTTCAATGCCGGGGTTTCGGCAG
>CAYZQP010000003.1:0-7405 GCA_964480545.1 uncultured Mesorhizobium sp. | reverse complement strand
GCAGGCACAGTTTGCGCTGGGGGCAGGCGCGCGCGGACTTTTGTTCGCGCCGCCTTTTTATTTCAAGAATGTCAGCGATGAGGGGCTTTATGCCTGGTTCTCGCGGACCTTCGAGCGCATCGGCGCCGACCTGCGTGGGGTGATCCTCTATCACATTCCCGGCCAGACCGCGGTGCCGCTCTCGGTCGACCTGATCGGGCGGCTGAAGACTGCTTTTCCCGGTGTCGTCACAGGCGTCAAGGATTCCTCCGGAGATTGGGCAAACACCGAGGCGCTGCTCGATCAGCACGGCGAACTGGCGATCCTGATCGGCGAGGAGCGGTTGCTGGCCAGGGGAATGCGCAAGGGCGCGCAAGGCTCGATCTGCGGCCTCGCCAACATTGCGCCGGAGCTGCTGGTGCCGGTCATCCACAACGGCAAGGACAGCCAGAAGGTGGTGGATCTCGTCAACATGATCACGTCTTATCCGGTGCTGCCGGCGGTGAAGGCGCTGGTCGCCCATGTTCGCAAGGACAAGGCTTTCCTGCGCATGCGGCCGCCGCTGACCGACCTTTCACCAGCCCTGCAAAAGAAGGTGGTCGGGGCCTTCGAGCGGATCATGGCGACATGAGCGAGCAGCCAGCCCAAGACGACAACCGCAACCTGCGCGACCAGGCCTATGCTGGCTACACGCGCAGTCTGCTGGCACGCGAGATCAAGCCGGGGCAGTTCATCACGCAGCGCCAGCTGGTCGAGATCACCGGCTTCCCGCTCGGCTCAATCCGCGAACTTGTGCCAAGGCTTGAGGCCGAGGGATTGATCCGCACCGTGCCACAGCGCGGCATGCAGGTTCCCCAGGTCGATCTCGCCCTGGTCCGCAACGCGTTCCAGTTCCGCGCCTTTCTGGAGGAGCCGGCGGCGCGGCTGTTTGCGCGCAACGCGCCGGCCGACCAGATCGCCGCGCTGCGCGAAAGCCACGAGCGCGTCATCGCGCGACAGCAGGCCGGCGACGATGCCAACCTGATGGAAGACGCCGAGGCGGTCGACCTGTCGCTGCACGAGGCGATCATCGGCCTGCAGAACAACAGCATCCTGTCGAATGCCTACCGGGTGAACTGGATCAAGATCAAGCTGATCCGGCTCGCCGAGACGCGGCTTTATGTGCCGATGATCCCCTCGGTCATGGGTGAACACATGAAGATCATCGAGGCGTTCGAGCGGCGTGATGAGGACGCGGCTGCCCGGGCGATTGCCGGGCATATCGAAGTGGCCCGCAGGAGGGCAGTGAATATCTGACGACACCAATCTGGCCGCATGGCCGAACTCAGGGAGGAGTTCAATGACCACGATTTCCAGACGCACATTCGTTGCCGGCTCTGCGCTCGCCGCAGGCGCGGTGTTCATGCCGGCTATCACGCGGGCGCAGTCAACCGTCATCCGCTGGGGCGAGATGCTGCCGACCACCCATCCGCAGGTGCAGATGGTCGAACGCATCGCTGCCTCCGTGAAGGAGAAGTCCGGCGGCCGCGTTGAGATCCAGAGCTTCCCGAACGGCCAGTTGGGCTCCGGCAAGGACATGATGGATTCCGTCGTGTCCGGCGCGCTGTTCATGACCACCGACGGGGCCGCCGCCATCGGCTCGCTGCTGCCGCAGCTTTCGGTGATCGAGGCGCCCTACCTCTGGAAGGACGCCGCGCATATGGCCAAGGTCACCGGCTCCGACGTGTTCAAAAAGATGAACGATGAACTGGCAAGCAAGCGCGGGCTGCGCATGCTGGCCTGCACCTATTACGGCAAGCGCCATCTCACCACAGGCACGAAAGAGGTGAAGTCAGCCGCCGACATGGGTGGCTTCAAGCTGCGCGTCCCGCCCGTGGACACGTTCCGCGCCATGGCCGAGGCCTGGGGCGCACAGGCGACGCCCATCAACTTCAACGAGCTCTATCTGGCGCTCTCCCAGGGTGCGGTTGATGGCCAGGAGAACCCGCTGCCAACCATTGCCAGCGCAAAGCTTCAGGAGGTCCAGAAGTACCTGGTTCTCACCGGTCACATCATCACGCCCCGGCTGATCATTGCCAACGAGGCGGCGCTCAAAGGTCTTGCCGACGCCGACCGCGCGATCCTCGATGAGGCCATCGCCGAGGCCGTGGTCTGGCAGGATGGCGAGTTGTCGGCGCAGGAAGGCAGCCTTGTCGACACGCTGAAGGGCGGCGGCATGACCGTCATCGAGCCGGACCTCGAGAGTTTCCGCAAACCGGTGCTGGAGCAAGTGCCGCCGAAGTTTGAGGAGAAGTGGGGCAAGGGCACCTGGGACGCCCTGGCGTCGCTGTGATGATAGCCACCCCGACTGGCTCCTCCACCGGTGAGAGCAAGGGAGCTGCCGCTTGACGCTGCGCGAAACCCTTGGTCGCTGGTCCGACCGGCTGCTGATGATTGCAGCCGTGTTCCTGATGCTGTCGATGCTCGCCTGCGTCTTCTTCGGCGTGGTGTTCCGGCAGCTCAACATGCCGCTGGCCTGGACCGACGAGGCGGCAACCTATCTCATGGTATGGACCGCCTTCGTCGGCATGGTCATCGCCGGCAACCGGCGCGCCCATATCCGCATCACGGTGCTGTCAAACCTGTTCAAGGGTAGGGCACACAAGGTGCTGGAGATTGTGACGCAGCTGCTCGTCATGGTGTTCGGGGCGATCCTGCTGACGCAGAGCTGGGGGTTGATCCAGCGCAATCTGGATGTCGAGTGGGTTAGCCTGCCGCTGACGGTAGCGGTTGTTTACATGCCGCTGCCGCTTGTCGGGCTGGCCGTGTTTCTGCAGTCGGCGCTGGCGATCCGGGACACATTGCAGGGCAATGACGTGCCCCCGCCACCGGAAGGCCTGCCTCTATGACCCAGACAATGGTCTATATCCTCATCGCCTGGCTGGCAGCGCTCATGCTGGGTGTCCCGCTCTTCGCCTCGATGGGGCTGGCGGCATTCGCCTTCATCGCGCTGAACGGAATGCCGTGGGATATTCTCCCGCAGAAGCTGGCGCAGTCGGCCAACTCGTTCCCGCTGCTGGCAGCGCCGCTGTTCATCCTGATGGGCAACATCATGAATTCCGGCGGCGTCACTGACCGCATCTTTGCCTTCGCCATCTCCTGCGTCGGCTGGGTGCGAGGCGGGCTGTGCCACGCCAATATCCTGGCCTCGGTGATCTTTGCCGGCATGTCCGGCTCGGCGGTGGCGGACGCGGGCGGCGTTGGCACGCTGGAGATCCGCGCCATGAAGAATGCCGGCTATGATTCCGAGACGGCAGCGGCGATCACGGCAGCCTCGGCCACCATCGGACCGATCATTCCGCCTTCGCTGCCCATGGTCATCTATGGTGTGAGCGCCGACGTTTCCATCGGCGCGCTGTTTCTGGCAGGTGTTATTCCCGGTCTGATGATGGCAGGCGCGCTTGGCGTGATGGTGAGTTTCGTCGCCTGGCGCCGCAACATGTCGAAATATCCGTTCCCCGGCTTCGCCGATGTCTGGGCCGCCTACAAGCGCGCGCACTGGGCCTTGATGACGCCGGTGATCCTGTTTGGCGGCATGATTGCCGGCATCATGACGCCCACGGAGGCGGCAGCGATTGCGACCGTCTACGCGCTGATTCTTGGCCTGTTCATCTACCGCGAGTTTGACATCCGGGACCTGCCAAAGCTGATCGTTGATACGATCGAGACCACCGGCATGGTGCTGGCGCTGGTGATGACAGCGGCAGCTTTGGCCTGGTGCCTCGCGATCTCCCAGATCCCGCAGATCGTCACGCCGATGATTGTCGAGGCGGTATCGAATCCGATCACCTTCCTGCTGCTGGTCAATCTGCTGTTGCTGTTTGTCGGCTGCTTCATGGAGGCGCTCGCAGCGATGCTGATCCTGATACCGATCCTGACGCCTGTCGCGGCGACACTCGGCATCAACCCGGTGCAGTTCGGGCTGGTGTTTGTGCTCAATCTGATGATCGGCACCATCACGCCGCCAGTTGGTGTGGTGCTGTTCATCACATCAAAGATCGCCGGCATCAGCTTCGAGGCAATGTCGCGCGCGATTATCCCCTGGCTGCTGCCACTGGTGGCAGTGCTGTTGGCGGCGACCCTCTGGCCGCCGCTGACCCTGTGGTTGCCGAACTTGTTCCTTGGCCGTTGAAGGGCTTAGACTGACAAAAAACAAGAAAGTGGAGGAGAATGACAATGAAGCTGTTTACACCAACACGCAGAAAATTCCTCGCAGGTGCCGCCGGTCTGGGCGCGGCTGGTGCACTGGGTATCCGTCCGGCTTTCGCCAATGTGGACTGGAAGAAGTTCGCCGGCACGACGCTTGACGTCAATCTGGTCAAAAGCCCGCGCAGCGACACGCTGACCAAGTACATGTCCGAGTTCGAGGAACTGACCGGCATCAAGGTCAATGCCGAGGCGACGCCTGAACAGCAGCAGCGCCAGAAGACGGTGATCGAGCTGTCATCGGGCAAGCCGAGCTTCGACGTGGTGCACCTGTCCTATCACGTGCAGAAGCGGCAGTTCGAGAAAGCTGGCTGGCTGGCTGACATCGGCGGCTTCCTGAAAGATCCCGCGCTGACCGATCCGGGCCTGACCGAGGCCGATTTTGCCGAGGCCGGCCTGTTGTTTGCAAAGAATGCCGACGGCTCGCTGCGCTCGCTGCCCTTCTCGGTCGACTACTGGATCGTCTATTACAACAAGGAGCTTTTCGCGGCGAAGGGGTTGCAATACCCGGACACATTCGAGGACATGGCCAAGGCCGCCGAGGCGCTGACCGACAAGGACAATGGCGTGTTCGGCTTCGTCGCACGCGGCATCAAGAACGCCAACGTTCCCGTCTGGTCATCGCTGATGCTGGGCTACGGCAAGTCGACCGTTGAGGGTGGTGCGCTGATGACCGAAACGCCGGAGGCGGTCGAGGCAGCAGCGCTCTACAAGCGCCTGATGACGGCTTCCGCCCCGCCCGGCGTCGCCGGCTTCAACTGGGCCGAGGCGCAGTCAGCCTTCCTGCAGGGCAAGATCGGCATGTGGTTCGATGGCGTCGGCTTTGCCCCGCCGCTGGAAGACCCGAACAAGTCGCGTGTTGTCGGCAAGGTCGGCTATGGCGTCATGCCCAAGGGACCGGCAGCACACGCTGCTGGCACGTTCGGCGACGGCATTGCCGTCACCGAGGCCAGCAGCAAGAAGGAGGCCGCCTACCTGTTCTGCCAGTGGGCGATCTCGCCGGCCATGGGCGCGCGCCTGCTGCAATCGGGCAGCGGTGTTCCCTATCGCAAGTCGATCCTGGATGATGCCGAGGTGCGCAAGGGCGTCACGCTTCCGGGCGAGTGGGTCGATGCCGTCGCCGGTTCGGGCAACATCTCGAAGCTCGCACTGCCGGTCATCATCCCCGTCACCGAGTTCCGTGACACGTTCGGCGTGGCACTGACCAACCTGATCGGCGGGGCTGATCCTGCTGCCGAGCTGAAGAAGGCGACAGAGGCCTTCAAGCCCGTTCTGGAGAAGAGCGAACAGGGCTGATGGCGCGAGCCGAAAGGGAGCTGACGGCTGAGGAGATTGCGGGCCAGGCGATACGCCTGACCCCCAACTATTGGCCGTTTGTCGTGCCGGCGCTCGTTGTCGTGCTGGCCGTGATCATCTTCCCCTGGGTGTTCACCATCTGGATGAGCGCCCAGGAATTTACGCTCGGCCAGGAGCGCAAGTTTGTCGGATGGGCAAACTACATCAGGCTGTGGGGCGACCCGCGCTTCCGGGACTCGATGGGCCACACGCTCTGGTACACGGTGTTGTCGGTCATCCTGCCGCTGTTCTTCGGCACGCTGGCAGCCCTGGTGTTCGATGCAAAATTTCCGCTGCGCGGCTTTCTGCGCGGCATATTCGTGATGCCGATGATGGCAACGCCGGTAGCGATTGCACTGGTCTGGACGATGATGTTCCACCCGCAACTCGGCGTACTGAACTACCTGCTGTCACTGGTTGGCATCCCCGCGCAGGAATGGATATTCAACCAGCGCACCGTGATCCCCTCGCTGGTCGCGGTGGAGACCTGGCAGTGGACGCCGCTGGTGATGCTGATCGTGCTGGGCGGGCTAGCCTCCGTACCGCGCGAGCCGTTCGAGAGTGCCGAGATCGATGGCGCAAACGCCTGGCAGCAATTCCGCTACCTCACCTTTCCGATGATCCTGCCCTTCGTCATGGTAGCGGCAATCATCCGGACCATCGACGCGCTGAAGAGCTTCGACATCATCTATGCGATGACGCAGGGCGGTCCTGGCACGGCGTCCGAGACGATCAACATCTACCTCTACAACACCGCTTTTGCCTATTATGACATCGGCTATTCCTCGGCCATGGCGATCATTTTCTTCGTCATCATCGTCGCACTGTCGCTGGGCCTCTTGATGCTGCGCCAGCGCCTGCAATGGTCGGAGGCGAAGGGCCAATGACATCGCTCTGGAACCGCCTTGGCATGTTCTTCCTGGCGCTGGTGATTGTGTCGCCGGCGATCCTGTTCTTCATCTGGATGATCTCGCTGTCGCTGAAATACGAGATCGACAATGGCGCCTACCCGCCGATCCTGATCCCCGAGCGGGTCGCCTGGTCCAACTACGTGCAGGTGTTCCAGGAAAACAACTTCCTGCTCTATTTCTGGAACTCGCTGCTGGTGACCGGCACCGCGACCCTGCTGGCGCTGCTGATCGGGGTCCCCGCCGGCTATGGCATCGCCCGGCTGAAGGCCGACAAGTCGGCCGTCGTCGTGATGATCGCGCGCATGACGCCGGGGCTCTCCTACCTCATTCCGCTCTACCTGCTGTTCCAGTGGACCGGGCTGCTCGGCACGATCTGGCCGCAGATCATCATCCATCTGGTCGTCACTGTGCCGATCGTGGTCTGGGTGATGATCGGCTATTTCGAGACCACGCCGATGGAACTGGAGGAGGCCGCCAGCATCGATGGCGCATCGTCCTGGCAGGTGTTCCGGCTGGTCGCGCTGCCCATCGCCAAACCGGGCATCGTGGTGGCGCTGATCCTGTCGGTCATCTTCTCATGGAACAATTTTGTCTTCGGCATCGTGTTGGCCAATCGCGACACGCGCACGCTGCCGGTCGCTGTCTACAACATGCTGTCCTACGAGCAGGTGGCGTGGGGACCGCTCGCAGCCGCCGCCCTGGTGGTGACGCTGCCGGTGCTGGTTCTCACCATGTTTGCGCAGCGGCAGATCGTAGCCGGGCTGACCGCCGGCGCAGTGAAGGGCGGGTAGATGGCGTCAGTTGAAATCAACGATGTGTACAAGGATTTCGGCTCGACCAAGGTCATCCGCGGCGTGTCGGTCGACATCAGGGATGGCGAGTTCGTCGTGCTGGTCGGGCCATCCGGCTGCGGCAAGTCCACGCTGCTGCGCATG
>CAYZQP010000002.1:0-43173 GCA_964480545.1 uncultured Mesorhizobium sp. | reverse complement strand
GGGTGGATACCGCAATCGTCAAGCTGATCGAGATCGTCCAGACGCCGCCGAGCTTCGTGCTGTTGGTTGTTCTGGTCGCCATCGCCCAGCCCACAATCATCACGATCGTCTGCGCCATCGCAGTCGTCAACTGGCCGATTGCGGCGCGCATCGTTCGAGGTGAGTTCCGGCGATTGCGAGACCGGGACTTTGTGCTCGCAGCGCGTAGTCAGGGGTTTGCAAATGTCAGGATCATGGCCGTCGAAATCCTGCCGAACGCACTGCCTCCGATCATCGTCACTTCGTCGATCCTGCTGGCGACGGCGATCCTGATGGAATCTGCGCTGTCCTTTCTGGGCCTGGGCGACCCCAATGTGGTGACCTGGGGCGCGATGATTGGTGAAGGGCGCCCGATGCTGCGCTCGGCACCCTATCTCAGCGCGATACCCGGGATTGCAATTGTGGTGACGGTGCTCACCATCAACGTGCTCGGTGATGCACTGAATGACGCACTTGACCCCAGACGCCAGAAGCGGAACTGACACTCTACGCGTGCAATCGCGCTCTTGCATTCTCGCGGGGAGCGAAATTTCATTCCTCAATCTATGCGTTTGTGTGAAACTGTTTTCGTCTGCTGCAAAAGTGTGGAAGCTTATCGCCTGACGAAACGGTGGCCTGCGGAGATACTCCTGCCACGACGATACCATTCAAGGACCAGATTATGTTGAGCAGGAAGTTTGTTGCGGCGATTGCGGCGCTGTTCATAGGCGCAACGGCTGCCGTAGCGCAGGACACGCCCCAGTCGGGCGGCACACTGCGTTTTGTGATGAAGTATGAGCCGGCGACGCTGAGCTCGATCAACAATACGTCGACGCCGCTGACCTCCGGGAAAATTTTCGATGGTCTGCTGACCTACGATTATGACCTGAAGCCTTCGCCTCAGTTGGCGACCTCCTGGGAGGTCTCCCCCGATGGTTTGAAGTATGTGTTCAAGCTGCGTGACGGCGTTACCTGGCATGACGGCAAGCCGTTCAGCGCCGCTGATGCTGCCTTCTCCATTCTTCGCCTGAAGGAAGGCCATCCGCGGGGCCGCGCGACATTCGCCAATGTCGTTGAAGCCAATGCGCCTGACGCGACGACCCTTGAACTCGTGCTGTCCAAACCAGCGCCTTACCTGATCGTCGCGCTTGGCGCTTCCGAATCTCCGATCGTGCCAAAGCATCTCTATGAGGGTGTCGACGTTGCCGCTCCTCCCGGACCTGAACTGTTGATCGGTACCGGCCCCTTCGTGCTCAAGGAGTGGGCACGTGGCAGTCATGCGCTGCTCGAGCGCAACGCGAACTACTGGGACAAGCCCAAGCCCTACCTTGATCGGGTGGTGCTGCGTTTCATTCCTGATGCTGCCGCACGCGGTGCCGCCTTTGAGGCGGGGGATCTCGACCTTGGCGCGCTCGTTCCGGTACCGCTGGCCGAACTGCCACGCTTCGAGCAGGATCCGCGCTTTTCGGTGGTGAAGCGCGACTACGCCTATACCGGTGCGCAGAACCAGATTTTCTTCAATCTGGAGCAGCCCGCGATCCAGAACAAGAAACTGCGTGAAGCGATCGCGCATGCGCTTGATTTGCAGCGCATCGTTGACACCGTGTTCTACGGTGCGGCGAAAGTTTCGCCGTCGCCAGTGAGCGTCGCCCTCGGCCCGTGGAATGATCCGGCCGTCAAGGCCCGCGCCTACGACCCGGAACTGTCGAAGAAGCTGCTCGACGAAGCCGGGCTGCCGGTGGGAGCAGATGGGACGCGCGTCAAGCTGCGCCTGCTTTACAACCCCTTCATCGACGCACGGCTGGCCGACTTTGTACGTCAGTCGCTGCGTGAGGTTGGCATCGATGCTGTGATCGAAAAGCTGGAGTTCGGAGCCTACGTAAAGGCCGTTTATACGGATCGTCAATTCGACCTGACGATCGAGTCACTGACCAACGTGTTTGATCCGACCGTTGGTGTTCAGCGGGGCTACTGGTCGAAAAACTTCAAGCCCGGCCTGCCGTTCTCCAACTCCGCCGCATACAAGAGCGAGGAGGCCGACCGTCTGCTTGAGGCTGCTGCAATCGAGGTCGATCCTGCCAGGCGCAAGGACCTGTTCAACCAGTTCCAGCATGTCGTGCACACAGATATCCCGTCGATCGATCTGGTTTCGCCCCTTGAAGTGATTGTGGCCGACAAGCGGCTGCGCAACTATGCCGTTGGCGCCGAAGGTGCAGCCGGCAACTGGGCTGATGCCTATTTCGCGAAGGAATAGGCGCGCCTGCAGGACTATCAAGGCGGTGGCCGTCCTGCGGCCGCCGCATTTGTTTCTGGAGTTGGATACATGACCGCGAGCAAAGGCTATCGCGACAAGGTCGAGGCATGGCGCAAAGAGCGGCTGGCAAAGCTGGCTGCGGAAGATGGCTGGCTCAATCTGGTTGGCCGATGGGACCTGAATCAGGGAGCGGCTTCGCTGGGCTCCGCGCCGGATAACAATATCGTCTTGCCGGCGGGCCGGGCGCGCCTTGGTGTCATTGTGGTGGAAGGCGAAACTGCCAGCTTCACTCCTGCCGATGGCGGTACGCCGATCCGGATTGTGGCAGACCGCAAGAGCCCGCCGCGCTTTGCTGCCTGCCAGTTTCTGTTCGAGATCATGCTGGTGGGTGAGGGACTTTCCTTGAGGGCGCGAGATAAGGATCATCCGGCTCGCAGGTCGCCGCCTGCGATCAGTTCATTTGATCTGGACGAATCCTGGCGCATCACCGCGCAATGGGTTGCGCTCGACCAGCCCGTCGAGTCCGAAGTTGAGACGATGGTGGGCACGATCAACAAGCTGCTGGTGACGCACAAAGCGGTGTTCGAGCATGATGGTGCGCGCTACGAGCTGCTGCCATCCTATGGCACGCCGCAATCGCCGCAATTCGTTATCCGGGACCAGACAGCAGCAACCGAGACCTATCAGGCGTCACGCTTCGTCTACGGCGAGGAGGTCGGCGATGGGGAAATCGTGCTGGACTTCAACAAGGCAATCAATCCGCCCTGTGCGTTTACCGACTTCGCTGTCTGCCCGCTGCCGCCGGCTCAAAACATCCTGCCCTTCCGTATCCCCGCAGGGGAACTGAGGCTGCGGCACTAGTGGCAAAGGTTACATCAGTGGCCTCCTCTGCCGGTTCACCGGGAATGCTGGTCGACATCCGCAGTCTCTCTGTCGCGCTGCCGCAGGGCAGCGACCGCAAGTTCGCGGTTGAGAACGTGTCACTGTCGATTGGCCGTGGCGAGGTGCTTTGCCTGGTTGGCGAGTCTGGCTCGGGAAAGTCTGTGCTGGCCTCGGCGATAGCCGGCTTGCTGCCAAAGGGCCAATTGGCGGTAGAGCAGGGGCGCATCGGTTTTCTCGGCCATGACATCGTCAGCCTGTCCGAGGCTGCGCTGCGAACACTTCGCGGCAAACGGATCGGCTACATTTTCCAGGAGCCGATGACGGCACTCAATCCCGTCATGACCGTCGGGCGTCAAATTGAAGAGGCACTCGAAGCGCATAACTGGTCTGACGCGGCCGGGCGCAGGGCGCGCGTACTGGAACTTGTCAGGGCAACGCAGCTACCAGATCCCGAAAACATCATCTGGCGCTATCCTCATCAACTGTCCGGCGGCCAGCGACAGCGCGTGATGATCGCCGCAGCCATTGCCAATGAGCCCGACCTGCTGATTGCCGACGAGCCCACGACTGCGCTTGACGTCACCACACAAGCCGAGATCCTGAAACTTATCCTCGACATCCGCACAAGGCTTGGTCTGTCGGTCCTGTTCATCACTCATGATTTCGGCGTGGTGTCTGATATTGCTGATCGCGTGGTGGTGATGAGGGACGGTCAAGTCGTCGAGGCTGGCACGGCATCGGATGTCCTGAACAATCCCCAGCATGCTTATACGCGCAAACTGCTCGATGCCGTGCCGTCACTGGATACCGGCAGCAATGAAGCCCGTGTCGCCTCACCCCTGTTGTCCATCAGGGACGTTTCGAAAACCTATGGCGGCGGCTCTCTCTTTGGCCGCCAGGAGCCCACGCGCGCCCTTGATTCAATCAATCTCGACATCCGGCGAGGGGAGGTAGTTGCGCTGGTCGGTGAATCCGGATCAGGCAAGACAACGCTCGGCCAATGCGTGGCCGGGATCCTCAACTGGGACAGCGGGGCGATCAGCTTTGATGGCAAACCTCTCGCTGGCGCGCGGCGTGACCGGCGCGAGCGTCCGCGTATCCAGATGGTTTTCCAGGATCCGTTTTCCTCATTGAATGGCAGGCATTCGATCAGGCGCATCCTCACCGAGGCTGCGATTGCGCATGGATTGCCACGTGCTGCTGCCGAGGCCCGGATGCTTGAACTGTTGCGTCGCGTCGGGCTCGACGCTTCTGCAGCAGAGCGGTACCCGCACGCCTTTTCCGGCGGGCAACGTCAGCGCATTGGCATTGCACGCGCGCTCATGTTGCAACCTGAACTGCTGGTCGCCGACGAACCGGTCTCTGCGCTCGATGTATCGATCCAGCGCCAGATACTCGAGCTCATCGCGGAGATACGCACTGAACTCGGACTGTCGATGCTGTTTGTAACACATGATCTTCGCGTGGCCTCGACTGTGGCAGACAGGATCGCTGTGATCCAGCGTGGCCGGATCGTTGAGCAGGGGCCGCCTGCACGACTCCTCGCCAGTCCACAATCCGATTACGCCAGGAAGCTCCTTGCGGCGGTCCCGGGCATGGAGTGGGAAAGCAGGCGGACAGAAATGTCAGGGCCCGCCTGGTGAAATTATTGCCCGAATTTATGCCAGCCGGGCTTCGCCCTCCCCAAAGTTGGCTTCCAGATCAGCGAACCATAGGCAAAACCAGCAGCGGCCCCGGTCCATTCGGCCACGAGACGCTCCGCAGCGGCCCGATCCGCTTTAACGCCGAGGGCATCCCGCAGTTACCTCTCCGGTTTATCGCGCTCGCAGAGGGTAACAAGCTCCCTCGTCAGCGACATCGGAGTACGCCTGGATCATATCAGCGGCTGGACGGGCAGCGAGGGATGGGCTGCTCAGAAAAACAACCGGGACGTGTTTCCGTTTTTCTCTGACCGTTTCGATTTTTGGAACGCAGTACCTTAAGTCTAGTAAATTGGTAGATATTCTGATCCGCGAGTTGGAGGCCGGTTTCGTCGGCACAGATCGCGGAGTTTCAAGGGATGCCCTATCGCCTCAGTCTGCTCGACAAGAGCGCGATTCCGGAAGGCGCCAGCGCTGCTGAAGCGTTGGCGCAAACGGTTGCGCTGGCGGTGAAGGCAGAGCGCCTGGGCTACCACCGCTACTGGGTCGCGGAGCATCACAGTTCGCCTGGGCTGGCGTCCTCTTCGCCCGAGGCTCTGATCGGCTATCTAATTGCAAAAACAAGCAAAATTCGTATCGGCTCGGGTGGTGTGATGCTGCAGCACTACGCCCCGTACAAGGTGGCCGAGACGTTCAATGTGCTGTCATCACTGGCACCCGGACGCGTCGATCTCGGTGTCGGAAAGGCACCAGGCGGGCTGCCGTTCTCGACCCGCGCGCTGCAGGGGGATGCAACCGGCGGAACGCGGCGTTCGTTTGACGAGAAGCTGGCGGAACTGGACGCTTACCTGACCAACAGCCTGCCGGGAGAACACCCGCTGGCTGGCACGCAGGCAATACCAACCCCGCCCGAGGCGCCGCAGCGCATTCTGTTGGGAGCCAGCGACGACAGCGCTGCGCTCGCAGCCGGACTCAACTGGCAGTTTTGTTTTGCGGCTCATCTGAACGGCGATCTGGCAAAGATCGAAAGCGCATTCGAGGTATATCGGGCAGCGACCGGGCGAGCACCTTTGCTGGCGCTGTTTGCGGTTGCTGCGCATAGCCGTGTCGCCGCGCAAAAGCAGGTCGAGGGTCTACGCATCTTCAAGGTTCATCTCCCGACCGGGCAGAGCGTCAACCTGCCATCGCTTGAGGCAGCGGCGGAGTTCGCGCGCCAGGCAGGTGTCACCGATTATCGCACCGAAGAGAACCTGCCGAGCATTCTGGCCGGCACAGCCGAGGACGTGAGGCGCGAACTTGACCGCTTCCATCAGCGCTTTGGCGTCGAGGAGTTTGTCATCGACACGCCCGTTTCCGGCTTTGCCGAGCGCTCCACATCCATCGAACTTCTGAGCGGCGCTTATCAGCGCGTCGCGGCCTGAGGAGGCCTTCCATGAGCAAGCGCAGCATCAATTTCGGCATCATGTTGCAGGGTGCTGGTGGTCACATGAATTCATGGAAGCACCCGAGCAGTCCGCCGGATGCCAGCGTCAATCTCCAGTTCTTCATTGACACCGCGCTGAAGGCCGAAGCCGCAGGCATCGCCTTCGCGTTTGTGGCTGACGGGCTCTACATCAACGAGAAATCCATCCCGCATTTTCTGAACCGCTTCGAGCCGCTGACGATCCTGTCAGCGCTGGCGACGGTGACGTCGAAGATCGGGCTCGCGGGTACCGTCTCCACCTCCTACAGCGACCCGTTCACGATTGCCCGGCAGTTCGCCTCGCTCGATCTGATCAGCGGCGGGCGCGCCGGCTGGAACGTGGTGACGACGCCGCTGGAGGGCTCGGGCCGAAACTACAGCCGTGCGCATCCTGACCACGCGCTGCGCTACCAGATCGCCGACGAGTATCTGGAGGTGACGCAGGGTCTGTGGGACTCCTGGGATGACGACGCCTTCACGCGTGACCGTCAGACCGGGCAGTTCTTCGACCGGGAGAAGCTGCACCGGCTCAACCACAAGGGACGTTTCTTCCAGGTCGAGGGCCCGCTCAACATCCAGCGCTCGGCGCAGGGGCAGCCGGTCATCTTCCAGGCCGGCGCGTCGGATGATGGCATCAAGCTTGCCGGCAAATATGCCGATGCGGTGTTCACGCATTCGCCCTCGCTTGAGGACACGCGGACCTTCCGCAACCAGGTTCGCGCCAGCGCCGTGGCGCATGGCCGTTCTGCCGATGACGTGAAGATTTATCCGGGCATTGCGCCAATCGTCGGAGCGACCCGCGCCGAGGCGGAAGAGAAATATGCGGTCATCCGCAACCTGTTGAATGTCGATGAAGCGCTGGCCTATCTCGGCCGCTTTTTCGACCATCACGATTTCTCGCAATACGACCTCGATGCGCCATTTCCGGAGCTTGGCGACATTGGCCAGAACAGCTTCCGCTCGACCACCGACCGCATCAAGGCCGATGCGCGCGAGCATGGCTGGACGCTGCGCGAAGCGGCACTACAGGTGGCGACGCCACGGCCGAACTTCATCGGCTCGGGAGAAGATGTCGCCGACGAGCTGATCCGCTGGATCGATGCCGGCGCTGCCGATGGCTACATTCTCGGCTTCTCGGTCATCGCAGAGGGGCTGGATGATTTCATTCGCTATGTTGTGCCGGCGCTGAAGGCGCGCGGCCGCTATGACGGGCTGCTGACGGGTTCGACCCTGCGCGAACATCTTGGCCTGCCGCGCAAGGAAAGCGCCTACGCAGCGCAAAGCGAGACGCTCCGGCGGGTGCGCACGTGAACGCGCATCCCCGCATAAGTGACGCGGTGAGGATCGCGGCAGGCATCGGCAGCTTTGTCGATGAGTTCATCGAACTGCGCCGCGACCTGCACCGTCATCCCGAACTTGCGTTCGAGGAGCATCGCACCGGTGCGCTGGTGGCCGAGCGCCTGGAGGGCTGGGGCTATGAGGTAACGCGCGGCATCGCCGGCACCGGACTGGTCGGAACGCTCAGGCGCGGCGAAGGCCGCACGCTGGCTATTCGCGCCGACATGGATGCGCTGCCAATCGAGGAGCAGACGGGTTTGCCCTATGCCAGCGGCAATCCCGGCGTGATGCATGCCTGCGGGCATGATGGCCATACGACGATTCTTCTCGCTGCTGCGCGCTATCTGGCGGAGCAGGGCAAGTTCCACGGCACGCTGCATCTTATCTTCCAGCCGGCGGAAGAGATCGGAGCTGGCGCGCAGAAGATGATCTCCGACGGGCTGTTCGAGCGCTTTCCGGCGGATGCGGTTTTCGGCCTGCATAACTGGCCGGGACTGGAGACCGGGCGCTTCGCTTTTGTCGAAGGACCGGCGATGGCCTCTGTCGATCAGGCGATCATCACGATCGCCGGCAAGGGCGGGCATGGCGCCGAGCCGCACAACACGGTCGATCCGGTGGTTGTCGCAGCACATGTCATCACATCACTGCAGAGCATCGTGGCGCGCAATGTTGACCCACGCGACATGGCCGTGGTCACCGTCGGGTCGATCCATGGCGGCTCAGCTTCCAACGTCATCCCGGACAGCGTCGAGCTGAAGATGACCGTGCGCTCCTATCGCCCGGAAATCCGGCAGGAGTTGAAGCGGCGTATCCCGGCGCTGGTTCGCGCGCAGGCGGAGAGTTTTGGCGCGTCGGCGAATGTCGAGTACCGGCTGGGTTTCCCGAGCGTCGTCAACCATCCGGCTGAAACCGAATTGGCGCGGCAGGTTGCAGTCAACGCCTTTGGGGCAGATAGCGTCGATGCCGAGTTTCGGTCGCGCACCGCCAGCGAGGATTTTGCCTTCATGCTGGAAGCGCTGCCGGGCAGTTACCTGTTCGTCGGCAATGGCGACAGCGCCTCGCTGCACAGCCCGCTCTACGATTTCAACGACGCGATCATCGCGCCGGCTGCTGCCTATTGGGCGAGCCTGGCCGAAACTTTCCTCCCCGCAGAAGGCCTACGCCCATGAGCGACGTCTTTGTCGAGACCACACCCCTTGATCCGCGCGCGCAGGCGCTGATCGATGATCTGATCTACGAGTACGACAGCCGCTACGGCGACCTGTTTGATCGCGACGGCGCAAAGGCTGAGCTTTATCGCTATCCGCCGGAAGCCTTTGCGCCGCCGGATGGCAATTTCATTCTGCTGATCCGCGATGGCATCACCATCGGAGGCGGTGCGTTCAAGCGCTATGATGAGCACACAGCCGAGTTGAAACGCATGTGGACACGGCGCGACCTGCGCCGCCAGGGCCTGTCGCGCGGGGTCGTCTTCGAGCTCGAACGTCTGGCGCTGCGTCAGGGCTATAGCCGCATCTACCTGACCACGGGCTTCCGCCAGCCGGAGGCGGCCAGCCTCTATCTCAGCAGCGGCTACACCGCGCTTTACGACACCAGCCTGCCGCACGCCGCGTATCGGCATTTGCCCTTCACCAAGACCATCGATCAGTCACGCAGCCGGCAGCATCAGCCGATTGCGCATGCGGTGCCGGTCGAGACCGCGCCCGTTGCCCTGGCCAGTTGAAGAAAGAACCGTCATGACCATCACTGCCGATTTCGACAGCCGGGCCATACCAGTTTCCACGCAAGCGTCGCTGCCAGCCGGCAGGCAGGACTATTCGCATTACCGCATCGTGCCCGCGCGCTATCCGCTGCGGACTGCCGGCACGGTGTTTGCTGCGCTGATCATCCTGATGATCGCGCATTCGACCTTTACCAACGAGCGCTGGGGCTGGCCGGTTTTCGCCGAGTGGTTCTTCGCCGAGCCCATTCTGGTCGGGCTCTGGCGCACATTGCTGCTGACGATCTTTGGCACGGTGCTCGGCTTTGCCTTCGGCACATTGCTGGCGCTGGCGCGGGTCTCGGGTTCGCCTCTTCTGTCAGGCCTGTCCTGGACCTATGTCTGGTTCTTCCGCTCGATCCCGCTGATCGTGCTGCTGCTGATCCTCAACAATCTCGGTTATCTCTACGAGACGATCTGGCTCGGGGTTCCCTACACCAACATCACCTTTGCCAGTTGGTCGACGACGCAACTGATGACGCCGTTCTTTGCTGCGGTTCTCGGCCTGACACTGCATGCTGCAGCCTTTTCATCGGAGATTGTGCGCGGTGGTATCCTGTCGGTCGATCAAGGCCAGTTGGAGGCAGCGGCCGCACTCGGCCTGCCAAAGCACAAGCAGGCGCTTCGCATCATCATGCCGCAGGCCATGCGCTCGATCCTGCCGAGCGGCTTCAATGAGGTGATCCTGCTGGTGAAGGGCACGTCGCAGGTCTACATCTTGGCGCTGCCCGAATTGTTCTACACGGTGCAGATCATCTACCGGCGCAACCTCGAAGTCATTCCGCTGCTGATGGTGGCTGCGGTGTGGTACCTGGTCATTCTGGCGGTGCTGTCGACCATCCAGTACTTCATCGAGCGGCACTATTCCAAGGGCGCATTGCGCAACCCGCCGCCGTCAATTTTCACGACTTTGCTGCGCCAGGTTCTGCCGGCCCCGAAGCCGGCAGTTGCAGCAGGTTTTGTTGCTCCGGTTGAGGTCGAACGGGTCGCGCGGCCACGCAGCGCGAGCTGGGCTGAAGGCGCACGCAAGGGCGGCGCAGTGTCTATCCACAATGTCTCCAAGAGCTTTGGCGAATTGCGCGTGCTGCGCGATGTGTCGCTTGAGGTTCCGGCTGGTAGTGTCACCGCGATCCTCGGCCAGTCGGGTTCAGGCAAGTCGACGCTGCTGCGC
Source organism: uncultured Mesorhizobium sp. (assembly GCA_964480545.1). Lineage (GTDB taxonomy): Bacteria > Pseudomonadota > Alphaproteobacteria > Rhizobiales > Rhizobiaceae > Mesorhizobium_G. The sequence continues at coordinate 32,649 of CAYZQP010000002.1, read as the reverse complement.
TCGATCAACCATCTGGAACGCGTTGATGACGGCTTCATCTCGGTCGATGGTGAGTTGATCGGCTACCGCAAGCAAGGCCAGACGCTCTACGAGCTGAAGGAGCCCAATATCCTGAAGCGCCGCGTCGATGTCGGCATGGTGTTCCAGAACTTCAACCTGTTCCCGCATCTGACCGTGCTGGAGAATGTCACTGAAGCGCCAATCACCGTGCGCGGCGTGCCGCGCGCCGAGGCGGACGCCTGGGCGCTGGAACTGCTGGCGCGCGTCGGCCTGTCGGACAAGGCGAACGCCTATCCGCGTCAGCTCTCCGGCGGCCAGCAGCAGCGCGTGGCGATTGCCCGTGCGCTGGCGATCCGCCCGAAAGTCCTGCTCTTCGATGAGCCGACGTCGGCGCTCGACCCGGAGCTGGTCAAAGAGGTGCTCGACGTCATCAAGGAGCTGGCGCGCTCCGGCTCGACGCTCATCATCGTGACCCACGAGATCGGCTTCGCCCGCGAGGTCGCTGACACGATCGTCTTCATGGAGGGCGGCCAGATCCTCGAAACCGGCACGCCCGACAAGGTTTTCAATTCGCCCGCACATCCGCGCACCGCAGCGTTCCTCGCCAAGGTGCTCTGACCACGAGACGGGCAAACATACGTCCAGGGGCAACGACAACGCCCAACCCATTTCAAGGACAACTGACATGACACTGCCATTCCGTAAATCCGCAGCTATTGCCGGCACAGTTGCACTCACGCTCTTCGCTGCCGCAACCGCCTTCGCCGCTGACGTTGACCTCAGCCCCGAACAACCGGGCCGCGTGCGCGCCGAGCAGGTGCCGGAGGCGATTGCGCTGCTTCCAAAAGACTTCAAGTTCGTCACCCAGGGCAAGCTTACGGTGTCGTCGGTTCCGGGCAATCTGCCCTTCGCCGCCTACGCGACAGATACGAAGACATCGGTCGGGGCCGAGCCTGATATTGCTCAGCTTGTGGCAGACAGCCTCGGGCTCGACCTGGAGCTGGTGCCAATCGCCTGGGCTGACTGGCCGCTAGGCCTGCAGTCTGGCCGCTTCGATGCCGCTATCCACAACATTACGGTGACCGAAGAACGCAAGGACAAGTACGACTTCTCGACCTATCGCAACGACCTGCTTGGCTTCTATGTGGCCAAAGACAGCAAGATCACGTCCATCGCCAAGCCGGAAGATGTGGCTGGGCTGAAGGTCATTGTTGGTGCCAGCACCAATCAGGAGCAGATCCTGCTGCGCTGGATCGAGGCCAATAAGGCCAAGGGCCTGGCCGATACCGAGGTGCAGTATTACGACGATGTCGCGGTTCAGGATCTGGCGCTCGTTTCCGGCCGGGCCGACGCCTATCTTGGCCCGAATGCGATCTCGGCATTCAAGTCGGCGCGCGATGAAAAGACCAAGCTGGTCGGCACCTTTTCCGGCGGCTGGCCGCAGACGGCGGAAATCGCGGTTGCGACGCGCAAGGGCTCCGGTCTGGCTGATGCCATCACTGCCGCGCTGAACGCGCAGATAAAGAACGGCAATTACGCCAAGGCGCTGGCACGCTGGAACCTGTCTGCCGAGGCGATCGAGAACTCGCGCACCAATCCTGAAGGGCTGCCACGCAGCTGATATTGCGCCCGCGCTGGCCAACGCTGGTGCGGGCATCCCCAACCGAGATATAGATCATGATCAGACGAGTATTTCTTCAGACCGCTCTCGCTGGCGTTGTCGGCCTCAGCCCGCTTTCCAGCCCCGCGCTGGCGCAGACCGCCTCGTATGACTTCTCTGCCGAGCAGAAGGACCGCCCGCGCACGCAGCCAAACGAGGACGCGATCAAGGCGATCCCGTCAGGTTTCAAATTCGTGCGTGACGGATACCTGACCGTCGCGATTTCGCCCTTCGCGCCGCCCATCGGCACCTATGCTACCGACGCCAAAACGGCGGTTGGTGCCGATCCGGATATCGCTCAACTGGTGGCCGACAGCCTCGGCCTGCAACTCGACCTGCAGCCAATCGCCTGGGCCGACTGGCCGCTCGGTTTGACCTCCGGCAAGTATGATGCCGTGATCTCGAATGTCGGTGTGACCGAGGAGCGCAAGCAGAAGTTTGACTTTTCCACCTACCGGCTCGGGCTGCATGGTTTCTATGTCAAAAAGGATAGCCCGATCACCAAAGTTACAGAGCCCAGGGATGTCGCGGGCCTGCGCATCATCACAGGCTCCGGCACCAACCAGGAGCGCATCATACTGGAGTGGGACAAGCAGAACCGCGCCGCCGGACTGAAGCCGATTGAGATTCAGTACTACGACGACCAGCCGTCGATCTGGCTGGCGATTGCGACCGGCCGCGCCGACGCGAACTTCAACCCCAACGGCCCACAGGCCTATGAGGCCGCGACCAAGGGCGAGATCAAAAGCGTCGGCACGGTGAATGCCGGCTGGCCGCTGAAGTCTGATGTGGCGATCACCACGCGTAAGGGCAGTGGGCTGGCTGATGCTCTGACGGTCAGCATCAATGGTCTGATCAAGGATGGCTCCTACGCGAAGGCGCTCGGGCGCTGGGGGCTGAGCGAAGAAGCGCTGCAGCAGTCGGAAACCAATCCGCCGGGCCTGCCAAAGTTCACCCAATGAGCGGCTTCACCATCAGGCGCATCGGCTTCTTGACGCCGGGCAATTACCCGGAGGACCTGCCTCTGCAGGGGCTGGAAAATACGCTGAAGTTGTTTGAGCACGGCGAGGCGCTGGGTTTTGACAGCGCCTGGATCAGGCATCGCCATCTCGAGCGCGGGGTTTCCTCCGCGCCCGTCTTTCTTGCCGCCGCGACACAGCGCACCTCGAAGATTGAACTTGGCAGCGCGGTGATCCAGCTTGGCTACGAGAATCCGTTCCGGCTGGCGGAAGACCTTGCCACTGTCGATGTTTTGTCGGGCGGCCGCCTGAACGTCGGCGTGAGTGCTGGCCCGCCACCGCATGCCGCGCTGCTGGGGGAGTTGTTCAGTGACGGCGGCGCTCCGGATTATTCGCATCGCCGGGCGGAGCGGCTTTTGCAGGCGCTGCGCAGCGAGCCTCTTGGCGATGAGTCGACGCGGCTGTCATCGGCCATTGGCGAGTATCGCCCGCGCATCCAGCCTGTTGCACCGGGCCTGACCAATCGCCTCTGGTACGGCGGCGGCTCGCTGCGCTCGGCCGAGTGGGCTGCGCGCACCGGCTTCAATTACCTGATCGGCAATGTCACCACGGCCGAGCAGACCGACGACTTCCTTGAAGCGCAGCTCAGCCAGTTGCAGCTCTTTCGCAAGCACTGGGCGACGGCGCGGCGGCCACGTGTCGGACTTGGCAGGGTGATCGTCCCATTCGACAGCGCCGACCGCGTGACGCGCGAGCGCTACCGTGCCTATGCTGCTGGCCGTCATGCGCGCACGCTGCAGCCAAATGGCGAGCGCCGGACAATGTTTCTGCCCGATATCATCGGAACCTCAGCTGAAATCCTTGATCAGCTGTCGCGTGATCCACTGGTGCCACTGGTCGATGAATTCCGCATGGAATTGCCTTATGACTTTCCTGAGGAAGACTATCGCCAGGTCATGCACGACTTCGTCCACGAGGTTGCGCCGGCGCTGGGCTGGCGACAAAACAATGACGAGGTGGGGCGCGCAGTTGCCTGAGTGTCGAGGAGAGTTGGATGAGTGATACCTATCGCGGCGAAATCGAAGCCTGGCGCAAGCTGCGCCTGTCGCGGCTTCAGGCGGAGGATGGCTGGCTCAACATTATCGGGCGCTGGCCGCTGGAGGTCGGGGTTTCAACTCTTGGCATTGCGGCTGACAACACCATCCAGCTTGATGTGGGCCCGGAACACGCTGGTACCTTCGACCTTGGCGAAGATAGCGGCCTGATTTTCACGCCCGTCGATGGCGAACCTCAAACGGTCGATACACGTCCTGGCTCGCCGAAACTGGAAGCTGGCCGCCTGCTCATCGAGGCTATCGGGGTGAACGGCGCGACCGTGCTGCGCATCCGCGACCGCGAGTCTCCCGCACGGCATTCCGTAACCGAAATACCGATTTTTCCGATTGATCCAGACTGGCGCATCGTTGCCGACTGGGTTGAGCTGAAGCAGCCTTTCGAGGTTGAAGTGGAGAATGTGGTCGGCGCATTTGCGCCGGCGAAAGTGACCCACAAGGCAGTGTTCGAACACGAGGGAAAATCCGTCGAACTCTACCCCACGCACGGCTCGCCAACCGCGCCGCATTTCGTGTTTCGCGACCAGACGGCAGGCGAGACCTATCCGGCGTCGCGCTTCCTGTTTCCGGAGCCGAAGGGCACGACTGTGGTGCTCGACTTCAACAAGGCGGTCAATCCGCCCTGCGCCTTCTCCGCCTTCACGACCTGCCCGTTGCCGATCCCGCAGAACATCCTGCCGTTTCGTGTTGAGGCAGGCGAACTGCGCGTGAAGCTTCCAGACTGAGACGCGGTTTGCTTTTCCCGTATCGTGTGAAATTTTGGAACGCGGCAATCTCTACAGAGTAGATAGAATATAGCACCTTTCCCTCACAACCGAACGATGGAGGGATAGATGCAGATTTCTCGAAGAGGGCTTTTCACAGCCACAGCGGCAGCCGCATTGCTGGTAACATTTGCGGCCAGTGCTCAGGAAAAGATCACGATAGGCTACCAGACGGTCGTTGAGCCGTCGAAGGTTGCGCAAGCTGATGGCCTTTACGAAAAGGCACTGGGTGCGACCATAGATTGGCGCAAGTTCGATTCCGGCGCGGATGTCATAGCTGCCATTGCTTCGGGCGCGATCGATATCGGGTATGTTGGCTCAAGCCCGCTGGCTGCTGCGGCGAGCCAGAAGCTGCCGATCGAGACAATCTTCATCGTTGGCCTGATTGGTGAATCCGAAGCACTGCTTGCACGCGATGGCTCGAGTATCGAGAAGGTTTCGGATCTTGCAGGCAAGAAGGTCGCTGTGCCCTTCGTCTCGACAACGCACTATAGCCTGCTCGCGGCGCTCAGGCACGAGAGCGTTGATCCGAAAAGCGTCGAAATTCTCAACCTGCGCCCGCCGGAAATCGCTGCGGCCTGGGCGCGTGGCGATATTGATGCGGCCTATGTCTGGGATCCGGCGCTTGGACAGATCCGCACCTCGGGCAAGGTGGTTCTGGACTCCGCAAAAGTTGCGGAATGGGGTGCGCCAACTTTTGACGCCTGGATCGCACGCAAGGACTTCTCCGACAAGAATCCGGAGGCTGTAACCGGCTTCGTGAAAACGACCGGCGATGCCTATGCCGCTTTCCTGAAATCGCCCGAGAGCTGGAACGCACAGTCTGCGGAAGCCCAAAAGATCGCGCAGGTGACCGGCGCAAAGGTCGATGACGTACCACTGTTGCTCAAGGGTTATGTGTTCCCGCCGCTTGCCGAGCAGGCGTCTCCGGCGTTTCTTGGTGGAGCCACCGTAAAGGCGATCACCGAGACATCTGCCTTCCTGAAGGAACAGGGGCGCATAGACGCTGTGCTTCCGGATTACGCTCCCTATGTGTCGGTGAAGTACGTCACCGATGCCATCGCTGCCTCCAACTGATTGCGCTCCTCCCTGCGCGATTGGCCGCCGGCTTCTCTTCGTCATTTGAAGCTGGCGGCCTTGAGTTGACACGAATGACAACACTCGTACTCGACAAGATCACTGTCCAATATGATGGTCAGCGCCAGCCTGCCGTCACGGACGCATCGTTGTCTGTGGCGCAGGGTGAGTTCGTTGTGCTGACCGGCCGATCCGGTTGCGGGAAGACCACGCTTCTTTCAGTTGCGGCAGGTCTCGTAGAGCCGAAACAAGGACGCGTCACAACCGGCGGCTCGCCCACCGTGGGCCCGGGCGCGGACCGTGCGATGGTGTTTCAGGATGATGCGCTGTTCCCCTGGCTTACGGTCGCCGAAAATGTTGGTTTTGCGTTGCGCGTCGCGGGCGCAGGCAAGACAGAGCGCCGTGCAGCGGCGCTTGATGTCCTGGCACGGGTTGGGCTGCGCGAGGCTGCCGACCAGCGCATCTGGGAGCTGTCGGGCGGCATGCGGCAGCGTGTTGGCATTGCCCGTGCGCTGGCCGCGAAACCCCGCTTTCTTTTGATGGACGAGCCGCTTGGCGCGCTGGATGCGCTGACACGTGAGCGCATGCAGGGCCTGCTGTTGCAGGTCTGGCGCGACTCCGGCTCCGGGGTTCTGATGGTCACACATGGTATCGACGAGGCGCTGCTTCTGGCGACGCGCATTGTTGTTATGGCACCGGGACCGGGACGCATTGTAGAGACGTTGCATGTCGATTTCGCGCAGCGCATTGCGCGGGGCGAGACGCCGGTGAAACTGCGTGCCTCCGCCGAATTCCAGCTCAGACGGTCGGAACTGGCTGAGGCGATCTATGCGGGGGAGACGGCATGAGTGACGTTGCGCGCGCCAGCACTGTCGCGCATGAGCTGGCGCCAAGGCTGGCGACTGTCGTGCCTCCGTCGCAGGGGAGAATGCGCGAGGAGCTTGCTCCCGAGCTACGCGAAAAGCGCATGGTGCTGCTCATCAGCGCGGCAACTATTGCGACGCTGTTCGTTCTCTGGTGGGCAGCGGCAGCGCTGGAGCTTGTCTCGCCGGTTTTCCTGCCATCTCCCCTGGCCGTCGCGCGCAAGGCGATGATTGTGGCGACGGCCGGTTATGTAGATGCAACGCTGTGGCATCATCTGTGGGCCAGTCTCGGGCGCGTTGCCTCGGCCGCCGCACTTGCAGCCGGCATTGGCATCCCGGTCGGTCTGGCGATTGGTGCGAGCCCGGTTGGTCGCGGCATATTTGATCCGCTGCTGGAATTTCTCAGGCCAATCCCGCCATTGGCCTACCTGCCACTTGTGGTGATCTGGCTCGGTATCGGCGAGACCTCCAAGGTCGTGGTCATTGCCGTCGCCATGCTGGCTCCCATTGCGCTTTCAACAGCCGCCGGCGTGCGCGGCGCAAGCCAGGAGCGCATCAACGCTGCGCGCACTCTCGGTGCCACGCGGGCGCAGGTGCTTCGCGAGGTGGTTCTTCCCAGCGCCTTGCCCAACATCTTCACCGGGCTCCGGATCGCGCTCGGTGCTGGCTGGACAACGCTTGTGGCTGCGGAACTGATCGCAGCTACCGAGGGCCTGGGCTTCATGATCCAGTCGGCAGCGCAGTTCCTTGTCACTGACGTTGTCGTGCTCGGCATTTTCATTATCGCGGCAATTGCCTTCGCCATCGAGATCGTCCTGCGCTGGTTGGAGCGCAGGCTGATCCCCTGGTCCGGGAAGGCTTGAAAGCACATACAATGGCATTCCCTGCAATTGTCGGCTTCCCTGGCAATCTCACGCGCCCGTCCAAAACGCGCGCCTTCGTCGAGCAGGTGGCGCGCGACGTGGCACAGGCGACGGAGCGCAGCTCTGTGTTACAACCTGGCAGATATGGCGAGCAAACACGGCCTCACCCGCAGTTCGGCGAAGGAATTTGCGTCCAAGTGTATTTTCTATGTTATTCGCGGAAGCGCAGCCGAATGCCAGCAGTGCGTTGTGACAATCACACCTCGCACCCAAGCCTCTGACGGACAACCTCCGTTGAGATGAAACCCAGACCAGGGAAATGGCGGGGCAGCTACGCTAAATTGTATCAGCGAAGGTACAAATAACGCTAGATTGACTCCGCTATTCCGGTTCTCTATCCGAGAAAAGTACTGACCCTCGTGAAATAGATGCAGTCCGAGGTGTCCGTTACATCAGAAAGATCAGAGCTCAAGATGACAGCTTCTGACGTATCGCGTTCTTCGGCAAAGTCGGCTTTATCATACGCCTTGTCACAAATGCGCAAAGCGTTTGGTGGCATTGCGCTGATCAGTTCTGTCATCAACATCCTTGCGCTGACCGGTGCCATTTTCATGCTGCAGGTCTATGATCGGGTGCTGCCAGGGCGAAGTATGCCCACACTGCTGGCTCTCTGCGCTATGGCCGCCATGCTCTTCACGTTTCAGGGCGTGCTGGAATTGATCCGGTCGCGTTTGCTGATTAGGCTCGGCGTGGCGCTGGACAAACGCATGGCAGGAAGCGTGCTGCGTATTGTCATGCAGCTCCCCTTGCGGGTGCGTACGGCAGGAGATGGCCTACAGCCGCTTCGTGACCTGGACAGCGTCCGTTCATTCCTTTCGGGGACCGGGCCCACTGCACTCTTCGATCTGCCATGGCTCCCGTTTTACATCTGCATCTGCTTCATCTTTCATTTCTGGATTGGTGTCGTTGCGCTCGGCGGGGCAGTTGTACTCATGATTCTGACCCTTCTGACAGAGTTGCGCACGAAGGGCCCAACCGGTGAGGCTAGTGAAATCGCCTCGATGCGCAATGCCATGGCAGAAGCCGCAAGACGTAATGCCGAGGCCGTACAGGCAATGGGCTTTGGCGAGCGGATTATCTCACGCTGGCAGTCCATCAACGCACAATATCAGGACGCCAGCGCCCAGGCTGGCGATGTTGCGGGCGCTTTGGGGACTATATCTCGCGTGTTCCGGCTGATGTTGCAATCCGGCATCCTGGCCATAGGTGCCTGGCTGGTTATCAAGGGTGAGGCGACCGGGGGCATCATTATCGCTGCCTCAATCATGACCAGTCGTGCGCTTGCACCTATTGAACTTGCAATTGCAAACTGGAAGGGCTTTGTCGCTTCCCGGCAGAGCTGGAAGCGACTTAATCAACTGCTGCTGGCATTTCCCGGGGACTTTACATCTGTCGATCTTCCGCCGCCGGCCAACACACTTTCCGTCGAGAGTGTCGCTGTCGCGGTACCCGGTGAACGCCAGATGATTGTTCAAGATGCTAGCCTCGCACTAAAGAGTGGCGACGGGCTTGGGATCATCGGTCCAAGCGGATCCGGCAAATCCTCACTTGTTCGCGCTATCGCCGGGGTTTGGCCCCCTGCGCGCGGGAGCATTCGGCTGGATGGCGCGTCGCTGGACCAATGGGCACCAGGGAAACTAGGTCTATATGTCGGGTATCTTCCGCAAGATGTTCAGCTTTTTGCTGGCACAATTGCTGAGAACATTTCGCGCTTCGATCCTGATGCGTCTTCTGATCTGATACTGGCAGCTTCGCGAGCTGGTGGCGTCCACGATATGATTGTGCGTATGCCTGAAGGATATGACACACAGATTGGCGGTTACCTCGATGCGCAGAGACTGGCAGCGTGATCCAAAGCAATCAGCCTCCAGCACAACCGGGGGTGGTTCAACAATGGCGGACCTTGATTGATCATTCGAACACGGTTTAAATAGGGGACCCAATTGGAGTCGAGATGAAGTGCTCGGGCTCCTCGCGGCTGCCGAAGCCGAGATGCGTTCTCACGCGATTTCCCTATGCCGCTAAACTGCTGTGGGTACTCGAGAGCACGTTGTGCTTTGTGTATGCAGTAGGAAAGACTGACTTTGCCCCCAGCAATTGCCCCGCTTCTTCAATGGTCGTATCGCAGGGAAATCTGGCAGCTTGCATCTGTGTGGGCGCGGCGTGAGTGGAATCTTGCGTCCGGTTTGCTCGTCCGTCCGGGGCGTCTTTCGAAGGGCCGCTCGCCAGAAGAAGTTATCGGTGAAATCGGCTCAAGGCACGGTGTGGTCATGCTGAGATCGCATATACCCCGCATTGGAGTTTTTGAAGTAGACCTGATTCCAGTTCTCCGGATCCTGGCGGACTCGATACCTGACTTGACGTGGGTCATAGAGGGAGAGGAAATTCAGGCTAGATCGATCATGGCGCTTGCCAGATGTGCGGCTCGTGCCCCGGCAATTTCGGGGAGGTGGTCCTATGGTGGCCACACAGGACGGCTGGACATTGAATGTTATCGGGCCGTAAGTTCAACTCTATGGGTTTCCTCCAACCGCGATAACGCGGATTTGCGCGTGATCGATGTCGACAACGTCAAGCCGTTGACTGCGCCCGGGATCAACGACGTGACGGACATACTGGATGGTCTCCCGATGAACTCCTACTCCTCCCCGATCGACGTCGTGATAACCTGGGTGAACCATGCGGATCCGGAATGGCAATCTCTATACAAGTTAGCGCTTTCGGGCGGCGACGAGTTCTCGTCGGACGCGACTGCGCCTTCACGCTTTCAATCATTCGATGAATTGAGATTCTGCCTCCGGTCGATCCGGCAGAATGCAGACTGGGTACGTAATATCTTCATTGTTACCAATTGCTCAAGGCCCGACTGGCTACAAGATCACAGCAGAATACACTGGGTTAATCATTCGGATATAATCGACGAGGAATATTTGCCGACCTTTAACTCGCACGCTATCGAGAGTTGTATCCATCTCATATCTGGACTGTCAGATACGTTCATCTACCTGAATGATGACTTCTTTGTTTCCTCCCCTGTGACGCCCGACGATTTTGTTCATGCGAATGGTGTTACAAAATTCTTCCCTGAAAGCTCCGGGGTGGTCAGCGGGGAGAATAGTAAGCGTTCGCACGACCACCTCAATGCATCGCGAAATTCGGCACGGATAATCCAGCGCCTTTTCGGATATTACCCGACCAGAATTTTGAAGCATGCCCCGTACGTCATTAACAAAAATGTCATGACTGAATTGATTGGAATCATAGGACCTGAGGTCGATCAGACGCGTAGATCGAAATTCAGGTCTATAAGCGACGTAAATGTCCCAAGCTTTCTATATCATTACTATGCATTTTATACCAGGAGTTCTGTTCCAGAGGATATACAGTATATGTATGTTTCAAACCAGGATGTATTCTGGAGAGATGCTCTGGATAGACTGGATGTACCATCGATCAAGGCCCTCTGTATTAACTCGGGGGGAACAAACCAGCCAAACGCGACATTCTATCAGTCTGCATCTGAAAAACTGGAACAGTTGTTCCCGCAGGCTCCGGAATGGGAGCGGTTTCGTTAGGCAGTTGGTTGACCCTGCATCGAACAGGACCTGGCCGTGATTGCGGTGGCGCTACGCGAGGTGAGCGTCGCGCTTGAATGCCGGACATTTGGCGTCAGCGAGACCTGCTACCGCTACGATCCGAAACTTGAAGATCAGAATGAGCGCCTCGCCGATCTGCTTCCTGTATCCGCGCAGCAGAGCTGGCCATGGCTGGAACCACAAGCAGGTCTAACGGATCAACCGGTAACAGGAGCTGAACCCTCGCATCAAGCCGCGCAAGCGCCTTAAGCGGGAGGGCCGGACGAGCTATCAGTTCTCAGGGAGCCGAGCGTACCTGGTCGACGCACTTCATGGTGGATCGGCTTGCCGATGGCCGTCAGTTCCGATTGCCAAACGTGTTAGACGACTTCAGCCGCCACTACAATGTTGGCCTATATGCGCCATCAACGTTCAAACTCGGACGGGAATGGAAAGTAGTCGTGGAGAAAGCTCCTAACCATGCTACCAGCAGATTCAACCGCGTGATCATCTACCCCGACATCGTTGATGCATATTGTCTTCGAATCCCTGTTGCGCAGCAATGACCGCATCCTGGATTCAACCAATGGGTTCCAAAGCGGAAGATAGGTGTGGCCGATGTTCGATGGGAATGCCATTCGGCTCAGAAATCCCGCGTGATATTGCAAGAATGCGATCGGCCGGATGTCGTTCGGCGAGCGGAATCTTTCGCGAGCGACCGCGTCGAATGACGCTGGCCATTGTCTTTCCATACTCTCAAGGAGAACGCGGCTACAGGGATATGGCACATGCTGCATGATGCTGGATCCACCGCGCCCTCCACTGGATTGCCTTACGATCTGCAGCGCATTGTAGTCTGCGAGTATATATGCCTCACGTTCAAGGTCGATATCTTCGTCGAAAACAAATTGTGACGATGGGAAGAACTTTAGCGCTCCGTTTGCAAAGAAGAAATCCTCTGGTACGCAGAAATCACCAAGAAAAAAGTCATCGTTGAAATATAAGAAATGCTCGGAAAGACCACTTATCCGATGGAGTTGAGCTTCTATTCCACTCGAATTGAATGTCGGAAGGTACTCTTTATGGCTAAAAATCTCTGAATGGGGCACTACCGTCAACCGCTCGCAATCCCGATTCAGCCATTCCGGAGTCTGGCCATTCGTCACCAGAAAGACATGCCGAACAAATGGAGCGAACATTTCGAGCGAGCGCAGTGAGTAGCGAAGTTCGTCGTGGTTGCGAAACCGCTCGTTATGGTTCGAGCGGTGATCATCTCGCGACTGCGGAGGAGTAAATTCCTCCCTTGAGGCACGCCACGCCTCGTCATGGTCATCCACCCATGTGAAAACTGCGTCTACAGGAAAGTTCACTACGTACTGCGAGCGATCTACAGCGCCGTCGAGCGATGCGCGGCGAGCGCACAGGCTATCAAAAGTTTTGACACGAAGTCGGTTCACTGCGGAGTTTGGAATCGGCGAGGCACAAAACTCTTCAGTTGAGTATGAAATTTCCCGGACCCAGAAGTAGACTCCTATTTCCGAACAGGCCATCAGGCGTGTTTCGGAGGATGTCCGTTCCACGGGGCGAAGTTCGATGTAACCAAGCCTGTGAGTCTGGTTTGGCCTGGCATTGAAGTCTTTGGGCAGACGAACCCGCAGGCTTTCACCTTGATAGCCCAACAATTCCTCTATTATGCCGAGGGCCCTGGCGCGATCATTCTCATGAAGATGAACGGCACGGCTCCAGCGATCAGCCCCGCCTACCATATAGCCAAGGCCGGCCGCGTTGAGCATCTCCAGAAACCGGGCTAGTACACTTTCACCGATCGATCCTATGGCAACCTTAACAATTGGCCCGCCGCCGCGCGGATCTGTGAGATTGGCTCCGATTGGATAGCGTGCGAGCAGCCAGTCGCGCAATGCCTCGCCTGGTTCCCGCCAGAGCCGCATCAGGCCATGCCACTTTGCGCGCATCCGAATCTCGTCGCCGCCCGAGAAGCCTATCGGACGCCTGATCGCGATTGAGCCGCAATGCGCCGATCAAAAGCGGAAAAGAACTCGGCGGCAAGCTTCCTGGTAGTAGCTGAGATCAATCGACCACCAAGTTGGGCAACCCTGCCGCCGACCTCCGCGTTGAGCTTGTACTTCACGAGTGTTGCCCGGTCCCCCAAAGGGGTCAGTTCCACAAGCACGTCACCCTTTACAGATCCGCCAAATCGTCCAGTCCGTTCGCCTTCAACTATGCAGGAATTTGGGGGGCTGATATCCTTGAAGGTTATTTTCCCCTGCAGGCTGGCATTAATGGGCCCGATAGAAAGCACAACGGTGCAGTGCAGTTCATTGGCTGACTTCGCTTCAATTTTTCGACATCCAGGAATGCACTTCTGGAGAGTCGCCGGATCGTGCAAACCCGCCCAAACCTCTGAAACCGGTGCCGCAAAGCGGCCTTCGCCTTCAATAATCAATGCCATCAGTTGCCCTTTTTGCCCGGAGAAGTGCGCCTCCTCCGAGATCTTTGGTCCCTGTACTGGCAGGTACCATACCTAAAACGTAATGCAAGTTGATGCCGGTTCGACGGAGCCGAAGCTCCATCGAGTATCTTGCTTGTCTGCTCCACAGTAAGCGGATGATATCTTCCCGCTTTTTGCTGCCAGTTGTTCTCGGAAAGACATCGTCCACAAATCGGCAGGCCGGAAGTATTCCCCGGCGTTGCGTACAGGGCATGGTTACATGCTCGCCCTTGATCCTGTTAAACTGATCTGTAGAACGCCCGACAACGAGCCGATCTCCGTGCTGGCGCAGCCTGCCAAGCAGACGGACGCGTCCGACGTGAAGGAGATCAAACGTTCTACCAGTAACTCTGCATGCGGTACTTGCCATGCTCATTTCAGGAACAGGAATAAGATATACTTACGCCGATAACAAATCTGAGCAGGCAATAATAGACCTCATGCTTCGCGAGTAAACACAGCAACGCCAATCTTTCCGTCGTTGCCATATTCTTTCTGGGTCAATCCGCACCGATTCAGTTCCTCGAAGACACGATTGACCTCTTCCTCTCCGATAAATACTGGGTGCATTTCGATAATAACCGTATTGACGGAGGGCATATCCACGCCATCGAATAGATGTGCTTCTCCTCCTTCTATATCGGCAATAATTGCTGTTGGCTTGCTCTCGGCAATGATCGATCCGAACGAGACAACGTTAACCTTGACAGCATTTTCATCGGAAATGTCTTTGCGCGTCGCGCTCGATCCCCAAAAATCCTTTGAAACGCGGAATTCGGTGTAACCCTTCTCCAGATCGACAGGGTTCGACGTCGCGATACAGTTTCGCAGATCGACTCCTGAAACGTTGTTCAGTTTAAGATTTTCCAGAATTGCGGGGATCAATCTCGGGTCGCCTTCGACGGCAATGTAATTCGCCGGGGCTTTTTCGCGCTTGACAATCGTCGAAATGAAGCCGAGGCCTGCGCCGAGTTCGAGAACGCGCTCGCCTGTGCCGAGATACTTCAAGGCAGCCTTAGCCTCACGCGCCTCGTATCGCCCCGCTTCGATTGAAGCTTTGACTTTCGGGGTAATTATGTTGGGACGATACCCGAAACTAACGTCAAAGGCCCCGTGCTGGACTGTTGCTTTTTGCGGCCCGGCTGGCTGTGGCAGAGGTGTACCTAGTGCTCCCGCGACGTTGGCCCAGGCAACCAGTGGATCACGCATCGTTGCCATGACCTTTTTGTCATAGGCGGCAGTCTTCTGGAAGACGCCAACTGTATCTCCCCAATAGATGTTCGCCGGCACGCCTGCGTAGTCGAATCTGCCATTTGGCAGTTTGCCGGGATAGTCGGTGTGCGCCTCGACGAGATGCAGATTGGCAAAAGCCGCAAGCGCGCGGTACCCGTCGGAATAGAAGCGCCAGCAATCATACGGTGGGTGATGAAGGTGCCCTCTGGAGGGGGCGGTCAGGAAAATGTAGCCACCCGGCTTCAGAATGCGGGCCATCTCGAGAAATGTGACCCAGAAGAAGGGCACGTGCTCGAACACCTGGCCAGACAACACTACATCTGCGATATCATCATCCACCGGGAACGAGTATGGATTCTCCATCACCAAATCGACGTTCTCTCCTGGTGCAACGTCAATGCCGATATAGTCGACCAGATGCTCTTTGAGCAGGTTCCGATGTTGCATCACCTGCTGGCCCACAACTCGGGATCCAACATCGACGACTATTTGCCTCTCGTTCTTCGGCATATATCGCGCAACGCAACGTTGCATATGCTGGAATGCGGACTGGTGCATAGGTTATGCCTTTCAATAGGTGGTACAGGCTTTCGAGCCCAAATGGGCCGGTTGGCCCTACACAAGGTAGAGAGACTACAACATCATCGCATTTCGAAACTCGGCAAACGCGCGGGAGTTGTGCTCCTCATGGTCGAAGGGCTTTGGCTTAAACTTCTTTCGAACAATTGTCGCAATCCCATCTGCGACACCTTCCGGAGTAAGGTCCGTGATCAACCCGCGGCCGTTCGCCAGAAGGCTTACCTGACCAGGCAGTGCCGTCGATACGCAGGGGATTCCAAGGATCATCGCCTCGATCATTGATACGGACTGGCCCTCATGGTCCGAACTCAGCACAGAGCAATCGGCATGGGCAATGAAAGGATAGGGATTCTCCTTCGGCCCGAGCAGCCTGACATGATCTTGCATCCCGGCCTGATTGGCATACCGCTGCAACGCAGCAGCATCAGGACCGTCTCCGACCACATAGGCTGCAACGTCGAGACCTTCCTTGACCAGAATGCGAACAGCATCAACCAGCCGCTTCTGATTCTTCTCGGGCGAGATGCGAGCAAGATTGAGGATGCGGAAACGGTGGTCGCTCCTGTATTCCTCGAAATCGGGGTCATCCAGCTCAAGCCTCGAGCGCTCGATGATGCCGGGCCGGTCGATGCAGTTCGTTACAGCAAACGAACGCTCAGGGCCGAGACCGAGCTCGCGCGTCAGCTCCTTGTTCAGTTCGTTTGTGCCTTCCGACACGCTTACGATCGCGTCCATGCCCTTGTAGACCGCGAACACCTGATCCAGATGAGCGAACTTGGTCTCTCGCTCCGATCTCATCTGGTTGTGCAGATAGATGGCGTGGCGCTTTGCGTTGCTCTGCGCGATCAGCCTGGCCCAGAAAGGCCTATATCCGTCGAAGTCCATCGCCACATCGAAAGCGGCCAGCCCCAACAGTCGCCGGACCTCGTGCCGGACGCCGCGATCCACCGCAGCTTCCATAGTGGAGTTGATGATCTTGTTTTGTGACCTGAATTTCTCATCGATCCAGGCCTCCTCACAGGACCAGCACGTCGCGCCGACCCGGACCATCACGTTGGACCAGCGTTCAAACTCCTTGATGCGCTCTGTACGTCCTTCGACCCTGGCGGCGTTGCCATCCACAAGAACCGTATTGCGGAACCCGGCCTTGCTTGTTTCCTGGATCAGGGCGCGCGAGGCCGCGGTGATGCCATTGAGAGCGAAGCTTGGTCCAAGCATGAGGATTTGACCGGTCGGATCATTCTTCATCTCGTCCGCCCCGGCGAAGAAGAACGCATCGACAACGCGCTGAGAGGATTTGCCGTCCTCCAACGCACAGAATTTTTCGCGACATGCTCGGTAGCGCTCTGATATCTGATCGTTCGGTGCTGTCACCGATGCCTCTACCGCCATCTTCAGAGAGGTCATATCCTCGCACACCAGGCCAGGTAGTTCCTCCTTCGAGAAATAGACGCCGCGCTGTTCAACGTAGTCGTCCCAGTCATGGAGATAGTGCACAACCGGGCGACCGGTCACGAGGAAGTCGTAAAAGATCGAGGATATGTCCGAAACGAGGACGTCCACGACCGAAAGAAGCTCGCAACTGTCGATGCCGTGCGGTGCGACCGAGACCGGCAGGTTCAGACCCAGTAGCTTCTTCTCGGCAAAATAGTGTCCCCGGAAAACCAGGTTGTAGCGGTCGCTGTCCAACGCCTCGATATCAGCAACCAGCTTGTCCACTTCTACGTCCGGGTTGTCCATAAGCCCGCGGAAGGTAGGCGCGAACAGCACAACAGGCTTGGCAGGATCCAGGCCGAGACTTTGCATAATCTGCTGCTTGCGCGCTTCGCTGGCGTTGAGAAGCAGGTCGATGCGGGGATATCCGGTCAGGAGCGAGCGGCCGGTGAAAATGTCGCGGACGCCGTACCTGTCGAGAAGCACGTGCTCGGTATGGGCGTTGGGCGAAATGATCAGCGAAGCCTGCAGGAAGTTCCTCGCCGTGTTCCCACGCTGGTTCGGATCTCCCTTGATGTCGTAGCCCAGCGTCTTCAGCGGCGTTCCGTGCCAGGTATTGAGGTAATGCTGCCCATCCTTCCTGACGAAATAGCTCGGGAACGTGCTGTTGGATATCAGGTACTCCACAGACGCGAGGTGGCGCATGTAGAGATAGGAGTTCTTGCGGACGAAGGTGACGTTCTGGCGAACCCTGATATCCTGCGGAACGACGTCCATGTCGTCAACGACCCAGATATGCTGCCATCCCGCGAAACGTGGATCATCCACGATCTGGCGGAACACCGCGAGCGGGTTGCATGCGATCGAGACCCCCCCGAAGCTCTCGTAGAGAACGGTCCTTGGGGTTATCGGAAGCACATCATAGAATTCCCGATAGGTGGCGGTAGCGCGGAAATTCGCTGACTCCGCAAACTTCTTTTCGTTCGTACCGTGTGGCTGTTGCAGCGGATACACATCGCGGAACTCCGCACAGGCTTCCGAATACTTCCCTGTACGCTCAAGCAACCTTGCCCGCCTGAAGTGCCATTCCGGCTGATGATCGTCGCTGCGCATCAGCGCCTGCTTCAATGCGCCTGCGGCTTCTTCCTGGCGACCAGCACGAACCAGCGTTTCCGCCAGCGCGGTCCACGTCAAAGGATCGGTCGGATCCAGATCCAGCCGCGCCCGGATCAGGTCGAGTTCCCTCGTCAGAAGCTCAAGCTTCATCTGACGGTTGTACATCTCGGCATCATGGTTCCGGGTGGCCATGATGCATTGGAACATAACGTCCGCCGCCTTCCGGTAGTCGGAATTACGCTCCAGGACCTTGCTGAACTCCAGCCATAGCTGCGGCTCGACCGGCCTCTCGCTCAGATGCTGAAAAATGTCTTCCTGCAATTTGCGGAATACGGAGTCGAAGCCATCAAGGTAGGGGCCAGCGGACCTGGAGTTGTCTCCTTCGTCAACAAGGTTCATCTTCGCGAAGGCAGCGCACGCATCGACGAGGCGGCCGGCCTTTTCCAGGCAGTAGCCGGTGCGATAGTACCATTCCGGCTTTGGCGTCTTGCTTTTCGAAGCCGCGTAGCCGTACGCGTCGGCGGCCTCCTCGTACCGCGCCTGACGCTCAAGGACGAACCCAAGACGAAAGTGCCAGGACGGCCAGTTTCGATCAAGCGCAATGGCCGCGCGATAGCAAGCTTCGGCTTCGCTCCATTGATAGCACCGGTCATACGCCATGCCGGCCCTGTAACGAAGTTCCCCATCGAGTGGCGAGACGGGGATATGGGTCAGGTACGCATCCCTCGCCTCCGCCCACAGACCGCGCGCCGCGTGCAGCGCGCCGATGCCGAAACGCTGCGACTTGTCCTTGGTATCGAGAGCACATGCCTGCGCATACGCCGATGCCGCTGCCGCCGGCGATCGGGGTCCATCGACACCCTCAATATCATATGCAAGTCCAAGCTGATGCAGCCGCCTTGAAGTCGCGCTTTGCGGGTTCAGACTCAGTGCGGTGCTATAGGCTTTGGCAGCGGCGACGTTGTGGCCCATTCGCTGCTGGGCCTCGCCCAGTCTGTAGTGCAAGTCCGAACTGTCTGGATCCAGCGCCAGGGCGGAGTGAAGCGTAGCTACTTCCTGCCACCACTTGTTCTGGCCACGCAAAGCGTGAGCAAGTTTGTCAAACAACCTGACCTCGGCAGGGTTGCTGACAGTGAGTTGCTTGAAGAGTTCTTCGGCCTGCGCCCATTGGCGATCTGCCAAAGCCTCCTCGGCCTCGGCGCGGAGATTGTCCTCTGCTGTCAGCACCTCCGGGTTCAGCATCTCTTCGAGGACCGCTGCGATGCGCGCCGAACTGCCGCCCTGTCCGGAAACAACATCCGCACAAAGGCTATCTACCCCGTTACCGGGATCAGAGGCGTTACCGTCGGCTATCATCGTCTTCAATTCATCAAGACTGAAGGCGTGGTGCCCTATCAAATCGCGATAAATTGCCGCCTCGGCGGATCGGGGCGCACTTTGAATGACTGCGTCCCCCAAGAGCCATCGGGGAAAAATTACCGGCTTTCCAAGACACCAGGCCGCGTACATCACCGGCGAGTAGTCGGTGATCACGATATCAGCGTCCAAAAGTTGCGGGATGAATGACCCGTCGGACACTACTGCGAGATCACAAACCTCGCGGATAGATTCGAAATGGGGCTCCATGTCCAGATTGCCGCCTAGAATTGCGCCATTCTGGCCTGTCCATTCCTCTTCCAGAGGAGCATAGAGCACCTGCCTGCGCGCACCCGGGGCACGCAAATCTCGTTCATCCTGTAGTCGTTTCACAAGATCGATAAGCGGTGCCCCTGTGACCTCGAGGTTTCGCGAAGTCAGGAGTAACTGGGCCTCCTGCAGCAGCCTACGCATATTCCATGCGCCGGGCAGCAGCACTTTCCGGAATCGGCTGACAAATGGCTGTTCTGCATCGTCTACCACGGACAGCATGTCGCGGTCGCCGGGCTCTAATACCAGCAACACATCTGCATTAACTTCTGCGGAGAACGACACATAGAGGGTTCCCGGCTCCGGATCATAGTCAAGTGCTATGCTCTTGCATGTGACGGACAAAGGCAGGCTTGCCTTGATCTCGTCGAGCAACTGTCCAGCAATCTCTGGTTGAGGCGTATCCTCGACCCCAACAAATGCTATCGTGTGCCGTCTGCCTTCTTCTTCGCCGACAAAATCGAGCAAGGCAGATTGAAGAAGCTTCATGTCCATGTAGTTAACCAAGTTATCGACCGGCATTTAGGCTGGCACAGAAAAGATAGCAACAGGCAAACTCGAGGGGCAACCGTGAGTTTGCCCTCGATCAGCCCTCTGGACCGTGTTGCAAACTCGTTTGGGGTGAGGCTGCGCAAGCAGGTCTGCGGTCGGTGCTGCTTCCTCCTGTCACAGCAGGGTCGCGCACGACTCGTCCGGTGCCGCCCGATGATCAGCGGACGGCCACGCCTTGGGCATGGAGCATGCCATCCTCCAGGCCCGGAACCGCTCCAGCCGGGTCCAATTTCCGCGAGAACCTCAGGTGTCCGACAATCCGGCAGCAGGCCGGTGCTCCGGTCCACCTGGTGAGGGGCAGAACGGATCATCGCGGTTTTTCATTGAGTTGTCGCTGACTAGTCGGTATGCGGTTACACGATAGACGGAATTGTTCTCGAATGAAACTTGCAGGCCTGCGGGGTGGAGTTGCGGATGTCCGCAACGGTTTTCGGAGGCGGCGTGTTTGGGTAGCGCTCGCCACCGAGGACATCGGCGATCAACATCGCCTGACAACCCTCGGGCCGATCTGGCTCCTGATCAACTATCTTCTCTTTGCTGGAACCTTCATCTTCGTCTTCCATCGATTGGAAAGCGAGCATCCTCAATACCCGGCCTATGTCGCAGTAGGCCTGTTTGTCTGGCTTTTCCTGTCCGAGGTAGTTACGAGGAGCGTAACGCTCTTCATTAGAGAGCGGAGCTTCATTCAGGGTACGACGCTACCTCTTTCGGTATATGTATTCCGGCTGATGATGCAGACGCTTATCCGTTGCTCTTACGCGCTGCTGGGCTGCCTGGCTATCCTGGCCTTCACGGAAACGAATTTTTCGAGCCAATGGTTCGGGGCGCTGGGTTCTTTGCTCCTGCTTGTGGCCATCGCCCCGGCAGTCATCATCCTCCTGGCGTTTCTTGGTGTGTACTTCCCGGATAGCCAGCACCTTATCAACAATATCATGCGCGTAGGTATGTTCCTGACCCCCGTGTTGTGGTTTCATGATGACACCAGTACCATCCGTCAAGTATTCTACTATTGGAATCCGTTCACTTATCTGATCGAGATTGTAAGGATTCCTCTGCTTCACGGGTATTTTCCCTGGACGTATTTTGGCGCTTGCCTGATGCTTGGTGGATGCTGCTGGATTCTCGCGATGATGACGCTTGGCAACCGTCGCAGCCAAGTGGTGTTTGCTCTGTAATGGTGTCGATCATCGCAGAGAATGTGAGCCTGACGTATCGGGTCCATCGCAAACTGGGCCTCAGTCTAAGGCCGGCACCCGGCCCAACAGGCGGGCGCATCGAGGGAGCAGGAAGAACCCAACACGTCAAAGCGTTGGATGGTGTAAGCTTCACACTAGGTGCCGGGGACAGGCTAGGTATTGTCGGCCACAATGGCTCCGGAAAGACAACGTTGCTCAAGGTGCTCTATGGCATTTTCGAACCGACCGGTGGTCGCGTCCAGGTAGACGGGCGAGTTGATGCACTCTTTAACATCAGCCTCGGGTTCCGTCCTGAGGCAACAGGGCGGCGCAACATCGTCTTGAGAGGACTTATAAACGGATGGAGCGAGGAACAGATCGCAGAGAGAATGACCGACATAATCGCCTTCAGCGAACTTGGCGATTTCATAGACATGCCGCTCAAATCCTACAGCCAGGGCATGGCTGCGCGCCTTGCATTTGCGGTTGCCACCAGTCTTGAGCCGGAGATTCTCTTGATGGATGAATGGATAGGAGCAGGTGATGCTGCGTTTCAGGAGAAGGCAAAGGTCCGTATGAACCAGATGGCCGAGCGAGCGGGAATCATTGTGCTCGCCAGTCACAATCATTCTTTGCTCAAGCGGACCTGCAACAGGATCCTGGAACTGGAAAAAGGACGGGTCAAGGCGCTTATTCCTGTCGATGAGCTGGCCTAGTTTGAACGATTTTACAGATGGCGTGTTAACGTCACACGCTGTTCTTGCCCGGACGGCAGGCCGTTAATGAGGCTCGACGTGTACTTCACGCCGGGCGTTCGGTCGATTATGAGGCATCACCCCTGATCCGCGTCGGTTGAGGGACGCTGCGGTCATCATCCTCGATTGCTGCACGCGCTGAAGTTGAGGCAGCGCATCATTTTGCGACCGGTTGGGTCACATCGTTTCGCGGCTACCTCAGTGACAATACAATCCAGACACCGGTAGTTTTTGAAAACAGGCCGTCAGGTTTGGCCAAAATTGTGCATTTTGACGAAGCCGCTTCGTCCGCCTGTTTCTCCCGCAGCAACTTCGCTAGCTGGCTATCGTAATCCTGACGCCCAGTTCCTGAAAAGTTTCTGCTGAAGCAGCCGGCGGTGCAGCATCGGTTATTACCGCATCGAACTCTGCAATGTCTGCAAGCTGATGCAGTGCAGTTCGACCGAACCTCTTGTGATTGACCAGCAGGCATTTCCGCCGGGCGGCGTCCATCATCGCCCGTTTGGCGCGCACCACGTTCTCATCCATATGGAACACATTGGTGCCATCCACTGCGGGTACTGAAATCATTGCGATATCTGCTCTCAGTCTCGTCAGCGCGGTTTCTGTCACGACACCAAAGAAGCAGTTGAACTTGGAGGAGTAGATGCCACCAAGGCTGATGAGCGTAATCCCGGCCAGGCCTCTCAGCCTGTCGATGATTGCGCAGTTATTGGTTATGACGGTGAGGGGTCTCCGCTCTTCCAGCATATCCCCAAGCAGCGCGGCGGTTACGCCGTCGTTGATCATGACGGTCATGCCCGGCTCGATCAATTGGAGCGCCTCGCGGGCAACACGCGTCTTGTGAGCGATGTCCTGCTGTTCGCGGATCCTGAAGTCGCTTTCAAATTGCGTGCCAGGCTCACTCGTTGCGCCGCCGCGCACCTTTCGTAACAGCCCGGCCTGCTCGAGATCATCGAGATCGCGGTGGATAGTCATCCTCGACACCGCGAATTTCTCGGACAGATCATCCAGCTCGACCGCTCGATGTTCGATCAGGAGGTCCATGATGGCCTGCCTGCGCTCATCCCGTTTCATGACTCATCCCCATGCGGGGCTACTCATACACAACTCCAAACGTAACAAACATAACATTTTTTATGTGATTTCGTTATTATGCATTGTGATTCATTAAAGGCTGGATTATGAGCCGCCGCGTCGGAGGACAAGACATGTCTCACTAAGGAATCGCTGCGGCCTTCGTGTCGATGCCCGCCTGGGATCTGTTTGACGCGCAGCCCACTGACTACCGCAACGAGTTCCCGGCACCGCGCGCAGAATAGCAATCGAGGCGGTGAGCAAGTTTGGATGGAACCGCTACGTCGCATCCGAAGACGACGTGATCGGCTTGACCGACTTCGGCGCATCGGCTCCGGCCGATCGTCTCTACAGGGAATTTGGAATCGCCAGGGAAGTGATCGTCGGCCGCGCGAAATCGCTCATCAAGCACTGAGAGGAAAGATCATGAAATTCTTCGTCGATACGGCAGTTGTTGCCGAGATCAAGGAACTGAACGACTACGGCCTACTGGATGGCGTCACCACCAATCCCTCGCTGATTGCGAAATCCGGCCGCGACTTCA
The DNA here is from genome assembly GCA_964480545.1 of uncultured Mesorhizobium sp. Classification (GTDB taxonomy): domain Bacteria; phylum Pseudomonadota; class Alphaproteobacteria; order Rhizobiales; family Rhizobiaceae; genus Mesorhizobium_G. The sequence continues at coordinate 9,056 of CAYZQP010000002.1, read as the reverse complement.
AAGAGGTCATCGCCGAAATTTGCGGCATTGTAGAAGGCCCAGTCTCCGCCGAGGTCGCAGCACTGGATTACGATGGTATGGTCGCTGAAGGCGAGCATCTGGCAAAGATTGCGAAGAACGTGGTGATCAAGCTGCCGCTGACGCTTCATGGCCTCAAGGCTGCCCGCTATTTCGCCTCGCGCGGCATCAAGACAAACGTCACACTCTGCTTCAGTGCCAACCAGGCGCTACTCGCGGCAAAGGCCGGCGCGACCTTCATCTCCCCGTTCGTCGGCCGCCTGGACGACATCAACATCGACGGCATGGAACTCATCCGCGACATACGCCAGATCTACGACAATTACGATTTCAAGACGGAGATACTGGCCGCCTCGATCCGGACAGCCAACCACGTCAAGGATGCAGCACTTGCTGGCGCAGACGTTGCGACTGTTCCGGCAGCCGTCATCAAGGGCCTCGGCAACCATGCCCTCACCGACAAGGGGCTCGACCAGTTTGCGAAGGATTGGGCTGCCACTGGCCAGTCGATCCTGTAGGTCACCGGCACCCGCCACATCGTCGATGGTCCTGTAAGCCTGCCGTTGTCCGAGTGTTCAAGTCGAGCAGCGCTCAGGGTTGAGCACTCAGTTCGTGCCGACGAGATCGGACAGGCGGCCGGTGGTGGCGGTGCCACCCTGACCAATCATCAGAACCCCGGAGTTCGGCTCCAGCAGAGCTGACAGGGGCAACATGGCAGCGCCGAGGGCAGAGGCATCCGGGCCAAACTGCCCTCCGAGAATTTCCGGTTTGACAATACCAACGACCTCCAGTTGGTCGAAGCCGCGCTGAACCCTTGCAAGCAGTTCGGCATGTATTGGTCGCGGAAGAATGCTGTCGATGATGATGGCCTCAAGGTCGACGATCGAGGCAATCGACACGATTGCCTCAGTGAGTGCCCTGGCGCAATCCTCGAGCCATTCCCTCACCGGCTGCCGGGCAGCTTCGGGCAGGGGATCCAGCTCACGAATACGGGCGATTTCAATGCCGCGCGACTTCAGGTGGTTGACGAGGACGTAGATGGAAGCCCGGTGAAGGAGCGTCTGAAAAGGCGCTGGCCTCTGCGGGATCGAATCGAGTGTGGAAGGTGAGACGGGCAGGGGGCCAAGGGCTGCGCTGTTTCCGTTGGGACCAACATGCACCTTGCCATCCTGCACAAGACCGCCTCCGATGAATGTATCAATGGAGATGTGCATGAAATCGCGGAAGCGTGCTCCGCCGCCGCGGCCCAGCTCTGCCAATGCGCCGACCGACGCATCGTTCTCGGCATAGATCGGTATACGCGCGTCGATGTTAAAGAAATTGGTCAGGTCAATGGCTTGCCATCTTTCGCCGATTCCATCGGGAAAGCCGAGTTCCTCGCTCCAGCCGCCGAGGAAGTATGGTGCAGCTATACCCACCCCGGCCAACGTAGCGTCTTCCAGTCCGGTCACAAGTTTGCCGAAAGTGTCGAGGGCGCTGTTGCCGGCTTTCAGGACGAGGTCCGGGTCAGGGTAAGGGTACTCGTGGGTTTCGCTTGCACGGACATCGCCGGCGAAATCGACCAGCAAGGCCCTGAGGGCACGCCGTCCGACCTTGATGCCGATGCTGAAGATTCGCTCAGGCGTCAGTTGATAGAGGATGGACGGTGAGCCTCGCTGTCCAAATCTTTTGCCAATTTGCTTGACCAGACCTGCAGCTTCCAGGTCATCCACAATGGCGGCAACGGCCGCAGGTGTAAGGTTTGCGGCGCGCGCCAGATCTGACTTGGATGCCTCCTTCAGCCGCCGCACTGCATCGAGGATAAAGCGCTCGTTGTAGTGCCGTATCTTGATGGAATTGCTTCCTTTTCCGCTCAAGGCACGCCTCTCCCATCGTCTCATTCTGCCTGCGCGCATTGCTCGAAGACCGGTGCGCGGTATCTCCTCTCAACCTGTGTTTTGGGTTCGGGGATGTCAACACGTGTTGCATCTTGATTTTAATTATTATAGCAAGTTAAAAAATGAATGTCGTTGGCACCGGGAGGAGCGATTGGACATGACACCGGTCGCCGGCGCGACAGAAAAGCGAGAAGCTGAGATCGTCCGGTTTGGTAATGTCTCCAAAGTGTTCGGAGGCACGGTCGCGATTGAAGGCGTCTCGTTCTCCCTGCGATCCGGCGAGGTTCTTGCGCTTCTTGGAGAGAACGGGGCTGGTAAAAGCACCTGCGTAAAGCTGTTGGCCGGCGTCTATGCTCCCACGAGCGGGACCATCGAGGTCGATGGCATCGCGCGCATGTTTCACTCCGCAGCGGATTCGCAGACGCTGGGCATTGCCGTGATGCACCAGCATCCCGGGCTGTTTCCTGACCTCTCGGTCGGCGAAAACATCTTCATCGGGCATATGCCCAAGGGGTTCGGTGGCATCATCGATACTGGCACGATGATGTCGGAGGCCGCCAGGGTGCTCGGCAAGATCGGGCTGCGCATCTCCCCGCAGACGCGACTTGGCGATCTCAGCACGTCAGAGCAGCAGCTGGTCGAGATTGCACGTGCGCTCTCTATGAATGCGCGTGTGCTGATCATGGATGAGCCAACGGCTGCGCTATCGCAGAGCGAGGTCGAGCAACTGTTCAAGGTTGTTGACGACCTGCGCGCGCATGGCGTGGCGATGATGTTCGTTGGCCACCGCATGGATGAGATCTACCGCGTTGCTGACCGCGTCGCCGTGTTGCGCGACGGAAAGATGGTTGGCGGCGGACCGGTGTCGGAAGTGCCGCGCGAGATGGCGATCAAGTTGATGGTCGGGCGCGAGATGACCGGGGCATATCCGGAGCGCCCTTCCAGTTTTGGCGACGTGGTGCTCGACGTTCGCAATCTGTCGCGGCCGGGTGCGTTCAACAACATCAGCTTTCAGGTGCGGGCCGGGGAGATACTGGGTTTCGGCGGTCTGGTCGGCAGCGGCCGCACCGAGGTTGCCCGGGTGCTGTTCGGCATTGACCGCGCTGCCGGGGGAAAAATAGTTCTCAACGGCAAGGAGGCTTCATTCGGTGCGCCGCGCGAAGCGATTGCCGCCGGTGTTGCCTATGTGTCGGAAGACCGGCTCGGGCAGAGCGTCATCCCCGACTTCACCATTCTGGACAATGCCAGTCTTGCCGTTCTGGGTGGAGCTTCGCCGAACGGCTTCTACAAGCGCAAGAGCGCCATCGAACTGGTAGGTGATGAACTGAAGCGGCTGTCGCTGCGCTATCGCAGCTACGACCAGCCGGTACGCGAATTGTCAGGCGGCAATCAGCAAAAGGTCGTGCTGTCGAAATGGCTGGCCACCAAGCCGAAGCTCCTGATCCTCGACGAGCCGACCCAGGGCATCGACGTCAACAGCAAGGCCGAAGTGCAGGCGATGATATCGAGCCTTGCGGCCCAGGGCATCGCAATCATCCTGATCTCTTCGGAGATGCCCGAGCTGCTGGGCATGTGCAATCGCATCATCGTGCTTCGTGAAGGCGAGCAGACCGCCGAATTCAAGGGTGGAGAAGCGTCACAGGAAGCCGTGCTTGAGGCTGCGACAGCCGACAATGCGGGCACGAGCCAGAAGGTAGACACCCAGGTCGTCTCGCAGCAGAGCCGTGGCTTGCTGGATATCTTCAAGCGCCGCGAGATGGGGCTGGTTGCCGCCATCGCTGCAATCGTCATTCCCGTCGCAATTATCAATCCGCGGATGCTCAGCGCAGCCAACCTGACGGCAGTGTCGATGGATGCCAGCCTGTTGATGTTGGCAGCGCTTGGCCAGATGCTCGTGCTGCTGACGCGTAGCATCGATCTCTCCATCGCCTCGGCGATCGGACTGGCCGCTTACGTGTCTGCGAGCCTGATGTCGTCGCACCCCGAAATCGGCGTTTTGGGTGGCGTGCTCGCCGGCGCGCTTGCTGGCCTTGTGGCGGGGATGTTCAATGGTGCCATCATCACCTTCGGGCGCATTCCGGCCATTGTTGCGACACTCGCCACGCTCTCGTTGTTTCGCGGTTTCACGAGCCTTTGGGCTGCCGGCGATCAGGTCAGCGCAGACGAAGTGCCGGCAGCCTGGCTTGCCATGACCGGATACAAGCTGGCCGGTGTGCCGCTTGTGGTCATCATCGTCACTGCGATCATGGTGGTGTCAGCGTTCCTGCTCAACCGTACGACGATCGGCCGCGAGCTGTTTGCGACCGGCTCTAACCCCGATGGTGCTGCGCTGATCGGCATCCCGGTCAACAAGCGCATCTTCCTCGCCTTCGCTGCCTGCGGCCTGCTTGCCGGGCTGTGCGGCGTGCTGTGGGCCTCCCGCTACGCAACGGTCGATGCACGCGTTGCCACAGGTTACGAACTCACAGTCATCGCTGCCGCTGTCGTCGGCGGGGTGGCGATCCGGGGTGGTGCGGGAACGCTGCTCGGCATCGCGCTTGGTGCGATCACGCTCCTGGTAATCCGCAACGGGCTGACACTCGTGCGCGTCGATCCGCTCTGGCTGCAGGGCGTCTACGGCCTTGTGATCCTGCTCGCGATCTCCATCGACGCCTACATCGTCAAGCGCTCACGGCGCACCGGAAGGCATTGAGGAGGCGACCATGATGAAGATGCTCAAACGCCTTGACCCCTGGGATGCTCTGCTGGCGATAGCATGCATCCTCGTGCTCGCCTATGGCGCGCTGTTCGTCCCAAATTTCCTGTCAGCCTTCAACATCTCCCAGATGCTGGCGAGTGCTGCGGAAAAGGCGCTGATCATGCTGCCGATGGCGCTGCTGATCATCACTCGCGAAATCGACATTTCCGTCGCCTCGATCCTTGGGCTCACCAGTGTGCTCTTCGGATTGATGTTACAGGCCGGGTTTCCGCTGGTCGCAGCCCTCCTGCTGACCGTGGTGGCAGGTGGCGCTCTTGGCCTCTTCAACGGATTTCTTGTCGCCTATGTCGGCCTGCCGTCACTCGTCGTGACACTGGGAACGATGGCGATGTTCCGCGGCATTGCCTACATCCTGCTTGGAACCGGGTCCGTGAATATCCTGCCGGATGCACTGGTCAATTTCGGCATCAACAACATCCCCGGCACTTTCATTCCGCAGGTGCTGATACCTTTCCTTATTCTCGGTCCGGTGCTGGCCGTCGTGCTACAGCGCATGGCTGTCGGGAGGCGAATCTACGCCATCGGCGGAAGCCCGGACGTGGCGATTTACTCGGGTATAGCGACCCGCCGGCTGATAACGTCGCTGTTCATCCTGACCGGTGCCATCTCGGCGATTGCGGCCATCGTCTACACGGCCCGCCTCTCGAATGCGCGCGCCAATAACGGGCTCGGCATGGAGCTCGATATCATCACCATCGTGCTGCTCGGCGGTGTCAGCGTGTACGGCGGCAAGGGCAAGCTTACGGGCGTGCTGCTGGCGCTGCTGCTGATTTCGGCCATCCGCAACCTGCTCGCGCTCAACCAGATCGGCGGCGACGCGCAGAGCATGGTCATTGGCATGTTGCTCATCGGCTCGCTGCTGCTGGGGAATTTCTCGAAGACAATCATGAACGTGCTGTTTCCGCCAGAACGGCGAGAAAACAAGGTCGGCGCGGAGGTTGCCGACTGATTTGGGTAGAAACCAAGGGAGAAGTGACGTGAACAAATTGAAGATTGCTCTGCTGGCTTCGGCTGTTGTGATCGGCCAGACCTTTGCTGCGGCTGCGCAGGAATGCGCGAAGGAGCCGGTCACCGTCGGCTTCCTGCCGAAGCTGGATACCGATCCGTATTTCAAGACTGCCAAGCTTGGTGCCGATGAGGCCCAGAAGGAGATCGGCGGTGAAGTGATCCAGGTGGCCCCGTCGCAGGGAACCGCCGAGGCTCAGGTCGAATTCATCAACAGTCTGGTGTCGCAGAAGGTTGGCGTCATCGCGATTTCCGCCAATGACGCCAATGCCGTTGCGCCGGCACTGAAGCGCGCTGCCGCAAATGGTGTGCGCGTGATCTCGTACGATTCAGACGTTGCGCCAGATGCGCGTTCGGTATTCGTGAATCAGGCCAAGGGCGACAGCCTTGCAGAAATGATGCTGGAAAGCGCCTTCAATCTGATGGGCGGTGAAGGCGATTTCGCAATCCTCTCCTCCACACCAACGGCTACCAACCAGAACGCCTGGATCGCCCTGATCAAGGATCGTCTCGAGAAGGACACCAGGTTTGCGAAGATGAAACTCGTCCAGGTGGCGTATGGCGAGGAGAGCGAGCAGATCAACCAGCAGCAGACGCTGGCTCTGGTCCAGGCTTTCCCGGATGTGAAGGCGATCATCGTGCCGGCCGGCATCGGCTTGCCCGCAGCCGCCCGTGCGCTTGAAGAGGCCGGGTTGCTCGGCAAGGTCAAGTTGACCGGTCTGGCGCCGGCAACGCTGATCTCGAAGTACATCAAGGAAGGTTCTGCCCAGGACATCTGGTGGAACGTTTCTGACCTTGGCTACCTGACCTACCACGCCGCTCAGGCACTGGCCCAGTGCAAGATCACCGGCAAGGAAGGCGAGAAGTTCACCGCAGGCCGTCTCGGCGAATACACGATTGGCGCGTCCGGCGAACTGATCCTCGGACCAGCCAAAATTGTCACGCCCGAGAACCTGGAAGAGTTCAAGTTCTAACCGCCTCCCAGGCGAGACAGGGCGCGCCGGCGTATCACGGCGCGCCCGAAGGGGATGAGAATTTGGCAGCGATAAACGTTCTTCTGGCTGGTGAGACCTTCCCGACGACCACGATGGTGTCGTTGGGCTCGCATCTTGTGGTGAAGTCTTCGCAAGGTAACGGGGCCGAGCGCTTTGTCTCCGCGCTGGCGGAGGGCGGAATTGGTGTGCGGCAGATAGCGGCCGAGCGCTGCAGCGCGGAGTTCCCAACCGGGATTGAGGCTCTCGCGGAATATGCGGTTGTCGTGATTTCGGATGTTGATGCCCTGTCGTTGCTGGTGACGCCGCAGGCGCAGGCCGGTCAAATCGGTGTCAACAGGCTGGAACTGATCAAGACCTACGTTGCCAATGGCGGCGGATTGCTCATGGCAGGCGGATACAACGGATTTCAGGGAATGTTCGGCTCGGCCAGGTTCCACAATACGGCGGTTGAGGATGTGCTGGGCGTACGCTGCCTGCCGCAGAATGATGGACTGGAGGCGCCGGAGGGCATCTATCCATCGGTTCACCTTTCGGCCCATCCGGTGCTTGAGGGGCTGAGCGATGCGTGGCCGCCGATCCTTGGCCTCAACAAGCTTGACCTGCGACAGGATGGGGCCGCCAGCCTGATCGCTTCGGCCTCTTATAGGGGCTGTTCCTGGCCGTTGCTGACCACACGCGATTTTGGCAAGGGGCGGTCGATCGCCTGGGCCACCGATATCGGGCCACACTGGCTTTCGCAGGAATTTCTCGCCTGGGCCGGGTACAAACCTCTGATGACGAACATGATCCGCTGGCTTGCGCGCCGGATTTGACTACCCGCAGCACCTTTGACGGATAGTGGGTGAGCAGTACATGGCTGACAGGGGAAGACCGGCCAGAAGATTGGTTGATGGCATTGAGTGGTATTGAAGAGATTGCATGCAAGATCGTTGAGGCGGGTGCCGACAGGAACCGTGTGCTCATTGCGATTACGGGTGCGCCTGGCGCTGGCAAATCATTGCTGTCAGAGCAGTTGCTGCACCGATTGCCGGCAGACATCACGCAGGTCGTGCCGATGGACGGATTCCATTATGATGACGGGGTTCTGAACCACCTCGGTCTTCGCAGCCGAAAGGGCGCACCGGAGACGTTTGACTTCGAGGGGCTCGAGGCGTGCCTGCGGCGGTTACGCAACGGTGGCACACGTGTTGCAGTGCCGGTGTTCGACCGAACGATCGAGCTGTCGCGCGCAGGCGGGCGACTGATCGAGCCTGACGTGAAATACGTCCTGGTGGAGGGAAACTACCTGCTGCTTGGCCGCCCGAAATGGTCCGGGCTGCGTGCGTTGTTTGATCTCTCCATCTTCATTGATGTCCCGCGCGACGAACTGGTGCGGCGGCTGATGGCCCGGTGGCTAGGCCTTGGACGCAGCGAGGAGGAAGCGCGAGCCTGGGTCGAAAACAACGATATGAAGAATGTGGACCTGGTAGTTGGCGAAAGTCAGCCGGCAGATCTCGTCTGGCACGACGTGCTGGAAAGCGCGTCGTGACTGCACTCAAGCGTATTCTGCGCCGGGATGTCCTGCGCCGGGACGTCCTGCGCCGCTGGACTACCTAACCATCGACAGGCACAGAAATCGGCAATGGCTTCCCCGGGTCCCGGGGCCAGCTATGCTGCCTGTGGTGGCTTCATGGCGCCCGTCATCAAGGCGACGGCGTCAGACATGGAGATGGATTTCGGATCGACAACGCACAGGCGTTTGCCGAGGCGGTGGATATGGATGCGGTCTGCGACTTCGAAGACATGCGGCATGTTGTGCGAGATCAGTACAATCGGCAGACCACGCTTCTTCACGTCAAGGATCAACTCCAGAACGCGGCGGGATTCCTTCACACCAAGAGCTGCGGTAGGCTCGTCCATGATCACAACTTTCGAACCGAAGGCAGCCGCGCGCGCAACCGCCACGCCCTGACGCTGACCACCTGACAGGGTTTCCACGGCCTGACTGATATTCTGGATGGTCATCAGTCCGAGTTCGGTGAGCTTTTCCCTTGCGCGCGTTTCCATCGCAGGCCGGTCAAGCATTCGGAAGATCTGTCCGAGGACCCCTGGCTTACGCAACTCGCGGCCCAGGAACATGTTGTCGGCGATGGAAAGCGCCGGTGATAAAGCCAGGTTCTGATAGACGGTCTCGATGCCGGCGTCGCGCGCTTCCATGGGAGCCTTGAACGAGACGGTCTTGCCTTCCAGCCGGATCTCGCCTTCGTCCGGCACAACAGCGCCCGAGATTGCCTTGATGAGCGATGACTTGCCGGCACCATTGTCGCCGATGACGGCAAGGATTTCGCCGGGATAGAGGTCGAAATCTGCGTTGTCCAGGGCGGTCACGCGGCCATAGCGCTTGACCAGTCCGCGGGCTGTGAG
>CAYZQP010000001.1:5781-45161 GCA_964480545.1 uncultured Mesorhizobium sp. | reverse complement strand
TGTGGCCCGGGCCCTTTGGCGCGATCATGACGACGTCAACGGACTTCTTCGGCTCGATCAGGCCGAAGTGAACGTTCAGGCCGTGGGCGAAGGCAATCGCTGCGCCGTCGCGGATGTTGTCAGCGATCTCGCCCTTATAGATGTCGGCCTGCAGCTCGTCCGGCGTCGCCATCATGATCAGGTCGGCCCACTTGGCGGCCTCTGCAACCGACATGACCTTGAGGCCATCAGCCTCGACCTTTTTGGCGGTGGCCGAGCCCTTCTTCAGGGCGATGGCCAGTTCCCTGGCGCCGGAATCCTTGAGGTTCAGCGCATGCGCGCGCCCCTGCGAACCGTAGCCAACGATGGCAACCTTCTTGCCCTTGATCAGATTCACATCTGCATCGCGATCATAATAAACACGCATGTTCAGTCACTTCCCTGGTTGGATTGATGTTGAATTCCGTCATCCTCGGGCTTGACCCGAGGATCTACAAACGTTCCGGACGAGCTCTTGCTTGCAGCCACGGCAGATCCTCGGGTCGAGCCCGAGGATGACGCCTGCGCAGGAGTGGATTGCCGCATCACGCCCTCGCCTTTCCATAAAGCCGCATGAACTGGTCCACGGACCGCACGGCGTCCGCGCGGATTTCCCTGGCCGAGAGCTTCAGTTCGTCGCCCAGCAGCGCGCGGATCTGCACGTCGCGGCCGGCAAGACCGAAGAAGGTACGAAATGCGCCTTCCGCGTCATCAAAGGACAGCAAGCCCGCAGCCCTGCCCGCCTCGAGCAGCGGTTTCAGGCGCTCGCCGATTGCAAAGCGTCCATTGGCCAGCACGATCTGGCCGAGATTGCTTTTTGCCGATGCCGCCTGCCCCACGGCAACGCGGTTCAGCGCAATCGAGGTCGGCGAGGAAATCACCGTCAGCCAGTTTGCAGCGAAGTCCTCCAGGCTCTGGCGCAGCGCCGACGCATCGAGGTGCTGCGCGTCCCAGTTGCCTGCCCTGACCTTTGATGCCTGCCATTGAACGGTCGCGGTCAGAATGCCTTCGCGGTCGCCAAACCACTTGTAGAGCGTCTCCTTCGAGCAGGACGCGCGCTTCGATACGTCGGTGATCGAAAACTCGCCGCCACGCTCGACCATCAACTCGAGAACAGCGTCCAGCACCGCCTGCTGGCGTTCTGTCGGCGCGTCGTCCTCGCTCTCATGAGACAAATTGAGGTTCATGCGGTTCCGTACCGAACGTTACGGTTCGGCGCAAGGCCCGAATGTGTGTTTCGTGCAGGCGCTCCGAAATTCCAGTGGTGAGGGCCTGTCCGCCTGGGGATCGGGCGACCCGGATGGTGCGACAATGTCCACTGATGGCAGTCGCGCCGATGTTAAGCACAATCTGCTGTAGCACGAAAATTTACTGCGCTGTTGTTGCGGAATCTTAATTCAGTTGTGTCAATGCTTGCGCGCGTTTCCGTCCGGAGCAATCGCGTTGCACTATTTTATCGCCCTCGTGTTGGCAGCTGCAGCCGTTTATCACCTCAATGGCGAGGCGTTGTTCAACCTTTACGCCGAGGCTGACTTCAGGACACTGGGAACGGTTCTGGTAAAATTCTTCGGCCTGTTTGCTGTTGTGGACTGGCTGCTCACAAAATTCTCGCGACTGCTCCTCGGCCCCGGAGAGAACAGCTTCGTAACAGTCGCTGCACCCTATCTGGCGGCGGCTTCGGTCGCCGGTCTGCACTTCTGGGTCAGCAACCTGCAGACGGCCCACTGGATGTACACGGCTGACACCGCGATGAATGGTGAAAAATCCGCCTATGCTGTCACGCGCGCACCCACGTCAAACGCTTATCTCGGCGTCGGCTGTGTGGAGAAGCAACTGATGGCGTACACGACAAAGCCTAACGAGGCGGAACGCTCCTTGCGCGTTACCTATCGCGTCGATGGCGGCCCGCCGAAGTCGCGCATGTGGGAGCCGCACGGCGCATATGTTGTGCTGGTCGACAGCGATGCCCGCCCGATCATCCGTGACCTGATCTCGGCGCAGCGCGAGATCCGGGTGCAGATCGACAATCAGCCGGAATTTGCCTTCTCCAGCGACCGCGTGAAGCTGACGATCGGGCGTATTCTTGAAGATTGCGGCATCACGATCTGACCGCTGCATCGCTATCGGCGTCAGCGAGCTTTGACGGGCCCGGAGCGCCATTTGTCCGGTCCACAATCTCGCGCAGTGCGAAGGCCGAGTTGATCCTTGTGACATGCGGCATCTGGGTCAGCCACTGGCGGTGTATTCGCTCGTAGTCAGCAAGATCGCGCGCGGCGATACGGACCACGTAGTCATATTCGCCGGTCATCAGATGGCAGGACAGCACGTTGGGGCATCTGGTTATCGCGGCCTCGAACTCGGCCAGCGATTTCTCGAACTGGCCCGACAGCGAAATGTGCACGATCGCGGTCATGCCATGGCCAAGCAGCTCGTTTGAAAGCCGCGCATGATAGCCCAGGATGACCCCGCCCTTCTCCAGCAGGTCGAGCCGGCGGGAGCAGGCAGATTGTGACAGCCCCACCCGCTGCGCGAGCGTGGAGTTAGACATGCGCCCGTCTTCCTGAAGCGCCATCAAGATCGAACGATCAATTCTATCCAGTTCCATATTTTGTATCTTGTTCGAATATTGAGCCAATTGACGCAAGAATATACGTCAACCGGCAATCAAGGAAGCCCAATTCGCAAGGACGTTTCACGCTGCGCATGCTCTAATCCGGCATCAACAGACGCCGGATACGGCGCCAGGAGGAGAAGATCAGATGCGCGTTGGTTGCCCGAGAGAAATCAAAAACCATGAATATCGCGTCGGGCTCACACCCGGCGCGGTGAGAGAGTATGTCGCCCATGGCCACGAGGTGCTGATGGAGACAGGTGCGGGCGCCGGAATTGGCGCGGATGACAGCGCCTACATTGCCGCCGGTGCGAAAATCGCGAAGAAAGCTGCAGATGTCTTTGCGCGCTCGGACATGATCGTGAAGGTCAAGGAGCCGCAGGCCGCAGAATGGGCGCAGTTGCGCGAGGGTCAAATCCTCTACACCTATCTCCATCTGGCGCCCGACCCGGAGCAGACCAAAGGCCTGCTGACCTCCGGTGTTACCGCCGTCGCCTATGAGACGGTCACCGACGAGCGCGGCGGGCTGCCGCTGCTGGCTCCGATGTCAGAAGTCGCCGGGCGTCTCGCCATACAGGCGGGTGCGACTGAGCTGCAGAAGGCCAATGGCGGCCGCGGTGTACTGCTGGGTGGGGTGCCCGGGGTGTTGCCAGGCAAGGTCGCGGTGCTGGGCGGCGGGGTTGTCGGGTTGCAAGCGGCCAAGATGGCGGTGGGCCTCGGCGCTGATGTTTCCATCATTGACCGGTCGATACCGCGCCTGCGCCAGCTTGATGACATCTTCAACGGCCGCGTACACACACGCTATTCGACGGTGGAGGCTATCGAGGAGGAATGCTTCTCGGCTGACATGGTCATCGGGGCAGTGCTCATTCCTGGTGCTGCTGCGCCGAAACTGGTGACGCGCGAAATGCTGTCCGGCATGAAGAAAGGCGCAGTGCTCGTGGATGTTGCCATCGATCAGGGTGGTTGTTTTGAGACCTCGCACGCGACAACCCATGCAGAGCCAACCTATGTCGTAGATGGCGCGATCCATTATTGCGTCGCCAACATGCCGGGCGCAGTGCCGGTAACCTCTGCGGCGGCGCTGAACAACGCGACCCTGCATTACGGCCTGCAACTGGCCGACAAAGGCCTGAAGGCAATTGCCGAGGATCGTCACCTGCGCAACGGGCTGAACGTGCACAAGGGCCGCATCACCAATGCGGCTGTTGCCGAGGCGCTGGGTTACGAACTGGCCGAACCGCAATCGGTTTTGAAGGTGGCGTAACCAGGGAGCTGAAGGCTCGCGGAGCGGCTCAGTTCAAAGCGGATGCTCGCCAAGAAACTCCACGACGCGCGCCTTGAATGACTTGTCGCCAACCGCAAGCATGTGATCCCTGCCCTCGATGTCGAACGCGACCGCGTTCGGCATCATCGCTGCGAGTTCCTGCGCCGAGCCGCCTATGTCATCCTTTGTGCCGACGGCGACGAGGGTCGGCTGGGTGATCCGCGCCATCTCGGCCTCGGACAGCACCTGGCGTGATGTCGCAATACAGGCGGCAAGCGCCAGACGGTCACTCTTCGTCTGGTCGGCAAAGGTGCGGAACGATTTTCCGCGCCGGTGCGTGACACTGTCGGGATCCTCAGCGGTCAGTGCTGCGGCTATCGGATCCCAGTCGCCCACGCCATCGACCATACCAATGCCAAGCCCGCCAAACACCAGCGTTGCGACGCGCTGCGGCTCCATCAAAGCCAGAAAGGCGGAGATGCGTGCACCCATCGAGTAGCCCATGACATGCGCCTCACCGATGCCGAGGTGGTCAAGCAGCGCGACAGCGTCCGACGCCATCCTGTGGGGCGTGTAGTCGGCTGTGTTGTAGCTCTTTGTGGTTTCGCCATGACCGCGATTGTCAAAGGCGATCGGCCGGTAACCGGCGTCGGCAAGCGCCTTCATCCAGCCTGGTGAAACCCAGTTGGTGAAATGATTGGAGGCAAAGCCATGGATCAGCAGAACAGGCTCGGCAGCACCGCGCTCGGGCTTGCGCTCGACATATGCGATCTCGAAACCGTCATGCGAAAAATGCTGCATCAAACTCACTCTGCTGGCAGGGCGTTGCCCATTACCGGATGATGCACGCTCTCGCCAATGTCCAGCCCGATCCTGGCTGCCGTGCCCGCATTCAACTCCAGCACGAATTGCGCAGATATGCCGCCGGGCGGGATGGAATCCGTCGAATAGGGTTTGCCCTGCTCGATGCCGACGACCTGCCCGCGGGAGTCTATGAAGATGAGATCCAGCGGCAGGATGGTGTTCTGCATCCAGAAGGCAACGATCTGCTGGGAGGGATAGACAAACAGCATGCCGTGATCGGCTGCCATGTTCTCACGGAACATCAGGCCCCGCGCCCGGTTCTCCTCGGTACTGGCAATCTCGATCCTGAACGCCTTCCGCTCCGTCCCCGTATCCGCAATGAGCGGAGCCGGATCTACCGGGAGGATCATCGGTGCAACTGGCTGAGATTGCTGCGCAACAGCCTGCACCGTCATCGAAAGGAAAAGCGCCGCAAAAGCGGCGCGTATCATTTTTGACATTCAAGGATCATCCTGGCTCCCGGGCAGCCAGTCAATGCGAAACCGGCAACGTCCCGATATCCGGGTGAATTTCGGCAGCCATAAGGCCCTTGTCGCCCTTGCCGAAACGCACCAGAACAACCTGACCCGGGCGCAGTTCGGCAATCCCGTAGCGACGCAGGGTTTCCATGTGCACGAAGATATCCTCCGTGCCTTCACCGCGCGTCAGGAAACCAAAGCCCTTTGTGCGATTGAACCACTTGACCAGGGCCCGCTCCAGACCACTCTCGGGCGTCACCGCCACATGTGTGCGCTGCTCGCCCTGATCTGCAGGATGAACCGCTGTCGAATTGTCCATCGACAGAACCTTGAATGCCTGCAGGCCGCGATCGCCCTGCTTGACGAGTACAACCAGGCGCGCGCCCTCGAGCGCTGTCTGGAAGCCATCGCGACGCAGACAGGTCACGTGCAGAAGCACGTCACCAAGGCTGATGTCGTCGGGCATGATAAAGCCATAGCCCTTCGAAACATCAAACCACTTGATGGACCCGGAGATTTCGCGAAGATCCATGCCTTCGCCCTCGTCCGACTGCCACCCCGTATCTCTATTATCCCCGTCGTGCTTTAACGGAGATGCCTTGTCCCCCATGGAGCAGCACCTTTCCCGAACGCCCACTGATTCTTAATCTCGATTTAACGATGGGCGACAGGACCGACGCAAGTGCTGCGTGTAATGAAATGTGACTATAGACAGAAGAAATCCGGGGCAGGCCCGGAATTTGCTGACAGTCGTGCCGTTGCCGCAACACCACAGCTGTCCTAACGTTTACGTCAACCGAACAGCAGGAGAATCTATCGTTGCGTTACCTTCACACTATGGTCCGTGTGACCAATCTGGATCAATCGCTGGACTTCTTTTGCAACAAGCTTGGCATGAAAGAGACACGGCGAATTGACAACGAACAGGGCCGATTCACGCTGGTTTTTCTTGCTGCAGACCAAGATGAGCCCACAGGGAGAGCGGAAAAGGCCCCTCTGGTTGAACTGACATTCAACTGGGACCCGGAAGAATATACTGGCGGCCGTAACTTCGGGCACCTCGCCTATGAAGTAGATAATATCTACGACACGTGCCAAAGCCTGATGGATGCAGGCGTGACCATCAATCGCCCTCCCCGCGACGGCTACATGGCCTTCATCCGCAGCCCGGATGGCATCTCCATCGAACTGCTGCAGAAAGGCGAACGTTTACCTGTGGTAGAACCCTGGGCATCCATGAAGAACACCGGAACCTGGTGATCAAGGCGGCCAGGTCTTCGAGACCGGCCAACGTTTATCGCAACTGGTTTGGAACATTGTTTTGCGTTTGCCGGTCTCAAGATAATCAAACAATCGCGGCAGACGGCTGACCATCAGGGAGACCTGATGGTCGATTGCACCCTGTACATCTGTTGGCCAGGGCGGCCCAAGATAGAACTCTGCCGTACCGCCCCGGAAAAATCCGTTCCAGCGAAACGGCCGCTCAAGGTGGAAGCGTGCATCCGGATAAGCAAGTGTTGTGTGAAGTGATCCTTTCTGCCCGTCAAAGCCGGTTGCCCTCACGGCGTAAACCTTGGCGCAGCAGCGCCCGCTCGCCATGACCATGATCGACACCAGGTCGACATCACTCCCCAGCGGACGATAAAGGTCAGTATCGTACGCCATCTGGTTCCACTCGCCGTCGCTTGCCGGGAGCGGCATCTTGAGGAACCCCTCACGCTCGAAAACTGGCAGCAGCGCTGCGCGCACAGCGGTATTGAATTTTTTCGATGCGCCTTTCGGCCATTTGCTCATGGACTGGTCTGCTCCTCGCCAATAGGACTAGGCTGACGCCATTGCCTGCTGCAAGTCCGATCCTTAAAAGCGGCGTGGCCATTGCCGGGAGGATTGCATGAAGGACGTGCTGAAGGAACTTGAGCGCCGCCGTGACGCAGCACGAATGGGTGGCGGACAGGCACGCATTGACGCCCAGCACAAGCGTGGCAAGCTGACTGCGCGCGAGCGCCTCGATATCTTCCTAGATGAAGGCTCCTTTGAGGAGTTCGACATGTATGTCGAACACCGCTCCACCGATTTCGGCATGGACAAGACCAAAATTTCCGGCGACGGCGTGGTCACCGGGTGGGGTACGGTCAATGGCCGGCCGGTTTATGTATTTGCGAAAGATTTCACCGTATTCGGCGGATCGCTCTCGGAAGCGCATGCCGAGAAAGTCATCAAGGTGCAGGAAATGGCGCTGCGCAACCGCGCGCCAATCATCGGCTTTTACGATGCAGGCGGCGCGCGCATCCAGGAAGGCGTGGCGGCGCTCGGCGGCTATGCCGAAATCTTCCAGCGCAACGTGCTGGCCTCCGGCGTCATCCCGCAAATTTCGGTGATCATGGGCCCCTGTGCCGGCGGTGACGTCTATTCGCCGGCGATGACCGACTTCATCTTCATGGTGCGCGACACATCCTACATGTTCGTCACCGGCCCGGATGTGGTGAAGACCGTCACCAACGAAACCGTCACTGCCGAGCAACTTGGCGGTGCATCCGTACACACGACGAAGAGTTCGATCGCCGATGGGGCTTACGACAATGATGTCGAGGCGCTTTTGCAGATGCGCCGGCTCGTGGATTTGTTGCCGGCGTCGAACACCGCCGATATCCCGGAGATTGAATGCTACCAGTCGGTCACGGACCACGACCTGTCACTCGACAGGCTGATCCCCGATAACACAAACAAGCCCTACGACATCAAGGAACTGATCCTCAAGACAATCGACGAAGGGGATTTCTTCGAGATCCAGGCGTCATTTGCGAAGAACATTGTGACCGGGTTTGGCCGGGTCGAGGGTCGCACCGTCGGCTTCGTCGCCAATCAGCCAATGGTGCTGGCGGGCGTGCTGGACTCCGACGCCTCGCGCAAGGCAGCACGCTTCGTGCGCTTCTGTGACTGTTTCAACATTCCGATTGTCACCTTCGTTGACGTGCCCGGCTTCCTGCCCGGTACGGCCCAGGAATATGGCGGGTTGATCAAGCATGGTGCAAAGCTGCTCTTTGCGTATGCCGAGGCCACCGTGCCAAAAATTACCGTCATCACACGAAAGGCCTATGGTGGCGCCTATGACGTGATGGCCTCGAAGCACCTGCGCGGTGACATGAACTACGCCTGGCCAACGGCGCAGATCGCGGTAATGGGAGCCAAAGGCGCAGTCGAGATCATCTATCGCAAGGATATTGGCGATCCGGAGAAGATCGCTGCCCATACCAAAGCCTACGAGGACCGGTTCCTGTCACCATTTGTGGCAGCCGAGCGCGGCTGGGTCGATGAGGTGATCATGCCCCACTCAACGCGGCGCAGGGTTGCGCGCGCGCTGCGTATGTTGCGCAACAAGGATTTGTCCAACCCCTGGAAAAAACACGACAACATTCCGCTCTGAGCGCCCCGCCGGCGTAGCAGAGCTCATTGCGTGATGGTGGTTTCCGCCAACTGGGCGTAGGCGGTTGTTGCCTCGGCTCCGCCAAACGCGATGATGGTCACAAGAAGCAATCCGAGACTGGCTACCGTGGTAACGATGTCTCTGGTGGTTCCAAGTCTTGCATGTTGTCGCATCGGCTCCTCCTGAGCACGTCAGACAATTGCAACCCATAGTGGTATCACACAGTTAACAGGGCATTAACGTCATATTGCCGGCTGCCATCAGCGTTAGCAATTGATTGTTTCAGTGCATCGAAGTGCTTGCACAGTCAGGGCGAAGCGCCTATTGGTGCGCCGCCTTGGGGCGATTAGCTCAGTTGGTAGAGCGCTTCGTTTACACCGAAGATGTCGGCGGTTCGAGTCCGTCATCGCCCACCATTACCTCCAGGCACCTTCAGGGCGAATTCTTGTGGCGCAACCGCGCCTGACATGATGCGGGACGTCGCTCCAACTCCTTGTTTTCGCGTGTGATATTGTCCGGGAGCGCGCGACCTGACCGCGAAGCGATGCAGAGCGCTACCGCGCCAGCGAATCCGGAAAACACTGGCTGCGGATGAAGCAAGAACGACCCGCCACGCACAGACTGCATGGCGGGAGATTTAAGGTGAATGTTGCAAGCAAGCCTGTGCCTGGCGCAAGCTTGCCCCGAATCAGACCTAGAACGGAATGTCGTCGTCCATCGCGCGTGAATAGTCGGGCTGCTGGCCGCCGCCGCGATTGCCGCCGCCGGAATTGTTGCCGCCGCCGCGCGACTGGCCCGGCGAGGACTGACCGAAGTCCGAGCCACGATCATAGCCGACCGATCCACCATCACCGCTGTTGCGCGAGTCCAGCATCTGCAACTCGCCGCGGAATTTTTGCAGCACGATCTCCGTCGTGTAGCGGTCCTGGCCCTACTGGTCCTGCCATTTGCGCGTCTGCAACTGGCCCTCGATGTAAACCTTCATGCCTTTCTTCAGGTACTGCTCGGCGACCTTGGCCAGATTGTCGTTGAAGATGACGACATTGTGCCACTCGGTCTTTTCCTTGCGGTCGCCAGAATTCTTGTCGCGCCAGCTTTCAGAAGTGGCGACGGTGAAGTTGACGACCGGATCACCCGAATTCAGGCGTCTGATTTCCGGATCCTTGCCTAGGTTTCCTACCAGGATGACCTTGTTTACGCTGCCAGCCATTGCTCTGCTCCGCTCGTCCTAAGTTGGCTCTTCCATACACGATAAAGGCTGGCGTGGGGCGGCAGCGCACAAGTTCGCCTCGCTATCCACAGCCATATTGTTCTTACTTTGTTCTACTTTCGTTGTCAACCGGATTCGCGGCAGCGGCCAGTTATTCGTCTTCGCCGCGCAGCGCTTCCGCGATGAAACTGTCGGGGTCCGCGCAGAACTCGCGCAGCAGGCGGAAGTGTTCTGTCTCCTCGACGGTGACCGGATCCAGTCCGAAGCGGGTGAGGCGAAGCAGCCGCGCACCGGGCAAGGCCATCAGCAGCGGCGAGTGCGTGGCCATGATGATTTGCGCGAACCCGGACGCCTGGATTCGTGACAACAGCTTCAGGAACTCGACCTGGCGCGATGGCGAGAGCGCGCTCTCCGGCTCGTCCATGAAATAGACGCCCTGGCGCTGGCAGCGCTCCTCGAAGAAGCGCAGAAAGCCCTCGCCATGGGACCAGGAGAGGTAATCCGCGTTTGGTGAGCCAACTGAATCAAGATAGCGCGCGACAGTGAAAAAGCTCTCGGCACGGAAGAACCAGCCAGTCGTGATGCGTGGTAGCCAGTGGGCGCGCAAGGCATCGCCGAGTGACGCGCCGCTCTTGTCGATGGCATTGGAGTGGTCGACGGTGGAGTAGCCCTTGCCGCCGCCCGCCTCGTCATAGCCGGCGAGGCCGGCAATCGCCTCGAGCAGGGTCGATTTGCCCGTACCATTCTCGCCAACGATGATGGTGACAGCGGTCCGGAACTCCAGCTCGAATTCCCGGGCGCGGAAGAGCGGCAGGTTGAACGGATACTTTTCCCAGTTCTCAACGCGGTCGGGGTCGAGAATGATGCGCTTAAGGTATGGCGCGGGCAGTTTCGTGAGCTGCTTGCGATAGGCCATCAGGGCAGCCTGATGTTGCCGTCTTCGTCAATCGGGAATGCCGGATTGTGCGCGACTTCCCAGAGGTTGCCCTCGGGGTCTGCGAAGTAGCCGTACCAGCCGCCCCAGAACGCCCTGCCCGCGGCTTTGACGATTGTCCCGCCGGCTGCTGCGGCTTGCGCCAACACCTCGCCAACCTCGGCTTCGGAGCGCGTGTTGTAGGCCAGGTAGACGCGGCTGACACCGTCAGCAAATTTTACGCCGGCGTCGGCCTCAGCGTCCTTGCGGCGAAACAGGGCGAGGATCGCCCCGCCCATCTGGAAGAACTCGACCTCGTCGCCAAAGCCTGGATGGCGGTTAAGCCCCATGCCCTCGTAGAATGTGGCGAGGCGCTCGACGTCATTGGCGGCGATGGTGATGATGGAAACGCGCGGCTGCACTACTCGTCTTCCCACACCGGGTTGCGCTTGTGGAAGAAGGCGTCGATGCCCTCGGCTGCGTCGGCGGTCAGCATGTTGTCGACGATCACCTTCGAGGCATGCGCATAGGCGTCCGCCAGGTTCATCTCGGACTGCTGATAGAACGCCTTCTTGCCCATACGAATGGCAGACGGTGATTTTTGAGCGATGGTTTGTGCATATTTGTTCACGACCTGGGTTAGGTATTCGTTTGGCACGACGCGGTTGACCAGACCAAACTCGCGCGCTGCCGATGCGTCAATCATCTCGCCGGTCAGCAGCATCTCCATCGCGTGTTTCGGCTTCATGCCACGCAGCAGCGCGACCGCAGGTGTGTGGCAAAACAGGCCGACATCAATGCCGTTCACGCCGAAGGACGAGCGCTCGGAGCAGATCGCCAGATCGCAGGAAGCAACAAGCTGGCAGCCGGCTGCGGTGGCGATGCCATCGATCTCGGCAATCACCGGCAAGGGGTGGCGCACAATCGACTGCATCAGTGTCGAGCAGGCCGCGAAGGTGTGGTCGAAGAAGGCCCTGCCCTTGTCCGGGTCGGTGCGGTGCGCGGTCATCTCTTTCAGGTCATGACCGGCCGAAAAGACCTTGCTGGCGCTGGCGATGATGATGACCCGCAGGCTTTTGTCGGAGGCAGCGCGATCGAGTTCAGCTTGCAGAGCTGCCATGGTTTCGAGCGACAGCGTGTTGGCGGGTGGATTGGCAATGGTCAGGCGCAGAACGCCGTTCTCCTGTTCGGAGATGACCGGGCCGTGCGGTTCGGGACGGCGCATCGCAAGAATTTCAGCCATCGGGAGACTCCTTGTTTGGTCACGTTATCACGGGCCGGCTTGAAAGACAGGACGTGCCATGATTTGTCGATTGGGTACGGAGGATTGCATGAGCCGCGCATTGAAGCCTGTCATGAGTGCCAGCGAGGTCGACGCGCTGATCGCGTCAGCCTTCCCGCAGTTGAACCAGGACCATCGATCCTACCGCACGCTGGAGGTGTTTCCAGGCGGCTGTGTGGCGCGGCTCGACGCGACCGAGCGTCACTTGCGACCTGGCAACACGGTGTCCGGCCCTGCCCTGTTCACGCTGGCTGATATTGGCGGCTATATGTGTGTGCTCAGCCATGCCGGTCCGGACGCACTGTCGGTGACCACCAACATCAACATCAACTTCATGCGCAAGGCGACCGCAGGGGCGATAGACGGGCGCTGCAAGATCTTGAAGCTCGGCCGCAGCCTGATGGTCTATGATTGTGAGATGACGCAAGGCGGCGAGATCATCGCGCACGCAACCGGCACCTACTCGATCCCGCCGAAGCGCGGGTAAATCGCGCCTCACGGATTTTTTACAGCATTCTGCCAGACTGCCGCTCCCTGGAATGGCGGATTTCGCATGGCAGTTCTTGATGTTCTCAATGTTGCGGCGACGCTGGTGATCGCCGGTGCTGCTGCGGCAATCGCCTTCAACGCCAACCGCATTTCCCACAATGCCAATGTGCTGTCAGCCGACTCGATGCAACTGGAGGCCGACAAGCAGTTGCTGGACTGGGCGCGCCGTGTGCTGGCGGTTTATTCGTCGCTGGTGAACCTGCGGCAGCGCAAGGACACCCGTATCGACGCCGACGAGTTCGACGAGAAGCGCCGCGAGCTGCGGGCGGAACTGTTTGCGTTGCGCGATGAGGGCGCGCTCTATTTCCCGATCGAGGATGGGTACAACAAGATCCCGGCCCTGGCGGCGATGAACAAGACCATCGACATGCTGTCGGGCATTTTCTTTCACCCGCCTGCGGCCGGCGACTACCAGACAGTGCGCGAGCCACAGGTGAAGCAAATCCAGGCCTATGGAAGTGACTTTCTGGAAGACGTGAAAACCCGCATTGACAGCCACTGGATCGAGCAGGAAGTTGTGAGATAGGCTCGGCTCGAGGGGAAAAGCGATGCGTGTTGTGGCGGCAACTATTCTCGTGGTCCTGTTCGCATCCAGTGCCCAGGCGCAAGCGATCTCGCAGGAACAGCGCAGGCAGGCTCACTTCGCTGTGCGGGCTGCGGTGATCGAATGGGTGTTCAAGAACTGCCAGACCAAGCCTTCCGACAATTATCACAAGCGACGTGCAGATCGTGCGCTCAGGCGCCAACCGGCTTTCCTCGCAGCCAATGCCCGGAAACTGGTTCGCCAGAAGGTTCGCTCGGAGTATCCCGGCAAGGCCGCCGCGTGCAAGCACATGCGCACAGCCTTCAACGAGCCGCTGTTCTAAAGCGTGTCGCGACCTTTCAGATTCGCTCCGTACGCTTTAAAGTCTTTGTTTTGGCGCATGTCGTTGTCGCAAAACCGCTTCACACTTTTGCGCGACATGCTTTAGAGGCGCGGCCAATCCGGGCTTTCAGCCCGAAGTTGAAGGAGCGGAAATGCTTCCGGAAGACATCAAGGCCTGGCGAAAGGGTGAACGGGAAAGGCTGATTGCTGCTCGCCTCGCTGTTTCCGCAGACGAACGCAAACATCACGCCGAGGCGATTGCCCGCACCATTTCTGCGGATGTTGGCAGTCTCGCTGGCAGAACGATCAGCTTTTACTGGCCGTTTCGCGGTGAGCCGGATTTCCGGCCCTGGATGGCGGAGTTGACCGAGCAAGGAGCGCGGGTCGCACTTCCGGTCGTTGTAAGGCTCGGCCTGCCATTGCTGTTTCGGGCATACAAGCCGGGCGACCGGCTTGAGAAAGGCGTGTGGAATATCCCCTTCCCTGCTGATGGCGAAGAAGTCATCCCTGACGTCGTGGTGTCGCCGGTGGTCGGATTCGATCCTGGCAATTACCGGCTCGGCTATGGTGGCGGCTTCTTTGACCGCACGCTTGCCGGTCTGCCCCGCAAAGCCCTCGCCATCGGCGTCGGCTACGAGTTCCAGCGCCTCGATACGATACACCCGCAAGCCTGGGATGTTCCGATGGACATCGTTGTCACCGAGGTCGGGGTGCGCTGATTATCAGGTGGCACCCTGACCAACAAAGACATGTGTCGTGTTCACCCTGACGATCGGGGCAAAGCCGAGTGCCGGCCAGAATGCCTCGGCTTCTGTTCCTCCCGCGTAGAGGGCAATCGGGCGCTCAATAGCCAGCGCATGATCGAGAACGAAAAGCGCAATCTGTCGCCCAACGCCAAGCCTTCTGAAGTCTGGCCGTACATAGAAGCGCCGCATCCGTAGCCAGCGGGCATCAACAAAGTCATGCGTGATGCCACCAATGCCGGCGATCTCCCCACCGAGAGTGGCCAGGGCAAGGATTTCGCCCTCGCGTTGGAACCGATTCGACCCATCGCGCCACTCGTTCTGGAGCACCGCCATGTTGTCGATGCCCTCTGCTTCGGCATCGCTCAAAATCCTGTCAAACCCGTCAGGCAAGGAGAACAGACGACTCACCACCATGGTGCCATCCGTTGAGGTGGATTGCTTCATTCTCAAATACTCGCTTCCAATGCGCTGAACTGCTCCTGCAGCAGGTCAACCAGCGGTCGCCTGGCATCTTCCTGTGCCATCACATCTAGCGCCAGCCGCACAACGCCGAAGCAGGCCATGGCAATCGCGGCCAACTCCACGCCGCGCTCTGGCTGCGGCCAGCGGTTGCGCATTGCAGAGAGCAAAGTCTGCTCGTGCTGGACAAAGCTTGCGTGCTTGCGGGCCCGAACAGCTTCGCTCGATCGCATCACCCGATCCAGAGCCATCATCTCTTCAGCGGGGAATGTGGCGCAGATGTCCAGGATCGCCTGGCGCACCACCTCAAATGGCCGCTTGCCGGGCGACGAGTCCGCCACTCTGGCGGCGATGAGTTCGCCCATGCTGCCTTGCAACGACAGCAGGATTTCATCTTTCGATTTGAAATAGTGGAAGAAGGTGCGCCGGGAAATGTCGGCGGCTGACGCGATGTCGTCAATCGTGGTTGCGTCGTAGCCCTTCTGGATAAACAGCCGCACGCCAACGTCCACAATGCGCTGATGGGTCTCGCGGCGCTTGCGTTCCCGCAGCCCTTCGCTCTGCCCGGTGTCGTTTTCCGCCATCGCCATCAAATTGCCTCTTGTAAATATGCACTCGGTGCAATATTGCACTTTACACTAAGTGCAAAATTCAGAAAGAGCAAGCGACATGGCAAACTGGACCACAAAGGACATCCCCTCGCAGGCGGGCCGCTCGGCCATCGTGACCGGCACCGGCGGACTTGGATATGAAGACGCGTTGGCACTGGCCCGCGCCGGAAGCGATGTGATCATCGCCGGTCGCAGCGCGGACAAGGGCAAGGAGGCGGTTGCAAAGGTGCAGGCGGAGGCGCCCGGCTCCTCGATCCACTTCGAGCAGGTCGATCTCGGCAACCTCAAATCCATCGAGGCTTTTGGCGAACGCCTGCAGGGCCAGCGCGACAGTCTCGATCTGTTGATCAACAATGCCGGCGTCATGACGCCGCCCGACCGCCGCACCACCTCGGACGGGTTCGAGTTGCAATTTGGCACCAACTATCTTGGCCATTACGCGTTGACGGCGCAGCTGATGCCGCTGCTGCGCAAAGGCAAGAATGCGCGCGTCATCAGCCTCGGCAGCGTTGCAGCGCGCAACGGCCAGATCGATTTTGACAATCTGAACGCCGAGAAGAGCTATCAGCCGATGCCGATCTACAGCCAGTCAAAGCTCGCCTGCGTCATGTTCGGGCTGGAGTTGCAGCGTCGCAGCGAAGCCAATGGCTGGGGCATCACCAGCATTGCCGCGCATCCTGGCGTCTCGCGCACCGATCTGCTGCACAATGCTCCCGGTACGCGCAGCCTGTCGGGCATGGCCCGCACCTATCTGTGGTTCCTGTTCCAGCCGTCGGCGCAGGGCGCGCTGCCAACGCTTTATGCGGCGACCTCGCCCGAGGCAAAGGGTGGCCATTACTACGGACCGAACAAGCTCGGCGAAACGCGCGGCTATCCGGCCGAGGCGAAGATTCCACCACAGGGCCTCAATGAAGATGTCGCCGCACGCCTGTGGGAAGTATCGGCAAAGATGGCAGGGATGGAGCCCAAGTAGCAGTGAGGCCGGCGGCTGCCGCCGGCCCCTGTTGCTCAGGCAGCGATTGCCTTCAGTCTGGGTGCCAGATCGGCAATCGATTCTTCCAGCGAACGCGGCCCCTTGCCGGACAGCGTCTTCACGTCGTCGGTAACGACAGCCGTCCAGCCATTGGCTACCGGCACGAAGATTGCGGCAAGGAATTCCGCATAAGGTTTTGGAACGCCGTGCGAAACGGCTTCGGTGACGAATGTCTCGCCCGCCACCGGCGTGTAGGTCACCGTCTTGCCCAGCGCATCGGAAAGAAGGGCCGTTGCCTCGGTATAGGTGCGGGCAGCCGGGCCAGTCAGCACGAAAGCCTTGCCGTTATGGGCGTCCGAGGTCAGCGCACCGGCAGCTGCGGCTGCGATATCGCGGGTGTCGATCAGGCTCGAAGCGGCATCGCCAGCGGGAATGCGCAGCACGCCATTCACCACGCCGCCGCCCCAGTAGTTGACGAGATTGTCGACGAACCAGTTTGGCCGGATGACAACCCAGGGCGTGCCCGAACCGGCGAGATAGAGCTCGAGCTGGCGATACGGAATACTGTCGTCGGCCTCGACGCCCATCGCGGTTTGCAGAACCACCTTCACCTTGCGTGCGACGGCGGCCTCGAGGAACGGCTTCAGCGTGGCTATCGGGTCGAGCGTGCCGCCGGGTGCAAGCACATAGGCCGCGTTCACATCCGCCAGCGCTGCGTCAAATGTCGAGGCGTCGGCGAGATCGAGCCGCGCCCATTCGGTACCGGCGGGCAGCTGCGCCGGCTTCGTGCGCGTGCCAGCCTTCACGGCCTCGCCGCGCTTGACCAGTTCCTGCACCAGCGGTGCGCCGATGTTGCCGGTCGCGCCGACAACGAGAATCTTTCCAGACATGTTCGTCTCCTTCAATCAAACCGTATGCGCTTTCTTTTTGAAAGCTGCATTCACAATGATGCTTGATAGCCGAATCGATCACAGGTAAAAAGAAGGCACTTTCACGTAATGAGCTAACCTCCAGGAAACCGCCCATGCTGAACTACGATGTTTATGCCGAGGCCTGCCCTACCCGGCTGCTGCTCGACCATATTGCCGACAAGTGGGCAGCTTTGATCCTCAAGCGCCTGTCTTCCGGCCCGGTGCGCTTCAACGAACTGCGCCGGCAGGTGCAGGGCATTTCGACAAAGGTGTTGTCGCAGGCGCTCAAATCACTGGAGCGCGACGGGCTGATCACCCGCACCGCCTTTCCGACCGTGCCAGTCACTGTCGAATATGCCATCACGCCGCTTGGCGTGACGCTTGGCCAGAAGCTGGCGGCCCTCACCGAATGGGCGGAGTCCAATATCGAGGATGTGCTGGCAGCGCAGGCGAGGTATGACCAGCGAATGGCGGCTTAGTTCACGGTCCTATCGAAAAGAAGGTCTTCTCGGCCCACGCCCGGTCCGCCTCATCGAAAAACACGATTGTCGCGACAACCTGGCCAGCTTTGGACTGTACACGGCCATCCAGTCGCCATCCCGGATTGCCATCATATTCGTGCCTTTGAACGTTGGCGCGCCAGACCATGCCATCACGGTGCATGAAAAGCGGGTTCTCCGGGTCAGGTGTGCTGTCAACAGGCATACTCTCGACCGGCCCCTCGCCGCCGTCTACCCACAGCGAAGTAAAGTACATCTCCCGATCATAGTAGGCGTATGAATGGGTTCCATCATTCTCATCAAACTGGAAGAGGAAATAGCCTGGCACATCTACCCACCATTCACGGCCGATCTGGCGCCGATAATCGTAGCGCCGATAGCCAAGGCCCTCGCGCGCAGGTCTATCGACGCTGGTTCTGGCAAGGTCGAACCGGGCGCGCTGGCTTGTTTCTCCATCGCCTGCGAGCGAAAGCAACTCGCCCAGAACCCGGGTCAGTTTGACCTCATCATCGGTGACTGCTTCGCGCCAGGGAAACTGGCTCCACATCAGGCCTTCTGCAAGCGTCGCAGCGCTGGCAGGCTGTAAGCCCTCGTGCCACCAGCTGAAATAGGATGCCGCATCCGCTTTCTCGATAAAGGATCTGTCTTTCGGGCCGCGTGGCGTAAGCGTGAACGCATCCAGTATTGGCGTGTCGTCAATGGACATCGCCAGCACCATGCGCCCCGGTCCCTCCTCGTCAGCCCTCTCGAGCACAAGGCGGCAGAGGGCGGCGAAATGATCCCCCATTCTGCCTTGCAGATCCGCAAAATCACGACCGCTGAAGTATTCCGTTTCGTCGAAAACCTCTTCCGTCTCGACAAGTTCGAGACCAGATTGCCGGGCAAGATCGTCAAGTAAACCGACCAGATACGCGTGGTAGCCCGGGCCTGCTGACGAGGTGCGGGCAAAGACCTGAACCGTCTTGCCTTCCTGCCGAAACTCAATGTGCTCTTCGATCGGCAGGACCAGCACTGTCGCCGTGTTTTCATCACTCCATGCGTGGCGGGCAAGCGGGCCGAGCGTGCTCCGCCCTGACGCGATCCGCAGAAATTTCTGCGCAAGTTGAGCGCTCCCCGGCATCGCTTTCCAGGATGAAAAGCGACCGGTTTTCGCGAACTGAAACCCCAGACCCAGTCCCATACAAGTTCCCCCGAAGCGTCTGACAGAAGAGCAGATATTCGACAGGCTCGCTATTGTGCACAGGAGGCTGGCCAGGGTGTTTCACACAATTCGGGGCCCGCCGACCGCTTATGCTTGCCACATCTAGTACGGTAAAATATTACCGTATAACTAACGTATTGATTTTGCTTGTTTCGTTGGCCCATCAACTGCTTCATTCGCATTGACGCCCTCATTCCTCTCCCCTATAAGCACCTACGAAACAGCGGCCCGTTACGAGCCGCCGTTTTGTCTTTGGCGAGAAGCTCAGGCCAATCGCCAATTCAAGCAACAAGAAACGCCCTGCCCTATGAGCAATCAGCGGGTTCGGGTTCCAAAGATGAGAACCTCTATGACAACCTTTTCGCAGAAGCCTGCGGACGTGGTGAAGAAGTGGGTGGTGATCGACGCCGAAGGTCTGGTCGTTGGTCGTCTCGCCTCCATCGTCGCCAACCGTCTGCGCGGCAAGCACAAGCCGACCTTCACGCCCCACGTCGACGATGGCGACAACGTCATCATCATCAACGCCGAGAAAGTGGCGCTGACGGGCAAGAAGTACACCGACAAGATGTATTACTGGCACACAGGCCACCCCGGCGGCATCAAGGAGCGCACCGCGCGCCAGCTGATCGAGGGCCGTTTCCCCGAGCGCGTGCTCGAGAAGGCCGTTGAGCGCATGATCCCGCGTGGGCCGCTTGGCCGTCGCCAGATGAAGAACCTCAAGGTTTATGCAGGCGCCACCCACCCGCACGAGGCTCAGCAGCCTCAGGTGCTGGACGTCGCCGCGATGAACTCCAAGAACAAGCGAGTTAAGTAATGGCCGAGCTCAATTCCCTCGCCGATCTGGGCACGGTTGCCCAGTCCACGCAGGCCGCGCCGCCGGTCCACGTGCAGAAGCTGGACAAGCAGGGCCGCGCCTATGCCACCGGCAAGCGCAAGGACGCGGTCGCCCGCGTCTGGGTCAAGCCGGGCTCCGGCAAGATCGTCATCAACACCCGCGAATACGACAAGTATTTCGCGCGTCCGGTTCTGCAGATGGTGCTGAACCAGCCGCTGGTTGCTGCCAACCGCGTTGGCCAGTTCGATATCGTCGTCACCGTTCACGGTGGTGGTCTGTCGGGCCAAGCCGGTGCTGTGCGTCACGGCATCTCGAAGGCGCTGACCTATTACGAGCCGGCGCTGCGCGGCGTGCTCAAGAAGGGCGGCTTCCTGACCCGCGACAGCCGTACCGTCGAGCGTAAGAAGTACGGCAAGGCCAAGGCCCGCCGTTCGTTCCAGTTCTCGAAGCGCTAATCTGCTTCTGGACGAACTATCAGATGGGCCGCCTCGTGCGGCCCATTTTCGTTTTGGCTGCGCCCTACACGCAAGGTTGAAGTCCCGGCCCATAGTTGCGCCCTGAATTGCGGATCAAGTTTACTCCGAACATGGAGTGCGCCGATTGAAGACCGCCCCGATTACAGCCCCGCTTGCAGCCTTCTGCCTGGCTTTCTCGCTTCACTCGGCACAGGCACAACAGATCCAGCCGAAAGCCAGCACTGAGGATGTCGCCAAGGCGGTGAAATCGCTGGTCGAACGCGAGTTCTACAAGCCGGTTACCTTCCCTGCCCTGACCGGCCGGGTGACGGATGCCGATATCGACCGCGCGCTTGCAGCGTTCGGCACATCCCACACGGCGCGATACCGGCCAGGCAGTATCGAGTATTTCGAGATCGCCGACATTTTGCGCTACCCGATCCGGCGCGACCTGGAGCGGCAGTTTCCGCGTGGCGAACCGGTCTATGCCGGCATCGGCCTTGTCTCGCGCGTCATCGAGGGCCGGCGCTTCGTCAGCGACATCTATGATGGAACGCCCGCCGCGAAGGCCGGCATCAAGGTCGGCGACGAGCTGCTCGGCGTCGACGGGAAGCCATACGATGAAGTCGCCTCATTCGCAGACAGGATCAGCCAGCAGGTGACGCTGAGCCTGCGCCGCAAGGACAACGCGCCGCCCATCGATGTTCCGGTCAAGGTCGAGCGCATCCGACCCACGGTGACCTTCGCCAGGGCTATCGACGAGAGTATGCGTGTGATCGAGCAAGGTGGCCTGAAGATCGCCTATGTGAGGCTCTGGGCGCTCGGCTCGGGCGGCATTGAAAGCTCCATCACACATGCGCTGAAGACCGGCTCGCTAAAGGACACGGACGGGCTGGTGATTGATCTGCGCGGGCGCTGGGGCGGCAGGTTCGACGAGGTGCCGGAGATGCTTACAGCCAAGCAGGAAGACGTCACCTTCACCGGCCGCGACGGCAAAACCAGCTACGTGTCAGCGCGCTATGACAAGCCTGTTGTGGCAATCATTGATGAAGGCACGCGCAGCGCCCAGGAGATGTTTGCGGAGCTGCTGCGCCGCAATGGTGCGACGCTAGTCGGCAAGCGCACAGCGGGCGCTGTGCTGGCCACCCGTGCCTACATGCTTCCCGACGAGAGCCTGCTCGTGGTGCCGATCTCCGAAGTGCGAATCGGCGGTGAGCTTCTGGAGGGCAAGGGCGTCGCGCCGGACAAGGAGGTCAGTATCTGGCTGCCCTACGCTGATGGTGCCGACCCGCAGCATGGCACCGCCATCGATTCGATGGTCGAAAAACTCTGCGCCAACGACACACATGCCAAGGCTGCTGCCTGTAGCGCGTCAGAGACCGGGAATTAGAGGTAGAGTGAAAAATGGCGCGAGTGACGGGGCTCGAACCCGCGACCTCCGGCGTGACAGGCCGGCACTCTAACCGACTGAGCTACACCCGCGCATTTCAAAGTTTGCCGGCGAGCCGGACTGCTTCGATGGGCGGTGACTTACGGGCTTCCCGATGGAGTGTCAAGGCAGGAAGGGTCTGATTTTCAAGGATTGTGCGGCGGGATTGTACGGGTTCAAAACCTCGTTGTATGCGTCGAGATCTACATAGTAGCGGCGCATCAATTCGCCGAGCATTGCGTCGGCTTCCACACCCTGCTGAGCCAATGCAAGAATCGCACGAGCGATGTCCACCGGCTCTGTAAGCCGTGGCTTCGTATCGTCATTTGTTGCCGACAAAGTCATCCCGGGCCCCAAGGAATTGTGACTTATCCAACCCGACCGTTATCGATAGATTCAAGCACCCGCGCAAGTTCACCAAGGTTCACGATCCGGCGATAGCGCGCATGATCAACAGGTTCGTCATCGTGTTCGACGGCCCACTCGATCTCGTGCGGGACAAAGATGCCATAGCTGCCGGCGGCGATTGCCGGAACAATATCCGACTTCAGCGAATTGCCGATCATCGCGGCCTGCTCTGACCCCACGCCGTGACGCTGGAAGATGCGCGTGTAGGTGATGTCGTTCTTGTCGCTTACGATCTCTACAGCGTCAAAATAGTCAGCAAGTCCTGATGCTGCGATTTTGCGC
Organism: uncultured Mesorhizobium sp.; assembly: GCA_964480545.1. Taxonomy (GTDB): domain Bacteria; phylum Pseudomonadota; class Alphaproteobacteria; order Rhizobiales; family Rhizobiaceae; genus Mesorhizobium_G. The sequence goes on along the minus strand of CAYZQP010000001.1, from coordinate 22,890 downwards.
TCCTGGTCGAAAAGGTCGCCTTTGGTTATCAGCACGAGCTTGTAGTTTCCGTGCGCGGCCTCGATTGTCTCGCGGGCATGCGGCAACAGTTCGACCGGGTGCGCGAGCATCTCCCTGCCGGCCTCGATGATGCGCGCAATGACGTGTCCAGGCGCCCTGCCCTCTGTCACTTCAAGAGCAGTCTCGACCATGGAAAGGGTGAAGCCCTTGATGCCGAAGCCGTAACGCTTGAGGTTGCGGCGCTCGGTTTCAAGCAGAGCTGCTCCCAGACGGGATGGATCTGCATAGTCGGCGAGCAGGGATTGAAAATGTTCTTCCGTCAGCCGGTAGAAATGCAGGTTCTGCCACAGCGTGTCATCGGCGTCGAAAGCCAGTGTCGTGAGCCCAGGCATGTCAGCCGTCCAGCGTCTCGCGGACCACGGTTGCAAGCTGCTTCAGGGTAAACGGCTTTGGCAGGAATCCGAATTGCTGGTCTGCCGGGAGATTGCGCGCAAACGCATCCTCCGCGTAACCCGACACGAATACAAACCGTACGTCTGGCCGGATGCGACGAACCTCGCCGAGCAATGTCGGGCCATCCATTTCCGGCATGACAACGTCGGAAACGATGATGTCAATGGCGTCGCCGTGCTCCTCGAACAGTTCCAGTGCCTCCACGCCGGATGCTGCCTCGTGTACGACATAGCCACGCGAGCGCAGCAGCTTCACGCCGCTCATGCGCACACCATCCTCGTCCTCGACAAGCAGCACCGTTTCGGAGCCGGAGAGGTCTTTGGCGACTTCCACCACCTTGGGTGCCGGCTGGGCTGCATCACCGACAGATGCTCCGCTCTCGGCCTGTGCGACGACCTTCGGCACATGCCGGGGCATGAAGATACGGAAGGTCGTGCCCTTTCCGACTTCAGAGTCGCAGAAAATGAAACCACCGGACTGCTTGATAATGCCGTAAACAGTCGACAGACCGAGGCCCGTGCCTTTGCCAACTTCCTTGGTGGTGAAGAACGGCTCGAAAATTTTCTCGCGCACTTCGGGCGGAATGCCACTGCCATTGTCCTGAAACTCGATCAGCACATAGTCGGCATGCACGAGCTCACGATAGGTATAGGCGTGAGACTGCTCTTCGGTGACATTCTTCGTGGTGATTGCAATCTCGCCACCTTCCGGCATTGCATCGCGCGCGTTGGCGGCAAGATTGACGATGACCTGCTCAAGCTGGCCAATATCTGCGTTGATCGGCCACAGATCGCGGCCGTGCTCGATGGTAAGCTTCACGCCGCCGCCAACCAGGCGCACCAGCAGCATGCGCAAATCCGCCATGACATCGACGAGGTTGAGTACCTCGGCGCGCAGCGTCTGCTTGCGCGAGTAAGCCAGAAGCTGGCGCACAAGGGCTGCTGCACGATTGGCGTTCTGCTTGATTTGCATGATGTCGGGGAAGGAGGGATCCGACGCACGATGGTTCAGCAGCAACTGGTCCGACGCCATCATGATGACTGTCAGCACGTTGTTGAAATCATGCGCGATGCCGCCGGCGAAACGTCCGACTGCCTGCATCTTCTGCGTCTGCGCCATCTGCGTCTCGAACGCCTTCTGCTCTGTCGTATCGACCGCATAGACGATGGCTGCTTCCTCGGCGGCATCGCCGCCGTCGGCAATGGCACTCACATAGACGCGCAGATGACGGTCCGGATTGTCAGACAGCGTCGTCTCGATTGGCGCAATGCTGGCCTGCTTTTGCTCGGCGGCAGCCAGCGCGGCGGCCAGGGCCGGGCGATCCCTCTCGTGTATGACAGTGTCGAGCTTGATGTGACGGCTGACCGCGTCGTTGTCGACGGTCGAGGAGAAGAGCGACAGGAAGGGCGCATTTGTGCGCAGGATGCGGCCGGATTTATCAATGCCGGCGATGGCCATAGGTGTCGAATTGAAGAAGCGCGTGAAGCGTACCTCTGCGGCGCGCAACTCGGCGGACGAATCCTCACCCTGGGTGCGGTTCAGCACAATCGTTCGGGATGGGCCGCCGGTTCCGCTCTTGCTGGCCGACACGCGGTGCATGAAGCGCACCGGAAGGGCTTTGCCGGAGGTCGTGGACAGGTCGAGGTCGAACACCGCATTTCGCGTCGAGCCTGGCTCGGCCTTGACCGAGCGGACGAGTGCCATGCCATCGCCCGCGACGAAATCCTGCAGCCGCATTGCGCCGGGTGAAAACCCGGCGAGGTCGATGCCAAGCCAGCCGGCCAGGGTCGAGTTGATATAGGTGACATTGTCAGCCTGATCGGTCGCAAAGAACCCCGCAGGTGCCTGGTCGAGGTGGTCGATGGCCTTCTGCAGATCGAGGAAGAAGCGCTCCTGCTCCTCGCGCTCGTCAGTTATGTCAGCCAGTTCCCATGCCGAGAGGGGCTGGCGGTATTCCGGGACTTTCAGCGGCCTCGCCCGGACCCGGTACCAGCGGGATCCGGCCTCCGCCCCGGGTTTCACGGAACTGGTGAGCCTGATCTCGCTCTCTCCGCCCTTGCCGTCACGCAGACCTGCGCCCAGAGCCGCGACCGCGCTGGCTGCCTCGGGAGGGTCGGTCAAAAGCGCCTCGACTGTCTTCACATCGGAAGCTGTCGATGCCCCGGTGAGGTCGGCGTAGGCCCGGTTGACGTAGTAAATCCGGCCACGCTGATCCGTCACCATCAGGCCGTGCCCCATGGCGTCGACAAAGGCTCTGGACAGATCATCACTCGCCGAGCGCGGCATGAAATGAACGAAACCGATTGCCGTCGCAAACAGGTAGCCAACACCGATCATCGCAAGGACGCCCAGCAAACCCAGAAGGAACGGCTCGCCGAGCTGATTGCGAAAAATCGAAAACAGGATTGCAGCGCCAGTCAGCACGACCATCAGGATCACGAGCCGCGTAATCGCACTGGGTCGCCCGGTCTGGTCAATCAGCGGGGTCTGGAGGTCGGTACGGGTATCGTTTGCCATGCGCCTTCAAAGGTTGGTGTGAGGCGAGTGAATCACAGATCACAGCTTTTGGCAGCACTAGCTGAAAAAATCACCCCAATAAACGCCGTGCCATTGAAATTGCAGCCGCTATGCCGCATTACCCGGGGGCAGTGCGACGAGCCATCTTAATCAGGCTCAAATCGGCGTGCACACACGGCGATCCAAAGCGGTGGAAGACATATGCTGAATTTGATCGAGGACATCGTCGGACAGGATTACGCCCCGGCGGCGTTCTGGGTGGTAACTGCACTTCTTGCAATCCTGATCCTGTGGCTGCTGGTCTGGATTGTCCGGCGCATGAGATCCGGCACCTACGTCGCAGGCGGACGCAATCGCAAAGCGCGGCTTTCGATCATGGACGCTGCGGCGATTGATACGCATCGCCGTCTGGTTCTGGTGCGCCGGGACGATGTTGAACATCTGCTGCTGATCGGCGGCAACTCGGACATTGTCGTCGAGAGCGACATTCGTCTTGTCACACAATCACGCCGCCCCGCATCGGTGGTCGAGCCGGAGTTTGAAGAGCCGGTCGCGCGCCCAGCGCCTGTTCCGGCACCTGTTCCGGCACCGGCACCACGCCCGGCAGCGCCCCCCGTGGCAGCGCAGCCTGGGCCCCGGCCAGCACCGCCTCCCGCTGCTCCGCGGCCGGCTGCGCCTGTTGTTGCTCCTGTTGTTGCGCCGGCATCCCGCGTTGCATCACCAGTGCCGGCAAAACCAGCGCCGCGTTCCCGCGACGATCTCGACGATGATCTGATGAAAGAGCTTGAATCCGCACTTGATATGGACGATCCCGCGCCGTTGGTGGCGTCGCCCAAGCCACGTACATCGCTTGATGACGAGATGGCGAAGCTGCTTGGCGAACTGAGCAGCCAGAAGCGCTAGCCCCCGGAGCGTTCGTCTGGCGATCAATCAGACCCGATGAATTCGGTCGTGCTGGTCAGATTTGCCCGGCAACCCAGCTGACAATATCGCTGGTGACCTTGTTGAATGCCTGGTCAAGCGCGCGGACATAGGCGCTGTTGCCTTCGCCGACAAGTGCGGATTCGGCGATAAACGAACGCGCCGACCTGACCGTGCCGTTGCGGTCATTGAGGATACGCACAAAGAGCTCGACATGGGCACGTGGCGCAGCATCCAGCCGAACCTCGAAGGCGCGGATTTCCGTGACAATCTGGAAATCAATCGCCAGACCTTCGCCGGGCTTGCCAACGCCACCGAAGCCACCTGACTTCTGGAAAGCTTCCGCCATACGTGCCTGGACGACTTTTGGCAGCCGGTCTGACCACTGCGCACCGCCGAGATATTCGATCGCACCGGGGCGCGGTTTGATCACGATATTGACGCTGTCGATTGATTTCAGGGCGCTTGGTTCTGCCACCAGGATCTGAACGCCGCCACGGATGCGATCCTTGCCGCCGTCGGGTGCGGAAAGATCATAGGTGTCGAGCGGAGCAGGCCCGCCTCCCGGCACCAGGGCGCAGCCGGCAAGCCCAAGTGAGGCGCACAGGATCAACCCATACGCCGCCAAACGCCCTGCTCTGAACTGGTCCTGCCCCATCCTACGCCCTGTGACTCGTACCGTCCTGGACTTGCCCTGTAGCGCTGTCAACGCCGTGTACGGCCATTGTGCCGCCGTACCTCACCATCACCACCAGTTATCAACCGCTGAGGATTGCGTTCAATGTCGCTGACTGCCTGTTCGATCCGGGTAACAGACCGGCGGGCATCGTTGATAAGGGCCTGGGCATCACGCAAACCCTGACCTGAAAATCGCTGCAGGTTGTCGGCAATCGGCCCGATGCGCGTGTTCAGGGTCGTTGCGACCTGGCGGTAAGCGGCGAGTGTATTGTTCAACCCGGCAATCGCCGGACCCAGGCTGCCGTCCACGGTTTCAGCAATCTTGCGATAGGATGCCAGCGTCTGACTGAACTCCGTTGCCACCGGAACGATCCTGGTGTTCAGCGTGTCAGCGACGGTTCGATATGACTTCAGGGTCTCGTTCAACTGAACGATGAGCGACTGGGTGTTCTCCGACCCGAGCAGGTCATCGACCTTTCCAACGACCGAATCGAACCTGTTGCTCGCACTGCTGGCGTTCTTCGAGAACGCCTCGGCATTGTCCAGGATCGCTGTAATCTTCTTGCTGTCGACGGCCTTGACGATGTCCTCAACGCCTTTGATCGTGCCATCCAGTTTGGCCGAAAAGCCGCCGAGCTCATCTGCCAGCTTGCCCGCACTGTTCATGAATTTCTCGACTTCATCCGAGTTGTTGGCGAGTGCATCTGTGAACTTCTGCACGTTCTGGGCAGTCTGGATCAGCGGCTGTCGGGATTCTCTCGCAAATGCCTCAAGCTCGGTCACAACGTTGTTGGCACGCGCCAGGATATCCTGGGACGACTCAAGAAGGTTGGTAACGGCCGAGGGGCTGGCGATGACTTCGGCAACCTGTTTGGCCGGGTCGGTCTCCTTCCTTGCCAGTTCAAACAGACTTTCCTCGCCCAGGCGGCCCCCACGCATCTCGATGTTTGCAGTTCCGGTAAGTCCCGCCAGGCCCACCACCGCTGTTGTCGACTTTGTAACAACGGTCGAATTGACAACGGTGGCATCAGCAATGGCAGACGCGGGATCGTGGGGGTCGACATAGACGCGCTGGATATCGCCCACGCGGACACCGTTATACATCACCCAGCTGCCACGGGTGAGGCCGGATGCAGACCCTGGGATGCGGAAACGCAGGTTCTCGACCTGGGCATTGCCCACGCCACCGGATGACCAATAGACAAACACGAAGGCGCCAAGCACGGCCAGAACCGTGAAAAGCCCAACAATGACGTAGTTTGCGCGTGTTTCCATTGCCCGGGCCTACCCTCGACGTCCGCCGAGATCAAGTTGACGCGCACGCTTGCCCCGGAAGTAGGACTTCACCCAGGGTTCGTCGCTGCGCAGCATATCCTCGACCGTGCCCTCAACCAGGACCCGCCTGTTGCCAAGGACCGCGATCCGGTCGCAGGCCGTGAACAGGCTATCGAGATCGTGGGTCACCATATAGACAGTCAGCCCGAGTGTGTCGCGTAACTTGATCGTCAGTTCATCAAAGTCGGCTGCGCCTATCGGGTCGAGACCAGATGTGGGCTCGTCCAGAAATACCAGATCAGGATCCAGCGCGAGTGCCCGGGCGAGGGCCGCGCGCTTGATCATGCCACCAGAGAGTTCCGACGGGTACTTTGGCCCTGCGTCGCGCGGCAGGCCGACCATCTCGATCTTCAACATGGCGAGTTCGAACATCAGCGCCTGCGGCAGATCGAGATATTCGCGCATCGGAACCTGGACGTTCTCCAGCACTGTCAACGCCGAGAAAAGCGCGCCGTGCTGGAACAATACGCCCATGCGCATATCGATGGACATGCGTTGCTTGTCGTTCGCCTTGTCAACGTCGATGCCGAACAGTTTGACCGTTCCGGCGCGCTTGTGCGTCAGGCCGAGAACGGTGCGCATAAGAACCGACTTGCCAGTGCCCGAACCACCGACAAATCCCAGAATCTCACCGCGACGTACATCCAGGTCGAGGTTCTCGAGAACAACCTTTTCCCCGAATGCAACGGTAACGCCGCGCGCAGATAGCACGACGTCACTGTCGTCGGCTGTATCAGCCGGCTTCTCGAGTTCTGCCAGATCCATCCCGCCGCACCATCAAAAATTGATTGCCGCAAAGAACATTGCGAACAATCCGTCCATGATCACCACCACAAAGATTGCCTTGACCACAGAGGACGTCACCTGCCGCCCAAGCGATTCGGCACTGCCGCCGACCTTCAGTCCTTCAACGGAGGCGATAATGCCGATGATCATGGCCATGAAAGGGGCTTTGATAAGGCCGACCGCTACAGTGGAGGTATCAATGGCAGCCTGCAACCGATCCAGGAATGCGATGGGTGATACGCCCACATAGACCCATGAAACCAGAAGCGCCCCGGCCAACGCCGCGAAATTCGCGATGATCGTGAGAAGCGGCAACGCTATCACAAGCGCAAGAAGCCGGGGAAACACGAGAACGCCAACCGGATTGAGGCCTATTACCGTCAGCGCATCGACCTCTTCGCGCATCTTCATGGACCCGATTTCGGCAGTGATGGCACTGCCGGAGCGCCCCGCAACCATAATTGCGGTCATCAACACGCCAAGTTCGCGCAGGACCAGGATACCGACGAGATCCACCACAAAAATGTCGGCCCCGAAATAGCGCAACTGGAAGGCGCCTTGCTGGGCTATGATGGCCCCGACGATAGCCGACATCAGAACCACCACCGGGATGGCCCCGACACCCATACGGTCGATCTGGGTCACGACAGCGGCGAAATTGATCGATTGACCTCTGCCGCTCTTCATCTGGCCACCGCGTATTGTGGCGCCGAGAATGTAAAGGGCGGATATGATGTCGTCCCGAACCGAATAGATGCTGCGACCTATTCCCTCGAGCCAACGGATCAGGATGAAGGGTCTTTCGGGGGGCGCGTCGGCGCCCTCCTCCGGCAACTCCATCGCGTCGAGCAGGATGTTGTCCTCATCGCTTGCGCCGACAAGCGTCGTCTCGACGCCACGGCGTTGCAACCTGGTCATCAGGCGATCAACAAGCCAGGCACCTGCAGTGTCCATCCTGCCAATAGACGACAGATCAATAGTCGCCTGCGTAACCCGCTCGGTTGCCTCGAGGTCCCGCATCTGTGTATCGAGCGGCCCAACCGAACGCGTGGTCCAGTCGCCGGTGAGTGTGACAGTCAGCACCCCACCCTGCGTGTGTACATTCGCGACGGGACCATTCTCGGGGGGCGCATTCGTTCTGCGCTTGCTTGATAACATCGCCTTCTCATACCCATGCGGAGCCAGCCTGTCACTTTGGCGGGCGATTCGAGGAGTGCATAAAGATGGCGCGTGTCCTTTCCGTCACGGCCGAGATTTTCCCGATAGCCGGGACCTTTACCATCTCGCGCGGGTCGAAAACCGAGGCGGAGGTCATTGTATGCCGCATCGAGGATGGCGGTTTTCACGGATGGGGCGAATGCGTGCCGTACCGCCGATACGGTGAAACGGTCGAAACGGTACTTGAACAAATCAGAGCGATTGAACCCGCGATCTCGGCGGGGCTGGATCGAAACGAGTTGCTGATCCGCATGCCGGCGGGCGCGGCGCGAAATGCTGTTGACTGCGCATTGTGGGATCTCGAGGCGAAGATAACCGGCCGTACGGTGGCTGAACGGATGTGCAGGCTGCCTCTGCAGCCGCTTGAGACGGCGTTCACGCTGTCGCTCGACACGCCCGAGCGGATGGCTTTTGCGGCATCCGGGAATGCGTTTCGTCCCTTGCTGAAGATCAAGCTTGGCACCGGGCATGATATCGAACGCATGCAGGCCATTACCGAGGCTGCGCCCGGAAGCCGGCTGATCGTCGATGCCAATGAAGGCTGGACCGACGCGAATCTGGAGGAAAATCTTGCCGCAGCCGCTGCCTTTGGCGTTGCCCTCATCGAGCAACCCCTTCCGGCCGGCAGGGACCAGGCGCTGGCTCAGGCATCGCATGCTGTGCCAATCTGTGCTGACGAGAGCGTGCATACGTTTGAGGGGCTTGAGGAACTGGTCGGGCGCTACGACGCGATCAATATCAAGCTCGACAAGACCGGAGGCCTGACGGAGGCAACGATGCTTAAAGATCGTGCCCGCGAGCTCGGTTTCTCGATCATGGTCGGCTGCATGGTCGGCACGTCCCTGGCGATGGCTCCCGCTGTGCTGCTGGCGCAGGATGCAGACTTTGTCGACCTGGACGGTCCATTGCTGCTGGCGCGCGACCGCACACCCGCGCTCGCCTATCATGGATCGCTTGTATCGCCGCCCTCATCAGAGTTGTGGGGCTAGAACAGGAGTTTCGCATGGATCTCGGTATTGCGGGCCGCAAGGCTATCATATGCGCGTCGAGCAAGGGGCTGGGCAAAGGATGCGCGCTCGCTCTGGCTGAGGCCGGATGCGACCTTGTCGTCAACGGCCGTGACAAGAGCGTACTGGCGGCCACTGCGACTGAGTTGCGGGCGCTGGGTGTAACGGTGACGGAAATTGCGGGCGACATTTCTGATCGAGGATGCCAGGCAGAAGTGCTGGGCGCCTGCCCTGCCCCGGACATTCTGGTCAACAATAATGGCGGGCCACCTCGCCGCGATTTCCGCGAGCTTGATCGTGACGCTATCCTGCGCGGCATCACGCAAAACATGGTGACGCCGATTGAACTCATTCAGGCTGTGATAGACGGAATGGCCGAACGCGGCTTTGGGCGGATCGTCAACATCACCTCGCTCTCGGTCTATACGCCGATAGCCGGTCTGGACCTTTCGTCAGGTGCGCGTGCCGGACTTACTTCTTTCCTTTCCGGGGTCGCGCGCAGTGTCGCGCATCGAAATGTGACGATCAACAACCTGCTGCCTGGCAAGCTGGACACGGACCGGTTGCGTGGCGCTTTTGCGGGCGGTGGAGATATCGAGGCGCAAAAAGCCCTGCTGGCTGCAGATATTCCAGCCGGGCGGCTCGGGACAGCAGACGAGTTCGGCAAGGTCTGTGCGTTTCTTTGCTCCGAACATGCCGGGTATTTGACCGGGCAAAACATCCCCGTGGATGGGGGCCTCTACAACAGCGCCTTCTGATCTGGCATTTACCTTCGTATCACCCGTAATATTGTGCGCGCGGCACCGGACGCGTATCACAGGTCAGAAATGAATGCCGGGAGGACGGCATTGAGTGTGACGAACCGAACCAAGGCGCTGGTCGCCCTCCTGGCTGGCATTCTGCTGATCGCGATTGTCGGTGTTCCATTTGCAGACCGCGTCTATCTGGATCAGGCAGCGGCAAGAGGCGAAACCACGCTTCGCCTGGCGGTCTCGGCATTGCACGGCCACATGCAGCGATATGCTCCTTTGCCGCAAATCCTTGCGGACCGGGAGGACATCCGCAAGGTGGCCAGCAACCCCCAGGACCTGGCTCACAGAGACAGCGTCAATGTCTATCTCAAGGAGATCAACGAGCTGATCGGCTCCTCGGATATCTATGTCCTCATCAGAGGCGGAGATACGATCGCGGCCAGCAATTTTGATCTGCCCCTGACGTTCATCGGAGAGAATTTCGAGTATCGCCCCTACTATCTGGACGCGATAAACGGCCAGATCGGCCGCTTCTTTGCGGTGGGCACCACGACCCAGAAGCGCGGCTACTATTTTTCCGCGCCGATCCGGGATGGCGAGCGGGTTACGGGCGTGCTTGTGGTCAAGGTTGATCTCGACCCGATCGAACGGTCCTGGGAAGGCGGAGAGGACGAGATCATCGTCTATGATCCCGAGGGCGTTATCTTCATGACAAGCAACAGCGAGTTGCTTTACGCCAGCCTTCTGCCGCTGACGCCGGAACGGGTAGCGCGGACCCAGCAATCACGGCGCTATTCAAACGAGAATGTTCGGGAACTTGCCGTGACCCGGTCGATTTCTGATGGGCGGACAAGGATGACCGACCCGATCGTTGGTGGATCCCGGAACTTCCTGGTTCAGGTGGCCAGTATGCCAGACGCCGGCTGGACAGTTGAAGTGCTTGTCGATACCCGAGCTGCCCGCAACCAGGCGATCACCACCGTCACAGCAATCGGCCTCTCGCTGGCGCTGGCCGGTCTCGCAGCCTTTGTTTATCTTGGATATCGCTCCCGCCTTGCAGAACGGCTGGAGCTCCAGCGCCGGACACAGGAGCAACTCGAACAGCGCGTCGAGGAACGTACGGCAGCACTGGCGCAGGTCAACCGGCAGCTTGAAACGGAGGTAGGAGAACGGCGGGCTACCGAAGTGCAATTGCGCAAGACGCAGTCGGAACTCGTGCAAGCGGCAAAGCTCGCAGCCCTCGGCCAGATGTCGGCCGCACTTTCCCACGAGTTCAATCAGCCGCTGACAGCTGTCAAAACCTATGCCGACAATGGCGTGAAGCTGATCGAACGCAAGCGCCTTGATCAGGCGAAGGACAATTTCGACCGGATATCCAGGCTGATCGGACGAATGGCTTCGATCAGCAGGCATTTGCGGAATTTCGCCCGTGAGCCAAACCAATCGCTCGGGCCGGTTCTGTTGTCGGAGGTGGTGAGAGATTCTATCGAAATCGTGACGCCGCGGCTCAAAATCTCGCAAGTCGCTTTGCATGTCGATATCGTTCCAGCGGGGCTCGCCGCAAACGCAATATCGATCAAGTTGCAGCAGGTGCTTGTCAATCTGATCACCAATGCTGCAGACGCCATGGACGGAATGCGCGACCCCACTATCGAGATTGTTGCGCGAGAGGAGAACGGCAAGGTCTTGCTGTCAGTAGGAGACCATGGCACCGGCATCGCCGAGAGCCAGATGGAGCGCATCTTTGATCCCTTCTTCACCACCAAGGGTGTGGGCAAGGGGCTGGGTCTTGGCCTGTCTATTTCATATAACATTATCAAAGACTTCAGCGGTATTCTTCGCGCGGAGAACCGTCCCGGTGGAGGTGCGGTCTTCATCATTGAACTGGAGCCGGCCCACAGTCTCGCCGAGGCTGCCGAGTGAAGCCGCCCGTTGTCATGCTGGTCGACGACGAGGAAGAGTTGCGCCATTCAGCGACCCAGGCTCTCGACCTGGAAGGCCTTGCAGTGGAAGCGTTTGCCTCGGCGGAGGACGCTCTGGCGTTTGTTACGCAGGGCTTCAACGGCGTGATTGTCAGCGACATCCGGATGCCCGGTATGGACGGCATGACAATGATGAACCGCGTCCATGAGATCGATGCCGACCTGCCGTTCATCGTTGTCACGGGGCACGCGGATGTCGAGCTGGCGGTCAGAGCTATGCATGAGGGGGCCTATGATTTCATCGAGAAGCCCTTCGACATCCGGCGCGTCTCCGAGACCGTCCGGCGCGGTATGGACCGGCGCCAGTTGGTTCTGGAAAATCGCCAGCTCCGTGCGGTCGCCGGAAAGCGCGATGATGTGGAGAGCCGGATGCCCGGCCGCACCCAGGCGATGGTTGATCTGCGCTACAAGTTGCGCGCCGTCGCGGCTACCGACGCGGATTTGCTGATTGTCGGCGATACCGGAACGGGCAAGGAGGTTGCGGCACGGGCAATTCACGATCTCAGTGTACGGAGTGGACGCCCGCTGGTCGCGATCAATTGCGCCGCCCTGCCCGAGAACCTGATCGAGAGCGAGTTGTTTGGCCATGAGGCCGGTGCGTTCCCCGGCGCCCTGCGCCAGCGCTTCGGAAAGTTCGAGCACGCCAGGGGCGGGGCTATCCTGCTCGACGAGATTGGCTCGATGCCGCTTGAGTTGCAGGCCAAGATGCTGCGCGTGCTGCAGGATCGGGTAATAACGCGGCTCGGATCAAATGAGCCAATCGAGCTTGACGTACGCTTTATCGCCCTGAGCAAGGTCGATCTCACCAGGGAAGTCAATGAAGGCAGGTTCCGCGCAGACCTGCTCTATCGGCTGAATGCAATCACCTTGCAAATCCCGTCGCTGGCGCAGCGCCGCGAGGACATTCCCCTGCTGTTCCATCAACTGGTAAGGGAGGCGGCTGCGCGCTACCGCAAGGATGACGTTCCGGTCGACAAGGCTGTTGCGGCAGCGATTGCGCAACGCGAATGGCCGGGCAACGTTCGTGAGTTGCGCAATGAGGCGGACCGGCATGTGCTCGGCCTTGCACAGGTAGAGACAACGGCAGTGAAAGACACTGACGCCGGCCTTGCTGAAAGCATGGCTGCCTACGAACGCATGCTTATTCTGCAGTCTCTGGCAAGACACCGAGGGCGACTGAAACACGTATATGAGGCGCTCGGAATCTCTCGCAAGACACTTTACGAGAAGATGCAACGGCACGGTATCAGCCGCTCAGATTTGGTAGATGACCAGGATTGAGTGTCGAAATGGGTGGTCTTCCGCACATGACGCAGCGCCAATGTTACGATTTCCACCCAAATTTTCGTGGAATGGACCCTGTTCGGTGAAAAAGCCGCCAATCCTTTGTTGACTAATCTACGAATGAGTGCGGCTTTAGCAGCAACTCGGCCGGGAGGAGAACCGGTGCGAAGTTGTATCTTTGGGAGGAACTAATGAAAAAGCTTGCTATCGCGCTTGCCGCGACTGTTGCATTCAGTGTCAGTGCTTTTGCTCAGGGTTATCCGGAGCGCACGATCAGCATGGTCGTGCCGTTTGCCGCGGGTGGACCAACCGACACCGTCAGCCGACTGGTTGCCGAGTCGATGAGCCGTGACCTCGGCCAGGAAATCATCGTCGAGAACGTCGGCGGTGCCGGTGGAACGCTGGGCGCTGCGCGGGTCGCAGCTGCTGCACCCGATGGATACACTCTGTTGCTGCATCACATCGGCATGTCGACCAGCGCCACGCTCTACCGCAAGCTGCCATTCGATACGCTGAATGCCTTCGAATATGTCGGGCTCGTCACCGAGGTTCCGATGACGATCGTCGCCAAGAAGGATCTTGAGCCGACCGACCTCAAGGGTCTGGTGGAATTCGCAAAAGCCAACAAGGACAAGGTGACTGTGGCCAATGCCGGCGTCGGCGCCGCCTCGCATCTGTGCGGAATGCTGTTCATGAGCGCCATCGGCACTCCGCTGGTCACCGTACCGTACAAGGGCACAGGCCCGGCTATGACCGACCTTCTCGGTGGCCAGGTCGACATCATGTGTGACCAGACGACCAACACCACCAAGCAGATCCAGGGCGGCACCATCAAGGCCTACGCAGTGACATCGCCAGCCCGACTCCCGGTTCTGCCAGATGTTCCGACCACCGATGAGGGCGGCCTTCCCGGCATGCAGGTCGGCATCTGGCACGGCGTCTACGCGCCAAAGGGTACGCCTGCAGAAATCACCGACAAGCTGTCCAAGGCCCTGCAGAAAGCTCTGGCTGACCCCAACGTCGTCGCACGTTTCGCAGAGCTCGGCACCGCGCCATCTTCGGAAGCTGACGCCACCCCGGCCGCACTGAAGGCAAAGCTGGAAAGCGAAATTGCCCGCTGGAAGCCAATCATCGAGGCGGCTGGCACCTACGCCGACTGATTTGAGTCCGGGGGCGTCCCAGACGCCCCCTCCTTTTTGCCTACTGCATTCCGGGCGGCCCTATGGAAAACTCGCGTCTTGATATCCCGAACATTGCGTGCGGGGCGATCTTTATCGCCTTTGGCGCTTTTTTTGCCTACGAGTCACTCCAGCTGAATCTTGGCTCTGCGACCCGCATGGGTCCGGGCTATTTCCCGCTGCTGGTTGCGACGATCCTGATCATTCTCGGTGGCATTATCGTGCTCAATGCGCTGCGAACAACCGGCGAGCCCGTCGGGGGTTTTGCGTGGCGCGGGATGATCTTCATCCTCTTTGCACCGATTTTCTTCGCCCTCACGGTGCGCGGGCTGGGCTTTGTTGGCGCCATCTTCTTTACGTCGCTTATCGCCGCCTTCGCCTCTATCAAGATGACGCCCGTGCTGGCGCTCATTCTTGCGGTGGCTGTTACAATATTCACAACCTTGGTCTTCGTCCTGGGTCTGGGACTTCCCATGCCCCTCGTCGGCCCGTGGCTCGGCCGATAGGAGCAAACCATGGATCTTCTTTCCAATCTCGCTCTCGGCTTTGCGACAGCCTCGACGCTCACCAATCTCGGTTTCTGCCTCATAGGCGTACTGCTCGGCACGCTGATTGGCGTGCTTCCTGGCATCGGCGCAACTGCGACCATCGCGATGCTGCTGCCGCTGACGTATAATATTGGCGACCCGGTTACCTCGCTGATCATGCTCGCCGGCATCTATTACGGTGCGCAATATGGTGGTTCAACGACCGCAATCCTCGTCAACATGCCCGGCGAATCCTCGTCGGCGGTTACCGCACTTGACGGTTACCAGATGGCGAAGAAGGGCCGTGCAGGTCCTGCCCTTGCCATCGCCGCGATCGGGTCGTTCTTTGCTGGCACAGTGTCAACGCTCATCGTCGCGCTGCTGGCGCTGCCACTGATTGCCTATGCGTTGAAATTCAGTACCCAGGAAACCTTCTCGCTGATGGTGCTGGGTCTGGTGTTCTCGGTCGCACTGGCGTCCGGCTCCGTGCTCAAGGCGCTTGCAATGGTCGTGCTGGGCGTGCTTCTGGGGCTTGTTGGCTCCGATACCATTACCGGCGACCTCCGCTTCACACTCGGCATTCTCGAACTCTCCGACGGGTTCAACTTCGTGGCGGTTGCTGTTGGTCTCTTCGGCGTTGCCGAGATCCTGCGCAATCTCGAGAACGAGCGCGGACGAGATCCGAATATCGCGGAAATCGGCCAGCTTTATCCGAGTAAACAGGACTGGAAGGATATGGCCGGCCCGACATTGCGCGGCACATTTCTTGGCTCGCTGCTCGGCGTGCTGCCCGGCGGCGGTGCAATCCTCGCATCATTCGCGTCCTACACCCTGGAAAAGCGCATCTCGAAGACGCCGCAGGAATTCGGCAAGGGCGCGGTTGCCGGTGTTGCAGGGCCTGAATCGGCCAATAACGCCGCAGCCCAGACGTCGTTCATTCCGCTTCTGACTCTCGGCATTCCTGCCAACCCGGTCATGGCGCTGATGATTGGCGCAATGATCATCAAGGGCATTATCCCGGGTCCGAATGTGGCTTCCGAGAACCCGACGCTGTTCTGGGGTCTGATTGCCTCGATGTGGATCGGTAACCTCATGCTGGTCATCCTCAACCTGCCGCTGGTGGGGCTTTGGGTGAAGCTGCTCAGGGTGCCCTACTACATCCTGTTCCCGATCATCATGGCAGCCTGCGCGATCGGCGTTTACAGCGTGAACTCGAACATCTACGACCTGTTCACAGTCGCGGCATTCGGCCTGCTCGGCTATGTGCTGATGAAGCTGCGCTGCGAGCCGGCACCGTTGCTGCTTGGCTTTGTCCTTGGCAGCCAGCTGGAAGAAAACCTGAGGCAGTCGATGATCAAGTCATTCGGCAATCCGATGACCTTCCTCGAGCGGCCGATCAGCGCGACGGTTCTGGTCCTGACGGTCATCGTGCTTGCAACATCGCTGATGCCATCGATCCGCAAGAAGCGCGAAGAGGTGTTTGTCGACGACGAGTGAGTCGGCAAATTTCGCTAGAAATCCGGCTGTGGCCAGTGCATGCACTGGCCACAGTTCTTTTGAGAGCTGCACGGCCGCTTGGTGGAATTGGTAGACACAAGGCACTTAAAATGCCTCGGGCTTCGCCCGTGCGGGTTCGATTCCCGCAGCGGCCACCAGGTTCTCGAGAAGCCTGTGATTCCCGGCGACCTCGATTGACGATCTGCTGCCCACACTCTACGGTCGATTCCAGGAGCTGGTTCCGCCCTCGGGTGGATGAAAAGGGAATTCGGTGAGGCTAGGTTTGGCCAAATCCGGGACTGCCCCCGCAACTGTAACCGTTGAGCTTCTTCCAGCATGCCACTGGCGATCAGCCGGGAAGGCGGAAGACAGCGAAGACACGGAAGTCAGGAGACCTGCCTGCCCCGTCACCCAGCCTGCCCACGAGGGGTGGACAGGCACGGCTTCCGTGGCGGTGACACGACAAGTGTTGCCGCATGGCGGAGACGGGAAGCTATTCAGCCAGCCCCAAACTCCAGACCTGCGGTTCAGGGATGAACCGGGACAACGTTCCCGAACAGGCAGGGGCAGAAAATGCACAGAACAATTCTTCGCGCCGGATTTCTTCGGGCTGGCGTCGCCGCAATCGCGCTGACCGTCGTCGCAGCGCCCGCACTGGGGCAGGACGAGCCGGTGGAACTCGGCGAGGTGGTGGTGACGACACCAAACCGCACCCCGACCGACAAGGACAAGGTCGGCTCGAAGGTGGAGGTGGTCGACAAGAAGGAGATCGAGGAACAGTCGAAGCCTCTGGTTCTCGACTATCTCAATCAGGTTCCCGGTGTCGCAATCAGTTCAACAGGTGGTCCTGGTTCTGATGGCTCATTGGCGGTGCGCGGTTTCCAAAGGCGTTATGTGAAGACGCTTTTCAATGGCATCGACATCGCCGATCCGACAGGCACCCAGACACAGACTGCATACCAGTATCTGCTGAC
>CAYZQP010000001.1:0-5771 GCA_964480545.1 uncultured Mesorhizobium sp. | reverse complement strand
GATGGAGTTCGACAATATCGAGGTGCTCAAGGGATCGCAAAGCACGCTCTATGGCTCTGACGCAATCGCCGGTGTCATCAGCATGAACACGCTTGGCGGCGTCACTCAAGGTATCCACCACGAACTGGACCTCGAAGGCGGATCGCGCGGTACGCTGCTCGGGCGATATGGTCTGAAGGCAGCCAACGAGCGCGCCAGAACAGCGATCAATGTTACCGGCTTCAAGACGGACGGCATATCCGCCGCACCGGGCGGCGCCGAGCGGGACGGGTTCGAGAACTATCAGGTCGACGGCAATTTCGAAGCGCGTGTCAATGAGACCATCTCGGTATTCGGTTCGGCGCTGTTCATCGACGGCGACGCAAAGTACGACGATTACGATTCGTTTTCCGGCATCGCCAGCGACAACCTGTTCAATCGCAACCTGACGACGCAGAAAGCGGTGCGTGGCGGGTTCAATGTTGATCTCCTCGATGGACGCCTGAAGAACACCTTTTCGGCGCAACTGTTTGAAGTTGACCGCGCGATCCGCTCCGTGTCGCAGTTCGGTCCCTTCGATGCGGATTATGTCGGAAACCGTGAAAAGCTCGACTACCAGGGTTCGTTCGAGGCCACCAGCTGGCTGCAACTTCAATATGGTGCTGACTATGAGAAGGAAAGCGCTGGCGTCACCGACAATTTCGGTACCGACACAAAAGACGCTTATTCGAACACTGGGTTCTGGGGTCAGGCCAGCATTCAGCCGGTCGAGAATCTTGTGCTGACTGCGGGTCTGCGCCACGATGAAAACTCCGCCTATGGCGGTTACACGACCTATCGCGGCACCGGCTCATATCTCTATGCGCCAACCGGGACGCGCCTGCACACTTCCTTTGGTACGGGCTTCCGGGCGCCAAGCATGTATGAACTCTACGCTCCCTTCGATACGGGCAACGAGAGTCTGCAGCCTGAAACCAGCAAGAGCTTCGACATCGGCATCGAGCAGCGATTCCTGGACCAGAGACTGCTTCTTGATGCGACCTATTTCTACATCGCTGTTGAAGACCAGATTCAGTACCTGCCCTTCCCCGGAACCTTCGGCAAGTATCAGCAGGCACCAGGCACCACACGTTCGCAGGGCGTCGAACTCTCTGCCTCGTACGATGCAACAGCCTGGCTGAACCTCGGCGGCTCCTACACTTACACAGATGTGGAGAATGAGGATGGTGTGCGCGGCCTGCGTATCCCCAAGCACGCAATCTCGCTTTCGGCGGTAGTTCAGCCAATTGAAAAATGGACAGTTTCGGCGGACGTCAAGGTCGCACTGGACACTGTGGATGCAGTCGGAACCGGTCAGGTTGATCTGGACGACTACGTTCTCGTCAATGCCAAAGTCGCATACAAGTATAGCGAGAATCTTGAGCTTTATGCACGTGGTACAAATCTTCTCGACCAGAATTACCAGACAGCCAAGGGGTTCGACACGCCGGGGATTTCGGGCTTCGCCGGCATCAAGCTGCGGTACTGAGTTGATCCTTCGGGTGCAGGCACCTGTGAAATGCGTCGCCGCTTCGGCGGCGCTTTTCGTTTGTTTCAGCACATCAGCCTTCGCCCAAACCGTCCCTAACCGCGTTGTCTCGATCAACCTGTGCACCGACCAGATGGCTATGCAGATTGCGGCACCCGGCCAACTGAAATCCGTCTCCTATCTCGCGGCATCTGACCCCTCCTCTGCGATGGCTGAGCAAGCCCGCGCCTATCCAGCAAACCACGCGCTGGCCGAGGAGATCTTCCTCATGCAGCCGGACCTCGTGCTGGCCAGCACCTGGTCCAACCCGTCCACCGTCGGGCTGCTGCGGCAGCTCGGCGTGCGTGTCGAGCAGTTTGCTCCAGAAGAGAAATTCGCCGATATCCGCACCAACTATCTGCGCATGGGCGAGATGCTCGGCCAGCCTGCGCGGGCCGCTGAAATCGTCGCTGGCATGGATAGCGAGTTGGCTGCGCTCGCCGGCAAACCGGCATCGGGCAAGACCATCGCGGCCTATCACGCGAACAGCTACACGGTCGGCTCCGGCACGCTGCTGAATGCTGTCATGGAGATGTCCGGTCTCACCAACATCGCCTCGAAACTCGGCATTCAGGGCGTCGCGCGCATACCGCTGGAGACACTGATCCTGGCGCAGCCAGACCTGATTGCCGATGGTGATCGTGAGTATCGGGCGCCAGCTCTGGCGCAGCAAAATTTCGTGCATCCGGCCTATCGCGCGCTGTTGGCGCACAGCCGTCCCGTCGATGTTTCCGGGCGCTACACGATCTGCGGCACACCCTTCACCATCGAGGCTGCGAAGCGCCTGCGCGAGGCAGCCGACGCGCCATGAGCGACACCAGCCGCTACCGTCTGTTGATGACCGGGCTCGCC
This sequence comes from uncultured Mesorhizobium sp., assembly GCA_964480545.1. Taxonomy (GTDB): domain Bacteria; phylum Pseudomonadota; class Alphaproteobacteria; order Rhizobiales; family Rhizobiaceae; genus Mesorhizobium_G. The sequence goes on along the minus strand of CAYZQP010000001.1, from coordinate 3,373 downwards.
GTTCTGGCGGCGATCCTGTTCGTACTGTCGCTGACCGTCGGCCCGGCCGGCATCGCCTTCGGAGACAGTATCGCGGCCCTGTTCTCCTCACAGCGTGACGCGATTGCGCTGATCATGCAGGAGGTGCGGCTGCCGCGCGCGCTGCTCGGGCTGCTGATCGGTGCGACGCTCGGCCTGTCCGGTGCTGTGCTGCAGGGATATCTGCGCAACCCGCTGGCCGAACCCGGCATTATCGGTGTCAGCGCCTCCGCCTCGCTGGGCGCGGTGCTGGCGATCTACACCGGCCTCTCCGCCGCGTTCCCGCTGGCGCTGCCGCTCTCTGCTTTGGCTGCGGCACTGCTCGCTGTGCTGCTGGTACAGGCGCTGGCCGGGCGCAGCGGCAGCGTGCTGACCATCATTCTCGCCGGCGTTGCCGTCACCAGCTTTGCCGGTGCGATGACCTCGCTGGCGCTGAACCTGTCGCCGAACCCGTTTGCAGCGCTCGAGATCATGTTCTGGATGCTCGGCTCGCTGACCGACCGCTCGATGACTCATGTCTGGCTCGCCGCGCCGTTCATGCTGATCGGCTGGGTCATGTTGTTCTCGCTCGGGCGCTCGCTCGATGCTTTGACCCTCGGCGCAGACACCGCCTCTTCGATGGGCGTCGACATGCGCCGCGTGCAGTTTCTCGCGGTGTTCGGCACAGCCGCAGCTGTCGGCTCTGCGACCGCCGTTTCCGGAGCCATCGGTTTTGTCGGGCTTGTCGTGCCGCATCTGTTGCGCCCGCTGGTCGGCGGCCGTCCGTCGCGGCTGCTGCCTGCCAGCGGGCTTGGCGGTGCCTGCGTTATCCTCGCAGCCGACGTGCTGGTGCGCGTTGTCGCCCCCGACCGCGACCTGAAGCTTGGCGTGCTCACCGCAATCGTCGGCGCGCCCTTCTTCCTCTGGCTCGTCTTTGTCGAGCGCCGGAGGCTTTCATGAGCCTGCTTTCGGTCTCAAATCTCAGCGCTTCGCTTGGTGGCCGCCCTGTGCTGCACGACATCTCCTTCGATGTCGCGCCGGGCGAATTCATCGGCCTCATCGGTCCGAACGGTGCCGGTAAATCAACGCTTCTGTGCGCGCTCACCGGTCTCATCCCGTTCACGGGCACGGTTCAACTCGACGGGCAAAACAGCCGCGCCATGAGTTCTGTGGAGCGCGCCCTGAAGGCGGCTTACGTGGCGCAGGAGCGCGACATCGCCTGGGCGATGCCCGTCGCCGATGTCGTGATGCTGGGCCGTGCTCCGCATCTGCCGCGCTTTGCACCGCCGGGCACCGAGGATCGTGCCAGGGCTGACGACGCGATGGCACGGATGGACATCACCGCGTTCCGCGATCGCCCCGCCACCGAGCTATCCGGCGGTGAACTGGCGCGCGTTTTGATCGCCCGGGCACTGGCGCAGGATACGCCTTTGCTGCTTGCCGATGAGCCAACCGCAGGCCTCGACCCTGCGCATCAGATCGGCCTGATGCAAATCTTCTCAGAGATGGCGGCGCAGGGGCGCAGCGTCATCACCTCGACGCATGATCTCGGCCTCGCGGCGCGCTGGTGTACCCGGCTGATCCTGCTGCACCACGGTCGCATGGTGGATGATGGTGTGCCCGCAACCGTACTCACGCAGGAGAGGCTGCGCGCCATCTATGGCGTCGAGACGCATATTGGTGAGGCAGGCGGCGGAATGATCGTGCAGCCCGTCAGCCTGTCGACTCGATAGGATCCGCGCGGTACGCGCATATTGACCTGAAGGGACGTCTCGCATCAGATCGGGTCAAGGAGGTGGTCGATGTCACCACTTGTGGAAGTCTGCGTCGAAGGGGTCGATGGGCTGATCGCAGCCCAGAATGCCGGAGCCAACCGGGTCGAACTCTGTGCCAGCCTGCTGGAAGGCGGCATCACGCCGAGCATCGGCACCGTGCGCACGGCGTTGAGGTACGCCAGCATCCCTTTCCACGTGATCGTGCGCCCGCGCGGCGGCGACTTCCTCTACTCGGAGGCCGAATTCTCATCCATGCTCGACGACGTTGGCGCTTTGCACGAGACTGGCGTTGCGGGCGTGGTGGTGGGGTGCCTGACTGCCGACGGCAGAGTGGATGGAGCCAGAATGCGCGCCCTTGTCGAGGCTGCGGGCAGCCTTAATGTTACGTGTCACCGCGCCTTCGACATGACGGGCGATCCGTTCGAGGCGCTGGAGACACTGATCGATTGCGGCGTTGGGCGCGTGCTGACCAGCGGTCAACGCGACACGGTGGAAGAAGGGACGGCGCTTCTGACCCAACTCGTCGAGCGCGCCGGAGAGCGGATCATCATCCTCGGCTGCGGTGGGATACGACCGGACAATGTCGGCGCGGTTCTCAGACAGACAGGGCTGAAGGAAATCCACTTTGCAGCATTGAAGGATCTGCCGAGCCCGATGCTCTATCGAAATCCTGCCGTTGGAATGGGAGGAACAGAGCTCGACCGCGAATACCGCCTGACCGTTACGTGCGAGAAGCAAGTGCGCGCCACCATTGATGCGGCGCGCAGCAGCTGATCAGAACAGGCCGGCCCCGCCGCTTTCGATCTTCTTCGTAACGCCAGGCGAGAGTTCGCGTCTGACCTTCGGTGCGGCTGGCGCGGCTTCTACCATCTCTACGCCAATCGGCGCATAGGCATCAGCAGGGCCGGTGCCTGGCTTGAACGCTTCAACGATGGTGTCCGGCGCGCCTCTGGCTGCGGCCATGCCGGTCCGACGGTTGATCGGAATCAGCTTCATGCCCGCTGGCACCTGGAAATCGACCGGGCGTACGCCCTTGAGTGTCTCGGCCATGAAATCCTTGAAGATCGGCGCGGCAAGCCCACCACCGGTGGTGCCTTTGCCGAGCGGACGAGGTGTGTCGTAGCCGAGGTAGAGACCGACAACGAGGTTTGGTGTGTAACCAACAAACCAGGTGTCCTTCTCATCATTGGTGGTGCCGGTCTTGCCGGCCACAGGGCGCTTGAGTTCTTTCAAGGTCACAGCAGTACCGCGATCGATAACGCCCTGCATCATCGACGTGATCTGATAGGCGGTCATCGGATCGAGAACCTGCTCGGCATTGTCGACCAGATCCGGTTCGCGCTGGTTTTCCCACTCGTTGGCCGAACAGCCCTCGCAGCCGCGCTCGTCGTGACGGTAAACTGTCTTGCCATAGCGATCCTGGATGCGGTCGATCATCGACGGCTTGATCTGTTTGCCGCCATTGGCCATGACCGAGTAGGCCGACACCATGCGCATGACGGTTGTTTCACCCGAACCAAGCGACATGGAGATCAAGGGCCTCATCTTGTCGTAAACGCCGAAGCGTTCCGCATATTCGGCAACCGTCTTCATGCCCATGT